>NZ_JBFBIR010000029.1:0-100174 GCF_040685715.1 Kitasatospora sp. NPDC088264
CGGCGGAGACCACCACGGTGTGGGACACCCCGGGGGTGTTGTCCACGAAATTGGTGATCAGCCAGTTCAGGTTCTGTGCGGCCTGGCTCATCTGATTCAACTCAACGCTCCTGGTGATCTGCGCCGTTGCCGTCGGTCCGGCCACCGAAACTATCGAATCCGGGCTGCTGGGCACCATGCTGGGAGCCCGGCTGGTTGGCCTGTTCGGCTCCGGCCCGGCGGCCCTGCTGGATGCCGCGGCGCAGGTTGGTCAGCCGGCCGCGGACCTCTTCGGGGGCCCGGGAGACCTGCGGACCGGTCAGCGGCGAGGCCTCGGCGGTGCCGGAGACCAGGTTGGCCTGCGGGGTCCGCCGGGGGAGACCGGACATCGTGACGCCGCTGGTCGAGGGCTCGCGGACCTGCTCGGCGCGGCGCCAGCGCTCGTCGTTCGCGGACGGGCGCCACGGGGCGTCCCCGGGGCCGGGCTGCGGCTGCTGGCCCTGCCGCGGCTGCTGCTGACCCTGCTGCGGGGCCTGGGACTGCGGGGCCTGGGGGGCCTGAGCCTGCGCGGCCTGCTGCGGAGCCTGGGGCTGCGGGGCCTGGGCCGGCCGGCCCTGTCGGCCCTGCGGGTCGGACGGCTGGAACTCCGGCGCCGAGGTGCCGGGCCGGCGCGGCTGGTACGTCCGCGGCCGCGCCTCCTGCCCGCCCTCCTGCGGGTACCACGGCTGCTCGGCCGCACCCCCGGACGGGCCGGTCGGCAGCGCCATCGGCTCCGGCCGGGCCTGCTCCTGGCGCACCGGCTCGGGCCGGGCCTGCTCCTGACGGACCGGCTCCGGACGCGCCGGGTTGGGCACGCTCGGCAGCACCGGCTCCACCAGACCGAGGCCCAGCGGGTCACGCGGGTCGATCTGACTGGCCTCGAAGCGCGGCCGGGCGAACTGCTGGGTGCTCTCCACCGGTGCCGGCTCGGCCGACGGCAGCGGCTGGGCCTGCTGCTGCGGCGGCAGTTGCGGCTGGCGGTCGCGCTGCGGCGCGTCCGGGCCGGGGCGCTGCGGACGGCGCTGGCCCTGCGGACCGGGCTGGCCCTGCGGGCCGCCCTGACCGGGGCCGCCCTGGCCCTGCGGGGCCGGCCGGCGCTGCGGCAGGCCCTCCTGCGGGCGGTTGCCCGGGCGGGCGCCGCCGCCCTGCTGCTGCGGAGCGCCGCCCGGCCGGCCCGGCCGACCGTGCTGCGGCTGCTCGCCGGTCCGGGGGCCCGGACCGCCGTCGAACTCGCCACCCGGGCGCGGCCGTTCCTGGCCGGGGCGGCCCTGGGCGGGCTGCTGCTGACCGGGGCGGCCCTGGGCGGGCTGCTGCTGGCCGCGGCGGGGCAGGCCGCCGAGGCCGCCCTGCGCCGGGCCCGGCCGGTTCGGGCCGCGCTGCGGCAGGCCGCCCTGCGGGGACTGCTGGGGCTGCGGGGACTGCTGGGCCTGCGGGGCCTGCGGGGCCTGCTGGGCCGGCTTCTGGCCCTGGGGCTGCGGGGCTTGCCGGCCCGGTCCCTGGGGTCCCTGGGGCTGCTGGCCCGGGCCTGGCTGGCCCGGCTGGCCGGGGTTCTCGCGCAGCGACTGGCCGACCTGGCGGGTCGGCAGGCCTCCGGCCCGGCCGCCGGACGCGGCAGGTGCACCCGGTCCGGTCGGAGCACCCGGAGCACCCGGAGCACCCGGAGCGTTCGGTCCGGTCGGAGCACCGGGGCCGCCCTGGCCGAGCTGCGGTCGGCCGCCCTGCGGGGCACCGCCGGCCGGGCCCTGGCCGAGCGCGGCCGGGCCGCCCTGGCCGGGCGGCACCTGGCGCTGCTGGCGCGGCGTCGGGGCGACTCCGCGCTGCTGCTTGGCCTGGGCCGGGCCGGGCCGGCCAGCGCCGCGGCGGTCGGCGGAGTTGGTGACGTCCACCGGGAGCATGACCAGCGCGGTGGTGCCGCCGGAGTCGCTGGGGCGCAGCTGGATGCGGATGCCGTGTCGCAGGGACAGGCGGCCGACCACGAAGAGGCCCATGCGGCGGGAGACCGAGACGTCCACCGTCGGCGGGTTGGCGAGGCGCTCGTTGATGTCGGCGAGGTCGTCGGGGCTCAGGCCGATGCCGGTGTCGTGGATCTCGACCAGGACGCGGCCGTCGGGCAGCGCGTGGCCGGTGACCCGGACGCGGGTCTGCGGGCTGGAGAACGAGGTGGCGTTCTCCAGCAGCTCGGCGAGCAGGTGGACGAGGTCGTTGACGACGCGGCCGGCGACCTCGGCCGACGGCACGGCGGCGAGTTCGATGCGCTCGTACTGCTCCACCTCGGAGGCGGCGGCGCGGAGCACGTCGACCAGCGGGACGGGCCTGGTCCAGCGGCGGCCCGGGTCCTCACCGGCGAGGACGAGGAGGTTCTCGCCGTTGCGGCGCATGCGGGTCGCGAGGTGGTCCAGCTTGAAGAGGTTGGCCAGCTGGTCCGGGTCGGCCTCGCGGCTCTCCAGTTCGGAGATGAGCGACAGCTGGCGCTGGATGAGGCCCTGGCTGCGGCGCGAGAGGTTGGTGAACATCGCGTTGATGTTGCCGCGCAGGAGGGCCTGCTCGGCGGCGAGGCGGACGGCCTCGCTGTGCACCATGTCGAAGGCGTGCGCCACGTGGCCGATCTCGTCGGTGGAGTCGACGGCCACCGGTTCGACCGTCGTGTCGACGTCGTGCGGGTCGCTCTCGGAGAGGGTCTTGACCAGCTCGGGCAGGCGGCGCTCGGCGACGTCCTCGGCCGCGGCCTGCAGACGGGTCAGCGAGCGCACCATCGAGCGGGCGATCAGACCGGCGCCACCGAGGGCGACGAGCAGCACCAGGGCGATGGCGGCACCGATGATGATGGCCTCGGTGTCGGCCTGGGACTGGAGGTCCTGGGCCTTGCCGTCGAGGTCCTCGATGAGCTTGGACTCGATCCGGCGCTCGGCGGTGATCTTGGCGCTGGCCTTCTCGTACCAGTCCTTGTAGGTCACCGGGTCGGTCTGGTGGATGCCGCTCGGCTGGAGGATCGAGCGCGCGTACCGGTCGGCGTCGGCGATCACCGAGTTGTAGCTGAGCTGGCCGCGCAGGTTGTCCAGGTCGTGCGCGGTGTAGATGTTGTTGAAGCTGGTGAGCGAGTTGTCGTACGAGGTGCGCAGGCGGATGCCGAAGGACTCGTCGCTGGGGCTGAGGTCGGGGCCCTTGGGGTTGGCGAGTGCGGCGCCGATCAGGGCGCGCTGCTGCGAGGTGGCGTTCTTGGCCAGCGAGAACTGCTGCAGCGAGCGGGTCGCGACGAGCAGGTCCTTGTTGTTCGACGCGAGCGCGATGTCCTGGGTGATGGCCAGCAGGTCGCGGATGATCACGTCGTAGGCGGTGATCGTCGACTGGATGTTCTGGTTGTTCTGGTACGGCGTGTTGCGCGCGTCCGAGATCGAGTTCAGGTCCCTGCGGATCTGGAACAGCAGCGCCTTCCCGCCCGAGAGCTCGAGGTTCTCGAACTTGTCCGAGGACGCGGTGAAGGTGCGGCTCAGGTCGTCGGTGGCCCTGCGGGCGGTGGCGATGTCGTCGTCGAGCGGGTCGTTGGGGCGCGCGGTGATGTAGCCGGCGCTGATGTCGCGCTCGGTCTGCAGGGCGTCCGCGAGGTTGGTCGCCTTCTTGGCCAGGTCGGACAGGTTGGCCATCTGGGAGAGCTGCTGCGAGTTCTGCATCGAGGCCTGGATCCGCAGGCCACCGAGGACCAGGGAGACCAGGACGGGCAGGGCGAGCAGGGCGATCAGTCGGGTCCGGATGCGCCAGTTGCGCATCGCGAGCCGGCTCAGACCGGTGGCCCGCCGCCTGGTCAGGGTGGTCCGGAGCTTGTCCCGGGCGGACTTCCGTTCCTGGCCGTCGTCCTCCGGGTGGCCGGGGGCCTCGGGGATCACCGGCTCGGGCGGGCCGCCGGGGGCCGCCGCCTGCTGGGGGGCTGCCACGGGCTCGTGCGACTCCGGGTTACCCGCGCCGCCGCTACCCCTTTTGAAACGTCCCTGCACTGGCGTCGCAACCTCTGGACCGGGCGTCCCGCCGCGTCGCCGCGGACCGGACGGTGTCGAGTTTCCTTCCGCTCCCCGGCTGGTCCGGGTGAGCGCGTCGCCGGGGTGGACTTCTCCCTACCCACGGTCCGTGGCATTCCAGCACAGCCGGGGAATCCCAACAAGGGCCGCCAGGACACGCCGCGCGGCGCTACCGAACGCGTGCGTGACTTCACTGACTGTGCCGTAACAGGACCGGAATACCGCATTTTTCGGACACTCGCCGGATACATGCCAACCCGGCCCGAGATCGAAAAGAGTCGCGGACCTTCCGGAATGACCGTTATCGGAGATATGCCGGAAAATCCCGTTGCGGCGATATGTCGGATATCTGCAATTCGCTCATGAATTTGTGAGCAAAATCACAGTCTAATGTGTAGCTTTGGTCACGGCCCCTGTGGAATGAGATCTCGTAACCTGGCTGTCTCCGGAGCACGGCCCCGATCAGCCTGCCCAGAACCCCTCCGAATCATTCGGAATCACTCAGGCCGGTGACGATCCGCCGCGATCCGCCCGGCCGCGACCACGAGGTGCTCTCGATGTCCCAGGCGAAGAAGGCCACCAAGTCCACGCTGCCCTGCCGCTCCACGGCGAACCCGCGCCGGACGACGCTGGCCTCGGTCGCGGACTTCAGCACGATCCCGGGTGCCCGCAAGCCCGAGGACGCCGTCACCTACGGCACCGAGCTGCCGGCCAGCACCGCCAACCCGCGCCGCACCCAGCTGATGGTCGCCCCGGCGCCCGTCGTCGTGCAGGACTGACCCGACCCCCGCTCCGACCGGGCGTCGCGGCCGTGCCACCGAGGGCGGTCGCGGCGCCCTGCGGCGTTCCCGGGCGGTTGCCGGGGCTCGCGGCCCAACCGCGCTGAACAGGGGCAAAGCGGTCAGCCGGGGCCCCACGCGATAGCCTGGACGACGATTGACGGGGCCGCGCCCACCGTGGGCGAGGCGCCCACCAGCGCCCGGGCGCGCCCCGGGCGGTCGACGAAGCGAGGGGTATCCCAGCCGTGCGCATTGCCAGGTTTTCCGTCCGGGAGGGGAGCCCTGCCGCCGGCAGCGTCTCCTTCGGCGTGGTGGAGGGCGACCCTTCCCAGCCCGACTCGCTGGTCGTCCACGCGCTGGCCGGCCACCCGTTCGGCCAGCCCCAGCCGACCGGCGAGAGTTACCGCTTCCAGGACGTCCGGCTGCTCAGCCCGATGCTCCCCAACAAGATCGTGGCGGTCGGCCGCAACTTCGCGGCGCACGCCGCCGAGCTGGGCAACGACGTCCCGGACGTGCCGCTCACCTTCTTCAAGCCGTCCACCTCGGTGATCGGCCCGACCGAGAACATCGCCTACCCGCCGTTCTCCTCGGACGTCCAGCACGAGGCCGAACTCGCCGTGGTGATCGGCCGGATGTGCCGCGAGGTGCCGCTGGACCGGGTGCCCGAGGTGATCCTCGGCTACACCTGCGCCAACGACGTCACCGCCCGGGACGTGCAGAAGCGCGAGGGCCAGTGGGCCCGGGCCAAGGGCTTCGACACCTCCTGCCCGCTGGGCCCGTGGATCGAGACCGATCTGGACCCGGCCGACCTCGCCGTCACCTGCACGGTCAACGGCGAGCTCCGGCAGGCCGGCCGCACCTCCCAGATGGTCCGCTCGGTCGCCGAGCTGATCGTCCACATCTCCGAGGCCATGACGCTGCTGCCCGGCGACGTCATCCTCACCGGCACGCCCGCAGGGGTGGGCCCGCTCAACGTCGGCGACGAGGTCGCCGTCTCCATCGAAGGCATCGGCACTCTCACCAACAAGGTGATCAAGCGTGGCTAGTGAAAAGCTCAGCGGCTCCGCCGCGGGCAACCCGGCCGTCCGGGTTCGTTTCTGTCCGTCCCCGACCGGGAACCCGCACGTGGGCCTGGTCCGCACGGCCCTCTTCAACTGGGCCTACGCCCGCCACAACGGCGGCACGCTGGTCTTCCGGATCGAGGACACCGACTCGGCCCGCGACTCCGAGGAGTCGTACGACCAGCTGCTCGACGCGATGCGCTGGCTCGGCTTCGACTGGGACGAGGGCCCGGAGGTCGGCGGCCCGCACGAGCCGTACCGCCAGTCCCAGCGGATGGACATCTACGCCGACGTCGCCCGCCGCCTGCACGAGGCCGGCCACGCCTACCACTGCTACTGCAGCACCGAGGAGCTGGACGCCCGCCGCGAGGCCGCCCGCGCCGCCGGCAAGCCCTCCGGCTACGACGGCCACTGCCGCGAGCTGACGGACGAGCAGGTCGCCGTCTACAAGCTGGAGAAGCGCGAGCCGATCCTGCGTTTCCGGATGCCCGACCGCACCCTCAGCTTCGACGACCTGGTGCGCGGCACGCTCACCTTCGAGCCGGAGAACGTGCCGGACTACGGCATCGTCCGGGCCAACGGCGCCCCGCTGTACACCTTGGTCAACCCGGTGGACGACGCCCTGATGGGCATCACCCACGTGCTGCGCGGCGAGGACCTGCTCTCCTCCACCCCGCGGCAGATCGCGCTGTACGCCGCGCTCGCCGAGATCGGCGTCGGCGACGGCACCACCCCGCGCTTCGGCCACCTGCCGTACGTGATGGGCGAGGGCAACAAGAAGCTCTCCAAGCGCGACCCGCAGGCCTCGCTCAACCTGTACCGCGAGCGCGGCTTCATCCCCGAGGGCCTGCTCAACTACCTCTCCCTGCTGGGCTGGTCGCTGGCCGACGACCGCGACCTGTTCGGCATCGACGAGATGGTCGCCGCCTTCGACATCGCCAAGGTGAACGCCAACCCGGCCCGCTTCGACCTGAAGAAGTGCGAGGCGATCAACGCCGAGCACGTCCGCAAGCTGGCCCCGGAGGACTTCGTCCGCCGCCTGGTGCCGTACCTCCAGGCACCCGGGCTGCTGCCGGCCGAGCCGACCGCCGAGCAGCTGGACCTGCTCGCCAGGATCGCGCCGCTCACCCAGGAGCGGATGGTCGTGCTGAGCGAGATCGTGAACATGGCCGGCTTCCTGTTCGTCGACCCGGCCGACTTCGCCGTCGACCCGGACGACGCCGCCAAGGCGCTGACCGCCGACGCCCGCCCGGTGCTGGAGGCCAGCGTCAAGGCGCTGGAGGCGCTCGCGGACTTCAGCCCGGAGCCGATCCAGGCCGCGCTGCGCGAGGCGCTGGTGGACGGGCTGGGCATCAAGCCCAAGTTCGCGTTCACGCCGCTGCGGGTCGCCGTCACCGGCCGCCGGGTCTCGCCGCCGCTGTTCGAGTCGATGGAGCTGCTCGGTCGCCCCGAGACGCTGCGCCGGCTGAACTCCGCCCTGGAGGCCCTGCCGGCCGCCTGAGCGGGCCGCTGAGCAGGCCGCGGGCCCGGCCTCGTGCCGGGCCCGCGGCCTGCCCGGACGTCACTGCCAGGACGCCCGGCCGCTGCCTGGGGTTATCGATTTTGGAGCCGGGGCCGGCGTCGGGTAATGTTCTTTCTGCGCCGCCCGGGAGGGAACGGACGAGGGAGCGAAACCCTCCACCCGGCCCCGAACGAGAGGCGCAACGCCTGAGAAGGCCCCGACAGGGGTTCAACTCTGGTGGGGTATGGTGTAATTGGCAGCACGAGTGATTCTGGTTCATTTAGTCTAGGTTCGAGTCCTGGTACCCCAGCGCAGTACGCAAGTCCAGCAGTACAAGTGAAGAACAAGCCCCCGTTGTGTAGCGGCCTAGCACGCTGCCCTCTCACGGCAGTAGCGCCGGTTCGAATCCGGTCGGGGGTACCGATCCCGCAAGGGATCACCTGGAAAGCCCCCGTTGTGTAGCGGCCTAGCACGCTGCCCTCTCACGGCAGTAGCGCCGGTTCGAATCCGGTCGGGGGTACTGATCCCGCAAGGGATCGCCAGGAAGCCCCCGTTGTGTAGCGGCCTAGCACGCTGCCCTCTCACGGCAGTAGCGCCGGTTCGAATCCGGTCGGGGGTACTCCAGAGCATGAAGCCGGTGGGTTATCCCATCGGCGCTTGCTTTGTGTTGGGGTATGGTGTAATTGGCAGCACGAGTGATTCTGGTTCATTTAGTCTAGGTTCGAGTCCTGGTACCCCAGCCAGAAATTGGAAGGCCCCGGTTTCCGGGGTCTTTTTTGCATTTCCCGGAGCATTCCGAAGGGCCCCGCGCGGTGGTGCTGCGCGGGGCCCTTTCCGGGTGCGGCGGTCAGCCGCGGCGGAGGGCCTCGGTGAGCCGGTTCGCGGCCTCGATGATGGCCTGGGCGTGCAGGCGGCCCGGGTGGCGGGTCAGCCGCTCGATCGGGCCGGAGACGGAGACGGAGGCCACCACGCGGTTGGAGGGGCCGCGCACGGGAGCGGAGACGGACGCGACGCCCGGCTCGCGCTCGCCGATCGACTGGGCCCAGCCGCGGCGGCGGACGCCGCTGAGCGCGGTGGCGGTGAAGCGGGCGCCCTGGAGGCCGCGGTGCAGCCGCTCGGGCTCCTCCCAGGCCAGCAGGACCTGGGCGGCCGAGCCGGCCTTCATCGGCAGGGTGCTGCCGACCGGGACGGTGTCCCGCAGACCGGAGAGCCGCTCGGCGGCGGCTACGCAGATCCGCATCTCGCCCTGGCGGCGGTAGAGCTGTGCGCTCTCGCCGGTGACGTCGCGCAGGTGGGTCAGAACCGGGCCCGCGGTGGCGAGCAGCCGGTCCTCGCCCGCCGCGGCGGAGAGTTCGGACAGACGGGGGCCGAGGATGAATCGCCCCTGCATGTCCCTGGTGACCAGACGGTGGTGTTCGAGTGCGACGGCGAGCCGGTGGGCCGTGGGGCGCGCCAGACCGGTGGCGGCGACCAGCCCCGCCAACGTGGCGGGGCCCGACTCCAGTGCGCTCAGCACCAGAGCGGCCTTGTCGAGAACGCCGACGCCGCTAGAGTTGTCCATGCGCTAAGACTGCAGTCTCATTCCGCGAGACGCAAGTTCAATCTTCCGGGAAAAGCGCCACTCTGGATGCAGCAGCCCGGGAGGCATCCAGGATGCGACCTCACCAGAGTGTCCGCATCGTGGACAGCGATCCGGCGTGCAGGTCGCGAGAACGCGCCCGCCACAGGGCGGCGGGAGCTCCGACCTCGACGACACGAGAAGGCCGGCAACGCGGCCGGCTGGAGGGAATCCGATGGGACGGACACTCGCAGAGAAGGTCTGGGACGACCACGTCGTGCGGCGCGCGGAGGGAGAGCCCGACCTGCTCTTCATCGACCTCCACCTGCTCCACGAGGTGACCAGCCCGCAGGCCTTCGACGGGCTGCGGCTGGCCGGCCGGACGGTCCGCCGCACCGATCTGACGATCGCCACCGAGGATCACAACACCCCCACCGTGGACATCGACAAGCCGATCGCCGACCCGGTGTCCAAGGTGCAGCTGGAGACGCTGCGCCGCAACGCCGCCGAGTTCGGTGTCCGGATCCACTCGCTCGGCGACATCGAGCAGGGCGTCGTGCACGTGGTCGGCCCGCAGCTGGGCCTGACCCAGCCCGGCATGACCGTGGTCTGCGGCGACTCCCACACCTCGACCCACGGCGCGTTCGGCGCACTGGCGTTCGGCATCGGCACCAGCCAGGTCGAGCACGTGCTGGCCACCCAGACGCTGCCGCTGGCGCCGTTCCGGACCATGGCCGTCACGGTCGAGGGCGAGCTGCCCGAGGGCGTCACCGCCAAGGACCTGATCCTGGCCGTGATTGCCAAGATCGGCACCGGCGGCGGCCAGGGATACGTCCTGGAGTACCGCGGTTCGGCGATCCGGGGCCTGTCCATGGAGGCCCGGATGACCATCTGCAACATGTCCATCGAGGCCGGCGCCCGGGCGGGCATGATCGCCCCGGACGAGACCACCTTCGGCTACCTCAAGGGCCGTCCGCACGCCCCGCAGGGCGAGGACTGGGACGCCGCCGTCGCGTACTGGTCGACCCTGGGCACCGACGAGGACGCGGTCTTCGACCACGAGATCTTCGTCGACGCGGCCGCGCTGACCCCGTTCGTCACCTGGGGCACCAACCCCGGCCAGGGTGCCCCGCTGGGCTCTGACGTGCCGGACCCGGCCTCCTTCGCCGACCCGCAGGAGCGCGCGGCCGCCGAGAACGCCCTCGCCTACATGGGCCTGGAGGCCGGCACCCCGCTGCGCGAGGTCACCGTCGACGCCGTCTTCGTCGGCTCCTGCACCAACGGCCGGATCGAGGACCTGCGCGCCGCCGCCGCCGTCGTGGAGGGCCGCCGGATCGCCGACGGCGTACGGATGCTCGTCGTCCCCGGCTCCGTCCGGGTCGCCCTGCAAGCCGTGGAGGAGGGCCTGGACAAGGTGTTCACCGCGGCCGGCGCCGAGTGGCGCCACGCGGGCTGCTCGATGTGCCTGGGCATGAACCCCGACCAGCTCGCCCCCGGGGAGCGCTGCGCCTCCACCTCGAACCGCAACTTCGAGGGCCGGCAGGGCAAGGGTGGCCGGACCCACCTGGTGTCCCCGCAGGTCGCCGCCGCGACCGCCGTCCTGGGCCGTCTGGCCGCACCGTCCGATCTGCCCTCCGACCTGGCGGACACCAACGTGGCTGTGGAGGCCTGAGAACCATGGAGAAGTTCACCACCCACACCGGCCGGGCCGTTCCGCTGCGGCGCTCGAACGTGGACACCGACCAGATCATCCCGGCCCACTGGCTCAAGAAGGTCACCCGTTCCGGTTTCGAGGGCGGCCTTTTCGAGGCCTGGCGCAAGGACGAGTCGTTCATCCTCAACCAGCCCGAGCGGCAGGGCGCCACGGTCCTGGTGGCCGGCCCGGAGTTCGGCACCGGCTCCTCCCGTGAGCACGCCGTCTGGGCGCTGCAGAACTACGGCTTCCACGCGGTCATCTCGTCGCGCTTCGCGGACATCTTCCGTGGGAATTCCCTGAAGAACGGACTGCTGACGGTCGTCCTGCCGCAAGAGACCGTGGAACAGCTCTGGGCGCTCACCGAGAGTAACCCTTCGGCCGAGATCACCGTTGATCTGGAAGCCCGCGAAGTCCGGGCCGAGGGCGTCACCGCGTCTTTCGAACTGGACGACAACGTCCGGTGGCGGCTGCTCAACGGGCTGGACGACATCAGCATCACCCTGCGGAACGAGGCCGACATCGCGGCCTTCGAAGCGACCCGTCCGACCTTCAAGCCCCGTACTCTGCCGGTTGCCTGAGATCCCCTCAGAACAAGCATTCTGGCGATCCACCGGATGGCCCGCCTCCCCTTCGGGGGGGCGGGCCATCCGCCGTTCCGGAGCACGAGTTAGCGCCGCGGCCCACCCCGGATTGCCCATTTGGCTTTGCCGGAGAGGGCCCCGCGCAAGTACAACTGCGGGTAGATGGCACAATCAGTACATGCACCGGCACCATGAACCTCCGTACGCGGGCGGCGAACCCGCGGCTCCGGAGTCCGTGGGCCGGGGATCCGAACGCCGAATTGACGATCGGCCGGACGTCGCCTCCGCACCAGCTGAGGGGCCGGACGACCAGGAAGTCGCAGCGCTCTACGCGCTTGTGGCCGAGCGGTTGAAGCAAGCTCACGCCCGCGTGCATGCGCTGAACGTGTCTGCCGATGCAAAGACCGCTCTCTCCCGTCAACTCCTCATCGTCACCGAGACCGCCAAGCGCGATCTTCCGGAGGCGGCAAGGCGGTTGAGTCGCTTTGTACATGACCTCGACGAGGGGCGCCCGCCCGTCGCCTGAGGTCGCCGACGCGCAAATCCATTGCGACACTAGGGTGATTCGCGCGTTTGGTAATTGAAAGTCCGCAGATACATACCTAACGTGCGAAAAGAACGGATGGAATCATCCGGCGCCCGTTTCCGAAGGGGAAGACGTGAACAAGGCTCAGCTTGTCGAAGCGGTGGCCGAGCAGCTGGGCGGTCGCAAGGCTGCCGCAGAGGCCGTCGACGCAGTGCTCGACACCATGGTCCGTGCCGTTGTGGCCGGTGACCGGGTTTCGGTCACTGGTTTCGGCACCTTCGAGAAGGTGGAGCGCTCCGCGCGCTTCGCCCGCAACCCGCAGACCGGCGAGAAGGTCAAGGTCAAGAAGACCTCGGTGCCCCGCTTCCGTCCCGGCCAGGGCTTCAAGGACCTGGTCAGCGGCAGCAAGAAGCTGCCGAAGGAAGGCCCCTCGGTGAAGAAGGCCCCCAAGGGCTCCCTCACCCCGGGCAAGAGCGGCGTCGCCGCCACCCCGGCCGCCAAGCGCGCCGCCACCAAGCGTGCCGCCACGGCCGCCGCCGCCGCTCCGGCCAAGAAGGCCGCCGCCAAGAAGACGGCGACCACGGCCGCGGCCAAGAAGGCGACCACCACCGCCGCCGCGAAGAAGGCGACCGCCACCAAGAAGGCGACCACCACCGCCGCCGCGAAGAAGACCACCGCGACCGCGACCAAGAAGACGGCCGCCGCCGCCAAGAAGGCGACCACCACCGCCGCCGCCAAGAAGACCACCGCGACCGCCAAGAAGGCGACCGCGACGGCCAAGAAGACGGCTCCGGCGAAGAAGACCGCCACCCGCAAGACCACCGCGCGCAAGACCTCTGCCAAGTAGTCCCGCGCAGCGGTCCTCGGACGGCCTTCGGCAGAGAGCCGCGGCACCCCCCCTCCGTGAATTGCGGAGACCGGGTCGCCGCGGCTCTTTCGATTTCCGGGCGCTTAGTCAGGATTCTGCGACCGACGGTGACCAGGCACGGAACGCGGCGGCGGGCGTGCCGGACGGCGGGGGAGGACCAGCGGGGGGACGGTCAGCGGAGGACGGTCAGCCCGCGGCCGGGTCGGGGAAGGTCTGCAGCGTCACGAAGACCACCCGGCGGGCCTCGCCGGCGCCCTCGGTGCGGATCCGCACCCGCTGGCCCGGTCGCAGCAGCCGCAGACCGCCGGCGTCGAAGGCGGCCGCGTCGAACGGCACCGGGGTCCCGTCGTCGAGCAGCACGGAGCCGGCCCGGGTGGCGGGGTCGAAGGTGAACGCGGTGGCCTGCATGGCAGCAGCATAGCGAGCGGCCCCGGCCGACCGGGCGGCGTCCCGCGGGGCGCCGGTCAGGCCCGCGCCAGCCGGGCGAACAGGACGCTGGTGTACGGGCCGAGGCCGAGCGCCGCGGCCTCGCCGAGGTCCGCGCCGGTGTCGACGTCCCGGCGCACCGACTCCACGTCCGCCAGGCGAAGTTCGAGTGCTCCGCCGGCCGCGTGCCGGGCCCGCGAGCCGTCCCCGAAGGCGGGCGAGAGCGGGCGGCCGGGGGTACAGGCGAGCAGCGTGGTGCCGAGGCCTGGGGAGTCCGGCAGGAAGGCCCGGCCGTCCGGCGGCACCGCGCCCAGCACCCGGGCCAGTTCGACCGGGCGCAGGGCCGGCAGGTCCGCCGAGAGGGCGGCCAGCGGCGAGCGCGGGGCGAGCGCCAGGGCGGCCGCCGTGCCGTGCACCAGCGCCTCGTTGAGGCCCTCGCCGGGTTCGTCGGCGACCACCACCGCGCCCAGTGCCGCCAGCCGGGCGCCGGCCGCCGCGTCCCGGGTGACCACCAGGACCCGGGCGACGCCCGGGGTGGCCAGTGCGGCGGTGGCGGTGTCGAGCGCGAAGGACAGCGCGAGGTCCGCCCGGTGCGGCCCGGCGTACGGGGCCAGTCGGCTCTTCGCGAGGGCGAGCGGCTTGAGCGGCAGCACCAGCGACCAGTCGGTGGCGGGTGCGGGGGGCGCGACGGGCCCGTTGGGGCGTACGGTGTCCTGGGTCATCGGCGTCATTGTGACGCCGGTCCCGGAGCCCTCGCCAGGCCGTCCGATCTGTGCGGACGTGCGTTTGATCACGCCTGCCGGGCGGGTTGGTGCGGTCGCTCGACAGCCGGTGAGCAGCCGGGCGAGACTGTTCCGCGCCCGTCACCCGGGCACCGGTCCCGTACCGGTGCGCGGCACCGGGAGGTTATGACCGCGGCACCCCACGTGCCGCTTCGGATGAGGAGGACCTGGGGTGGCCCGCCGCTCGTACGCCAAGTTCGGCAACGCCGACTACGGCATCTGGTACCGCTTCGCGGCCGTGCTGGTGAAGCCGGTGACGACCGCGCTGGTGAAGCCCGACTGGCGGGGCTGGGAGCACCTTCCGAAGGAAGGCGGCTTCATCGCCGCGGTGAACCACAATTCGATCATCGACCCGGTGATCTACGCGCACTGGCAGTACAACAGCGGCCGTCCGCCGCGCATTCTCGGCAAGTCCTCGCTGTTCTCGATTCCCTTCATCGGATTCATGCTGCGCAAGACCGGCCAGATTCCGGTGTTCCGCGAGTCCACCGATGCCGCGCAGGCTTTCCGGGCCGCTATCGACGCCGTCAACGGCGGCCAGTGCGTGCAGTTCTACCCGGAGGGCACGCTCACCCGGGACCCGGACCTGTGGCCGATGACCGGCAAGAGCGGCGTCGCCCGGGTCGCGCTGATGACCGGCGCGCCGGTCATCCCGGTCGCACACTGGGGAGCGCACGAGATCATCCCGCCGTACGGCCGTCCGGGCTTCGGGAAGGGCAAGTTCAACCTCTTCCCGCGCCACCGGGTCACCGTGGCGGCGGGGCCCGCGGTGGACCTGAGCAAGTACCGGGGCCAGGAGCTCACCGCCCAGGTGCTCAACGACGCCACCGAGGACATCATGACGGCGATCACCGCCGTGCTGGCCGACGTCCGCGGCGAGGAGCCGCCGGCCGAGCGCTACGACATGCGCAAGGCCGCCCGGAACCGCGCCGCCGCGGCCGCCGCCGAACGCCGGCGCGCCAAGGGCGGCAACGACGACGAGGAGGGCGGCCGGTGACCCGCTGCGCAGTGATGGGGACGGGCTCCTGGGGCACCGCCTTCGCGATGGTGCTGGCCGACGCGGGCAGCGACGTCGTCCTGTGGGCCCGCCGCCAGGAACTCGTCGACGCCATCAACACCACGCACGAGAACCCGGACTACCTGCCGGGCGTGCCGCTGCCGGGCTCCGTCCGGGCCACCACCGACGCCGCCGAGGCGCTGGCCGGCGCCGACTTCGCCGTCCTGGTGGTGCCCTCGCAGACGCTGCGCGACAACCTGGCCGCCTGGACGCCGCTGATCGAGCCGCAGACCGTGCTGGTGAGCCTGATGAAGGGCATCGAACTCGGCACGGCCAAGCGGATGAGCGAGGTGATCGACGAGGTCACCAAGGTCGGCCCGGAGCGCGTCGCGGTGGTCAGCGGGCCCAACCTGGCCCGGGAGATCGCCAACCGGCAGCCCGCCGCCAGCGTCGTCGCCTGCGCGGACGAGGCGGTCGCCAAGCGGCTCCAGGCGGCCTGCCACACGCCGTACTTCCGCCCGTACACCAATACCGACGTGCTGGGCTGCGAGCTCGGCGGAGCGGTCAAGAACGTGATCGGCCTGGCGGTCGGCATGGCGGCCGGCATGGGGCTCGGCGACAACACCAAGGCGACGCTGATCACCCGCGGGCTGGCCGAGACCACCCGGCTCGGCGAGGTGCTCGGCGCCGACCCGCACACCTTCGCCGGGCTCGCCGGGATGGGCGACCTGGTCGCCACCTGCTCCTCGCCGCTGTCGCGCAACAACACCTTCGGCATGAACCTGGGCCGGGGCATGTCGCTCGCGGAGACCATCGCGGCGACCCGGCAGACCGCGGAGGGCGTCAAGTCCTGCGAGTCGGTGCTCGACCTGGCCCGGCGCAACGGCGTCGACATGCCGATCGTCGAGGCGGTGGTGGACGTCGTGCACAACGGGCGGCCCACCCAGGAGGCGCTCCAGGCCCTGATGTCCCGTTCGGCGAAGGCCGAGCGGCGCTGAGCGGTGCCGAGCGGCGCTGACGGCGAGGCGGTGGTCCGGGGCGGTGGTCGGGGGCGGCTGACGCCCCGGAAACCCTTCGCACGGTAGTCTCAAACCCGATATGAGCATCGAACAGTCCTCCCCGAACCCGTCCGCTGCGAAGCCGCGCGTCGCGCTGGTCTTCGGCGGACGCAGCTCCGAGCACGGCGTCTCGGTGGTCACCGCCGGCAGCGTGCTCAAGGCGATCGACCGCGAGAAGTACGAGGTGCTCCCGATCGGGATCACCCCCGAGGGCCGCTGGGCGCTGGTCAGCGACGAGCCCGCCCGGATGGCGATCACCGACGGCCGGATGCCGGACGTCCCGGGCGTCGCCGAGTCCGTGGACGGGCAGGTCGCGTTGCCGATCGCCCCGGGCGACCGGGAGGTCGTCCTGAGCGAGCCGGGGAGCACCCCCAAGGCCCTCGGCGAGGTCGACGTGGTGTTCCCGCTGCTGCACGGCCCCTGGGGAGAGGACGGCACCCTGCAAGGCCTGCTGGAGCTGTCCGGCGTGCCCTACGTCGGCAACGGCGTGCTGTCCAGCGCGGTCGGCATGGACAAGGAGTTCACCAAGCGGATCCTGGCCTCGCACGGCCTGGGCGTCGGCCGGTACACCATCGTGCGGCCGCGCGACTGGGAGAGCGAGGCCGGCCGCGCCGCGGTGCGCGAGCGGGCCGCCGAGCTCGGCCTGCCGCTGTTCGTGAAGCCCTGCCGGGCCGGCTCCAGCATGGGCATCACCAAGGTCAAGGACCTCGCCGACCTCGACGCCGCGATCGAGGAGGCCCGCCGGCACGACCCCAAGCTGATCATCGAGGCCGGCGTGAGCGGCCGCGAGATCGAGTGCGGCGTGCTGGAGACCGAGGACGGCCCGAAGGCCAGCCTCCCGGCCGAGGTGCTGGTCGGCGACGGCTTCGACTTCTACGACTTCGAGGCCAAGTACATCGACTCGTCCGAGGTGCAGATCCCGGCGAAGCTCGACGACGAGCAGACCGCCGAGATCCGCCGCCAGGCGGTGGCCGCGTTCGACGCGCTTGGCTGCGAGGGCCTGGCCCGGGTGGACTTCTTCCTGCTGGAGGACGGCACCTGGATGGTCAACGAGATCAACACCATGCCCGGCTTCACCCCGATCTCGGCCTACCCGAAGATGTGGGAGGCCACCGGGCTGTCCTACCCGGAGCTGATCGACCGGCTGCTCCAGGCGGCGCTGCGCCGCTCGACCGGCCTGCGGTAGCCGCGCGCGAACGACGGAGGGCGGGCCGGGAAGCTCCCGGCCCGCCCTCCTCGGCGCGCTCGCGGGCTCAGCCCGGGACGGTGGCCTTCACCGCGCCGGTGAGGGCGGCGGCCGGGTCGAAGGGGTTGGCCGCGGCACCGGCCGGGACGGTCACCTCGACGTAGGCGGCGCGCATGGTCGTCACGAAGCGGTAGCCGCCGTCGGTGAGCTTCTGCGACCACCAGGTGACGTCGTCCACGGTCGGCGACCAGTCCTTGGCGTGCTCGCCGTCCAGTTCCTCCGGACGGTCGATGCCGCAACGCAGCACCGTGCGGGGCGAGCTGGCCCACGCGGCCACGTACGGCGAGGCGGGCGACGGGTCCTTGCGGGCGTGGCCGAGCAGCTCCTGCGGCAGGGCCGCGGCCAGCGCGCGGCAGTACTCGGCCGCCTTGCCGCCCGGCCGGGGGGCCGCCACCGATTCGTCGGCGGAGCCCCAACTGCCGAGCAGCACGACGACCGTGCAGGTCAGGGCGAGCGGCAGGGCCAGCCAGCGGACGGGCGCCGGCAGTGCCGTCAGCGCCCGTGGGATTCGGAGTTCTCTGGCCACCCGCCGATGGTAGCCGGGTCTTACAGGTGCACCACCGGACAGGTGAGGGTGCGGGTGATGCCCTCGACCTGCTGGACCTTGGCCACCACCAGGCGGCCCAGGTCGTCCACGGTGTCGGCCTCGGCCCGGACGATGACGTCGTACGGGCCGGTGACGTCCTCGGCCTGGAGGACGCCGGGAATCTCGGAGATCGACTGGGCCACGGCGGTGGCCTTGCCGACCTCGGTCTGGATCAGGATGTATGCCTGTACCACGGGGACCTCCGGCGGCCGGTTACGGGGATCGCCGCCGTGATCGCCCGGACGGTTGTCGGGGTGGGAACGGGCTCACCGGCAGTCTGATCACCACGCTACCGCGCGGTGGGCCGGGGAGGGGAGACCCCGACACCCCGGAAGGGCGTACGCTGCGCGCGGGGGCGCGACGGGGACGAGTTCAGATGGACATGCGAGAGGACGGCAGATGCAGGGGACCGTGGGCGAGCTCGGCGAGTTCGGTCTCATCAGGGAGCTGACCGCCCGGGTGCCGCTCACCGACGCGGTGGACCTCGGCCCCGGTGACGACGCCGCGGTGGTGAAGGCCCCGGACGGCCGGGTGGTGGCCACCACGGACGTCCTGATCGAGAACCGGCACTTCCGCCGGGACTGGTCCACCGCCTACGACGTGGGCCGCAAGGCCGCCGCCCAGAACCTCGCCGACGTGGCCGCCATGGGAGCGGTGCCCACCGCGATACTGCTTGGCCTGGTCGCCCCCGCCGACCTGCCCACCACCTGGGCCACCGAGCTGATGGACGGGCTGCGCGACGAGTGCCAGGTGGCCGGGGCGACGGTGGTCGGCGGCGACGTGGTGCGCGGCGACACCGTCACGCTGGCCATCACGGCGCTCGGGGACCTCCAGGGGCGCGCGCCGGTGACGCGCGCCGGCGCGCAGGTCGGCGACGTGGTCGCGGTGACCGGCTGGCTCGGCTGGTCGGCCGCCGGACTCACCGTGCTGCAACGCGGCTTCCGCTCCCCGCGCGCCTTCGTCGAGGCGCACCGCCGGCCCGAGCCGCCGTACCACGCGGGCCCGGGCGGCGCCGAGTTGGGCGCGACCTCGATGATCGACGTGAGCGACGGACTGGTCGCCGACCTCGGCCACGTGGCCCGGGCCAGCGCGGTGGACATCGACCTGAAGGCCGCCGACTTCGACGTCCCGGCGCAGATGGCCGACATCGGACAGGCGGTCGGGGTGGACCCGCTGGTCTGGGTGCTGTCCGGCGGCGAGGACCACGCGATCGTGGCGACCTTCCCGCGCGGGGTCCAACTCCCGGCCCGCTGGCGGGTGGTGGGCGAGGTGACCGGCCGACCCCGGGGCAGCCGCAGCGGCCGGGTGACGGTGGACGGCGCGCCCTGGGACCGGGTCGGCGGCTGGGACCACTTCGCCGAGTGACGGGCGGCCGCGCCGATTGTCGTACGGCACACGGCGGGTGACGCCCGGACACCGGCGCGCGGCGGGCGGCGCGTGACCCCCGGACTCGCGGCGCACGGGCTTCGCGGGTCCGTTTTGCGTAGGCTGGCGACAACCGAGCCCGCCCGCCCGTCTGGTGTGGGTGGTCTGAACCACTGCGAGCGGGAGCGCACCCAGTCATGCGTATCGGTGTACTGACCAGCGGCGGCGACTGCCCCGGCCTCAACGCGGTGATCCGCTCCGTCGTGCACCGGGGCACGGACGTGCACGGCGACGAGATCGTCGGCATCCTGGACGGCTTCCTCGGCCTGATCGAAGGCCGCACCCGGCCGGTCTCGCACGACGACGTCACCGGCCTGCTCACCCTCGGCGGCACCGTCCTGGGCTCCGCCCGGGTGCAGCGCGAGCGGATCTCCTGGGCGGTGGAGAACGCGAGGACGCTGGCCCGGGACATCGGCATCGACGCGCTCATCGCGATCGGCGGCGAGGGCACGCTGACCGCCGCCAGGCTGTTCAGCGACGCCGGACTGCCGGTCGTCGGGGTGCCCAAGACCATCGACAACGACATCAACGCCACCGACGCCACCTTCGGCTTCGACACCGCGGTGCACGTCGCGACCGAGGCGATCGACCGGCTCAAGACCACCGCGGAATCCCACCAGCGCGTCATGGTGGTCGAGTTGATGGGACGTCACACCGGCTGGATCACCCTCACCGCGGGCATGGCCGGCGGCGCGCACGGCATCCTCATCCCGGAGAAGCCCTTCGACATCGAGGCGGTGGCCCGGATGGTCGACGACCGCTTCGACCGCGGCAAGAAGTTCGCCATCATCGCCGTCGCGGAGGGCGCCGCCCCGCTGCCCGGCACCATGCGCTTCGACCACGGCGAGGTCGACCAGTACGGCCACCGGACCTTCGGCGGGATCGGCAACCGGCTCGCCCACGAACTGGAGAACCTGCTCGGCAAGGAGGCCCGCCCGGTCATCCTCGGGCACACCCAGCGCGGCGGCACCCCGACCGCCCGGGACCGCGTGCTCGCCACCCGCTTCGGCTGGCACGCCGTCGAGGCCGTCCACCAGGGCGCGTTCGGCCACTTCACCGCGCTGCGCCGGACCGGGATCGAGCTGGTGCCGATCGCCGACGCGGTGACCAGGCTGAAGACGGTGCCGGAGGACCGCTGGGTGGAGTCCGAGGCCGTGCTCTGAGGCCGTGCTCTGGTCGCGCGCAGGTAGGGTGCCGCGCTCCGAACGCGCGCAGGTAGGTTGACCTCATGGCCCACCCGTCTCCCACCCCCGCCCCTGGCCGACGCGCTGCGCGCGGCCCCTCCACCGCCCCTCCCCGCGTGCTCACCGTCGCCGGCTCCGACTCCGGCGGTGGCGCCGGCATCCAGGCCGACCTCAAGGCGATGCTCGCTCTCGGCGTCCACGGCATGAGCGTGATCACCGCCGTCACCGCGCAGAACTCGCTCGGCGTCCAGGGCTACTGGGAGCTGCCCGCCGAGGCCGTCCGGGCGCAGTTCCGCAGCGTGGTCGACGACATCGGGGTGCAGGCCGTGAAGACCGGCATGCTCGCCTCGATCGAACTGGTCGAGACCGTCTCCGAACTGCTGGCCGGGGTGGACGCCCCGGTGGTCGTCGACCCGGTCGGCGTCTCCAAGCACGGGGACGCCCTGCTGGCCGCCGAGGCCGTCGCCACCGTCCGCGAACGGCTGCTGCCGGTCGCCACCCTGGCCACCCCCAACCTGCACGAAGTGACCCAGCTCACCGGCCGGACGGTCGAGGACGAGGGGCAGATGCTGGACGCCGCCAAGGCGTTGCTCGACCTCGGGCCGCGCTGGGCGCTGGTCAAGGGGGGCCACCTGGAGGGTGAGGCCGCGGACCTGCTCTACGGCGGGCCCGGCGAGGTGCACTGGTACCGGGCGCCGCGCTACGACAACCGGCACACCCACGGCACCGGTTGCACCCTGGCCAGCGCGATCGCGGCCGGGCTGGCCAAGGGCGAGTCGCTGCCGGAGGCGGTCGGCTCGGCCAAGGCCTACATCACCGGCGCGATCGCCGGCGGCTTCGCGCTCGGTGCCGGGATCGGCCCGGTCGACCACGCCTGGCGCTGGCGCTGACCCGGCCGGTGGGCGGGCCCCCGGGCCCGCCCACCACCACGGATGTGGCGGGGAACACGGGTGCGGCGGGAAGCCGGCGGGAAATCAGCGGCCGGAAAGCGCGGCGGAAAAACAGTGAAGCCGGTTCATCCGAGGATGAACCGGCTTCACTGGAGGACCGGCATGCCGGTCTGCGCGTCAGCGCGAGACCTTACCGGCCTTGATGCACGAGGTGCAGACGTTGAGCCGCTTCGGCGTCCGCCCAATCACAGCGCGCACCGTCTGAATGTTGGGGTTCCAACGACGGGGGGTACGGCGGTGCGAGTGGGAGATGCTGTTGCCGAAGCCCGGCCCCTTGCCGCAGACGTCGCAGTTGGCAGCCACAGGAGTCACTCCAAGACTTCAGATCATTTACGTTCGACAACCCCGCTGGACCAGCGGAGCACTCGCGTGAACCTGACCGGACCGAGGGGTGAGCCTGGATTGTTCCAGGCAACCGGAAGAGCATACAACGCCTGTTCCGGTTCAACGAAACTACCATGTCCGGCAGGGTGATCGCTCCGGTCGCCGGTCCGGGCGACCCTCCCCGGCCCCCGATAACCTGCCGGTATCACCCCTCGCCGCGGCCTTGGCCGTGCTGCTGCCCCGCAGGCCGTCGCGGCGTCCCACCCGGAGGAGACCTGGTGCTGCACACGCTCGACGCCCCGGCCGTGCGCACCTGGTGCCAGCTCGCCCTGCGTGCGCTCGGCCAGGCCCGCGAGGAGATCGACGCGCTCAACGTCTATCCCGTCCCGGACGGTGACACCGGCACCAACCTCTACCTGACCGTCGAGTCCGCCGCCGCCGAGGTGGAGAGCCGCTTCGCCGACCCCGCCGCCGACCCGGCCCCCGGCCTGGCCGACACCGCACGGGCGATGGCCCGCGGCGCGCTGGTCGGCGCCCGCGGCAACTCCGGGGTGATCCTCGCCCAATGGCTGCGCGGCACCGCCGAGACGCTCGCCGAGGGCGGCGGCGCCGACCAGCTGCGGGCCGCCCTGCAACGGGCCGCCGACTCCGCCTACCAGGCCGTCGCGGAGCCCGTCGAGGGCACCCTGCTGACCGTCGCCCGGGTCGCCGCCCGGGAGGCCGTCCGGGCCGGGGACGGGCTCGCGCAGGTCGCCGACACCGCCTACCGGGCCGCCCGGGACGCGCTGCGGCACACCCCCGAACAGCTCGCCGTGCTGGCCGAGAACGGGGTCGTGGACGCCGGCGGACGCGGCCTGGTCGCCGTGCTCGGCGCGCTCGCCGACGCCGTCGCCGGGCAGCAGCCGATGGGCCCGGTCGCGCTGCGCGGGGACGTCCGGGAGGTCGACAGCTGCGCGGTGCACCTGAGGCCGCCGGGCCCCGGCCACCCCGCGTTCGAGGTGATCTACCTGCTCGACGCGCCCGACGAGGCCCTGCCCACGCTGCGCGAGCGGCTCGGCGCGCTCGGCGACTCCCTGGTGGTCGGCGGCGGCGACGGCCTGTGGAACGTGCACGTCCACGTGGACGACGCGGGCGCCGCCGTCGAGGCCGGGGTCGAGGCCGGGCGGCCGCACCAGATCCGGATCACGCACTTCGCCGAGGCCGCCGCCCGGGCCGGCAGCGCCGCCGAGCGCGGCGAACGCCGGGACCGGGCCCGCGCGGTGCTCTGCGTGGTGTCCGGCGGGGGACTGGCCGAGTTGTGCGAGCAGGCCGGCGCCGTCGCCCTGCACGCCGACCCGGACCGCCCGCCGGCCAGTGCCGAACTCGCCGCCGCCGTGCGCCGCTCGGCCGCCCGCGAGGTCGTCCTGCTGCTCAACGACCCCGAACTGCGCGCCGCCGCCGGGGCCGCCGCCGACCAGCTGCGCGAGGAGGGCGTGCGGATCGCCGTGCTGCCGACCCGCTCGCCGGTGCAGGGCCTGGCGGCGCTCGCGGTGCACGAGGGCGGGCGCCGCTTCGACGAGGACGTGGTCGCCATGACCTCCGCGGCAGGTGCCACCCGGTACGCCGAACTCGCCGTGGCCGAGGGGGAGTCCTGGACGATGGCCGGGGTCTGCCAGGCCGGGGACGTGCTCGGCCTGATCGACGGCGACGTCGCGGTGATCGGCACCGGGCTGGCCGAGGTCGGGGCGAGCGTGCTGGACCGGATGCTCGGCGCAGGCGGCGAACTCGTCACCCTGGTCCTCGGCGAGGGCGCCGACGAGGCGCTCGCCGACCGCCTGGTGGCACACGCCCGGCACCGGCGGCCCGAGGTCGACGCGGTGGTCTTCCACGGCGGCCAGGAGTCCGCGCCGCTGCTCATCGGGGTGGAGTAGGGCACGCCGCGGAGCCCGGAATGTCGGCCCCGTGGTGTAAACAGGGGCCTGATGGGCGCTCTCGATGAACCACTGACCAAACTCGTCGGCGACCGCACCGCGAAGGTGCTCGCCGACAGCCTCAAGCTGCGCACGGTCGGGGACCTGCTGCACCACTATCCGCGCCGCTACGTCGAGCGCGGCCAGCTCACCAGCCTGGACGAGCTGGAGATCGACGAGCACGTCACCGTGCTGGCCCGGATCGAGAAGGTCACCCTGATCCCGTTCCGCGGCCGCAAGGGCGACCGGCTGGAGGTCGTCGTCACCGACGGCCGCAGCCGGCTCTCGCTGGTCTTCTTCAACCAGGGCTGGCGGCAGAAGGAGCTCAAGTCCGGCGCCCAGGGCCTGTTCGCGGGCAAGGTCGGCGTCTTCAACCGCAGCCGCCAGCTGGTCTCGCCGGACTACCAGCTGCTCGACGAGGAGGCCGGGTCGGACGCCGCCCGGCAGTTCGCCGGCCGGCTGATCCCGGTCTACGGCGCCAGCGCGCAGATGCCCAGCTGGAAGCTGTCGATCTGCGTCGAGACGGCCCTCACCAAGCACCTGGGCGACGTCGGCGAGCCACTGCCCGCCGAACTGCGCGAGCGGCACGGGCTGATCCCGCTGCCCGAGGCGCTGGAGCTGATCCACCGCCCGCGCGGCCAGGCCGACCGCGAGCTCGCCCAGAGCCGGTTGCGCTGGGACGAGGCCTTCGTCCTCCAGGTCGCCCTGGCCCAGCGCCGGGCCGCCGAGTCCGCGCTGCCCGCCGTCCCGCGCAGGGCCCGCGCGGGCGGCCTGCTGGACGCCTTCGATGCCCGGCTGCCGTTCACCCTCACCGAGGGCCAGCAGAAGGTGTCCGCCGAGATCGCCGCCGATCTCGCGAGCGAGCACCCGATGCACCGGCTGCTCCAGGGCGAGGTCGGCTCCGGCAAGACCCTGGTCGCGCTGCGCGCCATGCTCGCCGTGGTCGACGCGGGCGGCCAGGCCGTGCTGCTCGCGCCCACCGAGGTGCTGGCCCAGCAGCACCACCGCTCGATCGTCGAGATGATGGGAGACCTGGCGGAGGGCGGCATGCTCGGCGGCTCCGACCTCGGCACCCGGGTGGTGCTGCTGACCGGCTCCATGGGCGTCCCGGCCCGCCGCCAGGCGCTGCTCGACATGGCCTGCGGAGATGCGGGCATCGCCATCGGCACCCACGCGCTGATCGAGGACAAGGTCCAGTTCCAGGACCTCGGCCTGGTCGTGGTCGACGAGCAGCACCGCTTCGGCGTCGAACAGCGGGACGCCCTGCGCGCCAAGGGCGAACAGCCGCCGCACCTGCTGGTGATGACCGCCACCCCGATCCCGCGCACCGTCGCGATGACCGTCTTCGGGGACTTGGAGACCTCCGTCCTCGACCAGCTGCCGGCCGGCCGCTCGCCGATCTCCACCCACGTCGTCCCCGCGCTGGAGAAGCCCAACTTCCTCGCCCGGGCCTGGGAGCGCGTGCGCGAGGAGGTCGCCAAGGGCCACCAGGCGTACGTGGTCTGCCCCCGGATCGGGGACGAGGAGCCCGCCGCCGAGCCGAAGAAGAAGCGGAAGGCGGCCGAGGAGGACCTGGAGGACGTCGCCGACGCCGGTGCCGGGAGCGACGAACGGCGGCCCCCGCTCTCGGTGGTGGAGACCGCCGGGAAGCTGGTCGGGGGGCCGTTGCAGGGCCTGCGGGTGGAGATCCTGCACGGCCGGCTGGCCCCGGAGGCCAAGGACGAGGTGATGCGCCGCTTCACGGCCGGCGAGGTGGACGTGCTGGTCGCCACCACCGTCATCGAGGTCGGCGTCAACGTCCCCAACTCCACCGCGATGGTCATCATGGACGCCGACCGCTTCGGTGTCTCCCAGCTCCACCAGCTGCGCGGCCGGGTCGGCCGCGGCAGCGCCGCGGGCCTGTGCCTGCTGGTCAGCGACATGCCCGCGGGCAGCGCCGCCCGGGCCCGGCTGGACGCGGTGGCCGGCACCCTGGACGGCTTCGAGCTGTCCCGGATCGACCTCGAACAGCGCCGCGAGGGCGACGTGCTGGGCCAGGCGCAGTCCGGGGTGAAGTCCTCGCTCAAGGTGCTCTCGGTGCTGGAGGACGAGGAGGTCATCCTCACCGCCAGGACGGAGGCCACCCGGCTGGTCGCCGAGGACCGCGAGCTGACCGCCCACCCGGAGCTGCGCACCGCGCTGGAGAGCCTGCTCGACGAGGACCGCGCGGCCTACATGGAGAAGGGCTGAGCGGCCGCCGCCGGCCCCGGAATTGTCAGACCCCCGCGAGAGAATGAAGGTGTTCAGGGCGCACCCCCAAGGTGCGTACCTGGCACGACATTTGGGGGTCCTGCCATGGCATTCCGTCATCTCAACGAGCTCCCGCTGGGCGACAAGGTCTTCCGGATCGAACTCGCCAGCGACGACGACCGCGAGGTCACCCTCACCCTGACCGGCTGGCGCGAGGGGGCGGCCGCCCAGCCGCTCGCCTCGGGCAAGCTCCGCCTGCCGGTCGAGGACGTCGCCTCGCTGCGGATCGCGCTCAACCGCGCGCTGCGGGCGCTGGCGATCGTCGCCGACGTCTCCGAGCCCATCCCCGACCGTGACGTGCTGCGCGAGCTGTACCCCGGCCACGGCGCCCCCTGGGTCCCGCAGCACGAGGAGGAGCTGGTCCGGCGCTTCCACGACGGCGAGACCGTCGCCCGGATCGCCGCCCGCTTCGGCCGCACCCCCGACTCCGTCCGCACCAAGCTGCGCGAGCTCGGGCACGACCCGCGCCGCCCCGAGTTCTGCCCGCCCGACGGCTGCCTGTCCTGGTCCCGCTACGCCTCGCCGGCGCTGCTCGGCGCGGCCGTCCCGACCCCGCCGGCGGGCTCCGAGGCGAGCTGAGACGCGCCCCGGGGCCGGCTGAGGCGGGCTCCGGGGCGGGCTGAGCCGTGACCCGGGGGCCCCACCGATCCGTCGGTGGGGCCTCGACCCGTATAGCGTGGTCGGGCAGCGACGAAAGGACCTTCCCCCACCATGACCCGCGTGATCGCCGGGCTGGCCGGCGGCCGCCGGCTGGCCGTACCGCCAGGCCGGGGCACCCGCCCGACCTCCGACAAGGCCCGTGAGGCGATGTTCTCCACCCTGGAGGCGCTGCGCGGCACCCTGCACGGGATCCGGATGCTCGACCTGTTCGGTGGATCGGGCGCGGTCGGCCTGGAAGCGCTGTCGCGCGGCGCCGAGCACGTCCTGCTGGTCGAGGCGGACGGCCAGGCGGCCCGGGTGATCCGGGAGAACGTCCGCACGATCGGCCTGCCGGGCGTGGAGGTGAAGGCCGCCAGGGCCGAGCAGGTGATCGCGGGCCCGCCCCCGCAGACCCCGTACGACCTGGTCTTCCTCGACCCGCCGTACGCCGTGACGGACGACGAGCTGCGCGAGATGCTGATCACACTCCTGGCCGGGGGCTGGCTCGCGGAGGACGCACTCGTCACCGTGGAGCGCAGCACCCGTGGCGGCGACTTCGGCTGGCCCGAGGGCTTCGAGGTGCTGCGCTCGCGCCGCTACGGCGAGGGCACGCTCTGGTACGGTCGCGCCGCCGCCGAGACCAGTCAGCACGAGTAGCGGGCCGAGGCCCGCAGCAGCCGTCACCCCACGAGGGAGCACCCACGCCATGCGCCGCGCCGTCTGTCCCGGTTCGTTCGACCCGATCACCAACGGTCATCTCGACATCATCGGGCGGGCCTCGAAGCTGTACGACGTCGTGCATGTCACGGTCCTGATCAACCGCAACAAGCAGGGCATGTTCAGCGTCGAGGAGCGGATGGGCCTGATCGAGGAGGTCACCGCGGACTTCGGGAACGTGGTGGTCGAGTCGTACCACGGCCTGCTGGTGGACTTCTGCCGGGAGCGCGGGATCCCCGCGATCATCAAGGGCCTGCGCGCGGTCAGCGACTTCGACTACGAGTTGCAGATGGCCCAGATGAACCACGGCCTGTCCGGGGTGGAGACGCTGTTCGTGCCGACCTCCCCGACGTACAGCTTCCTCTCCTCGACGCTGGTCAAGGAGGTCGCCTCGTACGGCGGGGACGTCTCCCACCTGCTGCCGGAGACGGTGCACCGGCGGCTGGTCGAGCGGATCGCGGAGCGCAGGGCCCAGCAGTAGGCGGGAGCGTCGGCATCGCGGGGCGGGCGTCCGTTTCTGCTGGTTCGTCATGACTTGTCCGATGCCCGGTCGACCGGTTCGGCTCGGGCGTTGTGACCACGCCGCGCGGTGGCCGTACAGTCTGTATTCCTGCCCCTGCGGTGAGGTTCACCGCGTCGGGCCTGCCTCCGCCGGACCGTCGGCGGCACACGGAAAGACGAAGCCCCGTGGACGTGCAGAACAAGGTCGACGAGATCGTCGCGGCGGTCGAGAACGCCCGCTCGATGCCGATGTCGGCCTCCTGCGTGGTGAACCGGGCCGAACTGATCGGCCTGCTCAACGCCCTCAAGGCGGAGCTGCCCGCCGAACTCGCCCAGGCCCAGTCGATGATGGCCGACCACGAGCAGGTGGTGGCCGGGGCCCAGGCCGAGGCCGACCGGATCATCCAGGGTGCGCACGCCGAGCGCGGCTCGCTGATCTCGGACACCGAGGTGGTCCGCCGGGCCCAGGCCGAGGCCGACCGGATCCTCGCCGAGGCCCGTGGCGAGACCGAGGCCAAGCGTGCCGAGGCCGACGACTACGTGGACAGCAAGCTCGCCAACTTCGAGGTCGTGCTGACCAAGACGCTCGGCGCCGTCGGCCGCGGCCGGACCAAGCTGCGCGGTGACTCCAGCGTCTTCGAGACCGAATTCGACGGCGAGACGGACGGCGAGGAGTTCCAGCCGCAGCGGATCACCCCCAGCCCCGAGGTCGACGAGTACGTCGATGTGAAGCTCGCCACGCTGGAGAACGTCCTCAGCGCCACCCTGGAGGCCGTCGGCAAGGGCCGCGACAAGCTGCTCGGCAAGCGGCCGATCGACGAGCTGGGCGCCTACCTGGCCGCCGCCGACGAGGCGCAGCAGGCCAAGGAGCGCGCCGAGGCGGTGGCCGCCGGCTTCGCCACCGACGCCGAAGCCAACGGCGACGACATCGCCTGGTACCGCGAGGACGTCCCGCAGCAGCAGACCTGGCCGGAGCAGACCCCGGCCGCGGCGGGCTGGCAGGCGCCGGGCGTCGACCAGTACGCGGCCGCCCAGCAGCAGGGCGGGCAGCAGCAGGGGCAGTACGCCGAGGTGTACGCCGGCGGCTACGACCCGGCCGGCCAGGGCGACCCGTACGGTGCCCAGTGGGGGCACCAGCAGCAGGGCGCCGCGGACGGCTACCCGCAGCAGCAGCACCCGGACTACGCGGCCCAGCAGCAGCACGGGGACTACGGCTATCCGCAGCAGCAGCAGCCGGGTTACGGCGCGCAGCAGTACGACGCCTACACCTACCCGCAGCAGCCCGCCGCCCCGCCGGCGGTGCCGCAACAGCAGCAGCAGCCGGGTCTGGACGAGACCAGCTTCT
This sequence comes from Kitasatospora sp. NPDC088264, assembly GCF_040685715.1. NCBI lineage: Bacteria > Bacillati > Actinomycetota > Actinomycetes > Kitasatosporales > Streptomycetaceae > Kitasatospora > Kitasatospora sp. NPDC088264. The sequence goes on from NZ_JBFBIR010000029.1 coordinate 29,017, forward strand.
TCGACACCAGCATGATCGACATGACCCGGCTCCGGGAGCTGGGCGGCCGCTGAGCCGGCCCCGCGCGGGCCCGGCGGAAGCTCCTGACGGGAGCGAAGTTGGGCCTGGCGGGAGACTCCGGTAGGCTGACCACTCCGGCCTTTTCGTGTCGGACTGTCGGCTTGCCCGCGCACCGTTGGTGCGGTGGCACCGCGATCGAAGATTCCCCATGGAAGTCAGGACACCTTGAACCGCCTCGACCACCGCGACCCCCTCGTGTTCGACACGCACGAGCTGGGACGTCGCCCGGGCTCGCTGCGCAAGGTGTCCCGCACTCTGGAGGCCCCCGCGGGCCTGGGGATCATCGACGTGATCGGCGTCCCCGAGAAGAGCGAGCTCCGGCTGGAGCTCCGCCTGGAGTCCGTGGTCGAGGGCGTGCTGGTCACCGGCACCGCCGAGGCCCAGGTCGAGGGCGAGTGCGCCCGGTGCCTGGAGCCCGTCGAGGACGACCTCGACGTCGACTTCCAGGAGCTGTACTACTACCCGGAGTCCGACGAGCGTCACCGCGCCCGGACCGCCGGGGCCGAGGACCTCGACGAGGACTCGGAAGAAGATACTTACCGCCTGGAGGGCGACTTCTTCGACCTCCAGCCGGTGCTGCGTGACGCGGTGGTGCTCGCACTGCCGCTGCAGCCGGTGTGCCAGGAAGACTGCCTGGGTCTGTGCTCCGAGTGCGGAGCGCGCCTGAGCGACGACCCGACGCACCACCACGACGCCGCCGACCCCCGGTGGGCGGCTCTGCAGGGACTCTCCGCCGCCCCCGGCGACGAGGGTGACGGGATCAAGAACAGCGACACCCGTGAGGGTCTCGCCGAGAACCAGGAGAAGTAGCCGTGGCTGTTCCGAAGCGGAAGATGTCGCGCAGCAACACGCGCCACCGTCGGTCCAACTGGAAGGCCGTTGTTCCGGCCCTCGTGGCGTGCGACCGCTGCCACGAGCCGAAGCTGGGTCACATCGCGTGCCCGAGCTGCGGCACGTACAACCGTCGCCAGGTCCTCTCGGTCTGATCGGCGGGGTGCACGGATCGATGTCGGACGGTAACTCCACCCGCAAGGCGTCCTCCGCCCCGAAGGGTTCCTCTTCGGGCGGTGGCAAGGCCGGTGGGCCGGCTTCGACCGAATACGACGTCCTGGAAGGGCGCCTCGGGTACACGCTCGAGCGCGCCCTTCTGGTGCGTGCCCTGACCCACCGCTCGTACGCGTACGAGAACGGGGGTCTGCCCACCAACGAGCGCCTGGAGTTCCTCGGCGACTCGGTGCTGGGCCTCGTGGTGACCGACACCCTCTACCGCGTCCACCCGGACGTGCCGGAGGGCACGCTCGCCAAGCTGCGCGCCGCGGTGGTGAACTCCCGCGCGCTCGCGGACGTCGGCCGGGGACTGGAACTCGGCACGTTCATCCGGCTCGGCAAGGGCGAGGAGGGCACCGGCGGCCGCGACAAGTCGTCGATCCTCGCCGACACGGTCGAAGCCGTGATCGGGGCCGTCTACCTGGACCAGGGTCTGGACGCGGCCACCGAGTTCGTCCACCGGCTGTTCGACCCGCTGATCGAGGAGTCCTCCCAGCTGGGCGCCGGCCTGGACTGGAAGACCAGCCTCCAGGAGCTCACCGCCTCGGTGGGCATCGGGGTGCCCGAGTACGTGGTCATGGAGTCCGGTCCGGACCACGAGAAGACCTTCACCGCGGCGGCCCGGGTGGCCGGCGAGGACTTCGGCAGCGGCGTCGGCCGCTCGAAGAAGGAGGCCGAGCAGAAGGCCGCCGAGAGCGCCTGGCGGGCGATCAAGGAGAAGTACGCCGACCGGCTGCCCGCCGGGGCGTGAGGGAGCAGTAGCCTTCCTCCTGCTGATCCCTTCCGCAGGAGGCCTGTTCCCGTGCCCGAACTTCCCGAGGTCGAGGTCGTCCGCCGCGGTCTGGCGAACTGGGTCGCCGGGCGGACCGTCGCCGACGTCCAGGTGCTGCACCCGCGCGCGGTGCGCCGCCAGCCCGCCGGCGCCGCCGACTTCGCCGCCCGGCTGACCGGCACCACCCTCGGCACCGCGCAGCGGCGCGGCAAGTACCTGTGGGTGCCGCTGGCGGGGTCCGGCGCGGGCTTCTCGCTGATCGGCCACCTCGGCATGAGCGGCCAACTCCTCGTCCAGGACCCGTCCGTACCCGACGAGACGCACCTGCGGGTGCGGCTGCGGTTCACCGACGGCGGGCGCGAACTGCGCTTCGTCGACCAGCGGACCTTCGGCGGCCTCGCGGTCGAGGAGGCCGAGGACGGCGACCCGGAGGGCACGCCGCTCTCCATCGCGCACATCGCCCGCGACCCGCTCGACCCGCGCTTCGACGACACCGCCTTCGCGGCCGCGCTGCGGGCCAAGCGCACCACCGTGAAGCGGGCGCTGCTCGACCAGACGCTGATCAGCGGGGTCGGCAACATCTACGCCGACGAGGCGCTCTGGCGCTCCCGGCTGCACTACGACCGCCCGACCGCGACGCTCACCCGCCCGCAGGCCGCCGAACTGCTGGCGAACGCCCGCGAGGTGATGACGGCGGCGCTCGCCGTCGGCGGCACCAGCTTCGACAGCCTGTACGTCAACGTGAACGGCGAGAGCGGCTACTTCTCCCGCGACCTCGACGCGTACGGCCGCGAGCACGAGCCCTGCCGCCGCTGCGCCACCCCGATCCGGCGGGCCGCCTGGATGAACCGCTCCAGCTACTTCTGCCCCCGCTGCCAGCGGGTGCCGCGGGCCCGCAGCGGGGGCTGACAGCGAGGGCCGGAAACGGGGGCCGGGGAGCTCAGTGCTTGGCGAGTTCCGGCTGGTCGGCGGCCGCCTCGCCGGGGGAGCCGTGGGTGTCCTGGCCGAAGTAGGCGACCCCGACCGCGGACACCACCGCGAGCAGGAAGCCGACCACGCCGAGCCAGCCCAGGCCGGACTTGGAGGAGTCGCCGAGCCAGAGGACGCCGATCGCGCCGGGCAGCACCGTCTCGCCGACCACCAGCGCCGCCGTCGCGCCGTTCACCGAGCCGATCTGCAGCGCCACGGTGTGCACGTACATGCCGCCGAGGCCGCCGACCAGGATCGCGTACAGCGCCGGGTCGGAGAGCAGCTTGGCGACGTCGAACGGGTCGATGCCGTTCAGGATGCGCACGCCGACGCCCAGCGCGCCGAAGCCCAGGCCGGAGAGCAGGCCGGCGACGATCGCGCCCTTGGAGCCCATCCGCCGCACCAGCAGGCCGCCGCCGACCAGCAGCACGGTGGTGACCAGCAGCAGGCCCCAGTGGAAGGACATCGACGCGTGGTGGCCGCCCTCCGGGCCGGCCGAGACGGCCAGCAGCACCAGCGCCGAGCAGAGCACGCCGATCGAGGCCCACTCCAGTTGCTTGAGCCGGATGCCGAGCAGCTTGATGCTCAGCACCGCGGTGATCACCAGGTTGGCGCTGATGATGGTCTGCGAGAGGAACAGCGGCAGCAGCCGCGCGGCCAGCGCGCCCAGCCCGAAGCCGATCAGGTCGAGCACCGTGCCGACGATGAACTCCCAGGTGACGGCAGCCTTCGCGGTGGAGGACAGGCTCGGCCCGCCGTGCTCGGTGGTGGCGCCGGCGGCGCCCTTGGCGGCCTCCTCGCGCGCGGAACGGCGGGATCCGACGGCCTGGAGGACTGAGCCGGTGCCGTAGCAGGCGGATGCCGCCACGGCGGTGACGAGGCCGATGATCACCGGGTGCTCCGATCGGGAGATGGGTCAAGAACAGGTAATGGGACCAGTGGTCCGGGACCACTATGCCCGTCCGCGCGGTACGGTCGGCGCACCGCCCGGAACACCCTGGGCCCGCCGGGACGTACGTCCGGGCGCCGGCCGCAGTTCCCGCGCACCACCCGCGTCAGGGGCGAGTGGGGGAAACATCATCCCCGAGGAGGGGTGCGGCCCCGGCGGTCGGCGGGGAATCCTGTCACTACCAGTATGCGAAGGGTATGCCGTGCCTTGACGCCCGTCGGGGTAGCGTCGAGGGCATGAGAACCCTTGCACGACGTTCCCGGGGCGCCGGGCCGCTTGCCCTGGTGGCGGCGCTGCTGGGGCTGCTGCTCCTGCTCGCACCGACGGCCTCGGCCGCGGGCGGGCTGGACGACGCGGCCTCCACCCTGAAGCAGGGTCGGGTCTACGTCGACCCGGCGATGACCAGCCGATTCAGCCAGAGCCAGGCCGACGCCCTGACCGAGAAGATCAAGAAGGCCGACAAGCCGATCTTCGTCGCGGTCGTCCCGGCCAGCGCCCCCTACGGCGAGCGGACCGTCTTCAACGACCTGCGCACCAAGGTCGGCATCGACGGTGCCTACGCGATCTGGCGCGGTGACCAGTTCGCGGCCAAGGCAGACCGCGGCGCGATGGCGCAGGGCAGTGCCGAGCGGATCGCCGGCGCCGCCTTCCGCTCCCACAACGGCGACATCGACGCCACCCTGAACGAGTTCGTCGACAGCGCCGCCCCGCAGGCCAAGGGCACCGGGGTGAACCACAGCACCTCGATCGCCTGGGTGGTCATCCCGGTCGTGCTGCTCGCGCTGGCCGGCGCCGGCGTCTTCCTCCTCTTCCGCCGCGCCAAGACGCGCAAGGAGGAGCAGGCCCGGGCCGAGCTGGAGCAGCTGCGCCGGGTGGTCGACGAGGACATCACCGCCTTCGGCGAGGAACTGGACCGGCTCGACTTCAACCCGGCCGCGACCGGCGCCGACGACACCCAGCGCACCGACTACACCCACGCCCTGGACTCGTACGAGAAGGCCAAGCGGCTGATGGACGAGGCCAAGCGGCCGGACGACGTCAAGCCGGTCACCGAGGCGCTGGAGGACGGCCGGTTCGCGCTGGCCACCCTGGCCGCCCGGCGGGAGAAGCGCCCGGTGCCCGAGCGCCGTCCCCCGTGCTTCTTCGACCCGCGCCACGGCCCGTCGGTCAAGGACGTCGACTGGGCCCCGGCCGACGGCGCCGCCCGCACCGTCCCGGTCTGCCGGTCCGACGCGGACCGGCTGGCCTCCGGCCTCGACCCGGCCATCCGTACCGTCGAGACCGAGCACGGCCCGCAGCCGTACTGGAACGCCGGCCCGGCCTACGCCCCCTGGGCGGGCGGCTACTTCGGCGGATTCGGCGGCGGCCTGCTGCCGGGCCTGCTGGTCGGCACCATGCTCGGCTCGATGATCAGCAGCCCGGCCTACGCCGCGGCGCCGATGATGGACCAGGGCTACCAGGACCAGCACGAGGGCGGCGACTTCACCGGCGCCGACTTCAACTCCTCCGACTTCAGCGGCGGCTTCGGCGACGGCGGCGGATTCGGTGGCGGGGACTTCGGTGGCGGCGGCGACTTCGGCGGCGGCGACTGGTGACCCGCTGAGCCCCACCGCGACACCCCTGCGGCCCCGCCGGACCTCCTCCGGCGGGGCCGCTCCGCGTGGTCGACGGCCCCGTGGACCTGTGACCGTCCGTCGCGTTGGTTAGGCTCGGGGCATGCACGGTCGCGACGCCCACAGTGAGGAACCGGTCCGGGTGACCGCCTGGGTCCGGGGGAAGGTCCAGCAGGTCGGGTTCCGCTGGTGGACCAGGGCACGGGCGCTGGAGACCGGCCTGACCGGCTACGCGAGCAACCTCGGGGACGGCCGGGTGCAGGTGGTCGCCGAGGGCCTGGCCGCCGACTGCGAACTGCTGCTGGACCTGCTGCGCGGCCCGGACACCCCGGGCGAGGTCAGCGGCGTCACCGAGATCTGGACGGCCGTGGGCCCCGGCTACGAGGGCTTCGAGATCCGCTGAGCCCGGCCACACCCGCGCGGGCCGGAACTGATCCGCAACTGCCGGTGTCATGCGGTTGCCATTCGGGCAGACTCGTGGTTGACTCCGCATCGAACGATGATCCACGAGCAGCTGGTGGACCCGGCCCGAGGCCCCCAGGCGTGACGACACCGCCAGGCAGGTGACAGGGTCGCGGTAGCGTGCGGTGATCGTGTTGACCCTTTCCGTCTTTGGTGAGACGCTGGAAACCCGCGCACACGACCGCGTTTTCCCGGCAGGCGCCTGCCCTCGTGAGCCCAGCTCACGATGGTTGTGCCGTAAGTGCCCAGCCAGCACTACCGGTGACGCGCCGCGCGTGCGTCCCCCTTCCCCCTAGACCTGTACCGTTCCGGTTCGGTCACTCAGCGTGGAGGACCATTCATCATGGCAAAGGCGCTTCTCGGGTACGTCGGCGGCCCCGACCCGCGAATGCTCTCCGAGATGCGACGGCTTCAGCAGCGCGTCCAGGACCTTGAATCCGAGCTCCTTCGGATGCAGGCCGAGAACGACGCGCTCGCCGCTGTCGCTGACGGGCACTCGCTGCTCAACAGCATCGATCTGGATCAGCGGGAGCCGGCTCTCACCTGAGTCCCGCCCGGTCCTCGCAGATCGACGCCGCTGTGCACTGAGCCGCTCCGAAAGGGACGCAGCTTGCAAGGGACGCCCGGTTGTGGCGTCCCTTCGTCGTGTCCGGGCCCGGGGCTCGCGGCCCGCCGGGGATACAGTCGCCGTTGACGACAGGCCCTGGGCCCTGGCGAGCGACGAGGAGACCGGCCGCGTGCACCTGAAGAGTCTGACGCTGCGCGGGTTCAAGTCCTTCGCCTCCAGCACCACCCTGCGCTTCGAGCCCGGCATCACCTGCGTGGTCGGCCCGAACGGCTCCGGCAAGTCGAACGTCGTCGACGCGCTGTCCTGGGTGATGGGGGAGCAGGGCGCCAAGTCGCTGCGCGGCGGCAAGATGGAGGACGTCATCTTCGCCGGGACCAGCGGGCGCGCCCCGCTCGGCCGGGCCGAGGTCAGCCTCACCATCGACAACGCCGACGGCGCCCTGCCGATCGACTACTCCGAGGTGACCATCACTCGGACCATGTTCCGCAACGGCGGCAGCGAGTACGCGCTCAACGGCGAGACCTGCCGCCTGCTGGACATCCAGGAGCTCCTCTCCGACTCCGGCATCGGCCGCGAGATGCACGTCATCGTCGGCCAGGGCCAGCTGGATTCCGTCCTGCACGCCGACCCGATGGGCCGCCGCGCCTTCATCGAGGAGGCGGCCGGCGTCCTCAAGCACCGCAAGCGCAAGGAGAAGGCGTTGCGGAAACTGGACGCGATGCAGGTCAACCTCAACCGCGTCCAGGACCTGGTGGCCGAACTGCGCCGCCAGCTGGGACCGCTCGGCCGGCAGGCCAGGATCGCCCGCCGCGCCGCCGGCATCCAGGCCGACCTGCGCGACGCCCGGCTGCGGCTGCTCGCCGACGACCTGCTGGCCCTCCGGCAGGCCGTCGAGGCCGAGATCGCCGACGAGCTGGCACTGCGGCTGCGCCGCACCACCGTCGAGCAGGAGCTGGCCGGTGTCGTCCAGCGCGAGGCCGTGCTGGAGGCGCAGGTCCAGCAGCTCGGCCCGAGCCTGGAGGCCGCCCGGCAGACCTGGTACCGGCTCTCCGCGCTCGCCGAGCGCACCCGCGGCACCATCGGGCTGGCCGAGGCCCGCGCCCGGCACGCCGCCGCGGGCGGGCAGGCCGAGGAGCGGCGCGGCCGCGATCCCGAGGAACTGGAGCGGGAGGCCGCGCGGGTCCGCGAGGACGAGGCCGCGCTGGCCGAGGCGCTGGAGGAGGCGCAGTACGCGCTGGCCGAGGCGGTCGAACGCAGGAGTGGACTGGAGCGCGGGCTGGCCACCGAGGAACGTCGGCTGCGGGACGCCGCCCGGGCCATCGCGGACCGCCGGGAGGGCCTGGCCCGGTTGCAGGGGCAGGCCGCCGCCGCCCGCTCCAAGGCGGCCTCCGCCGAAGCCGAGATCGGCCGGCTGACCGAGGCCGGCGGCGAGGCACTGCTGCGGGCCGAGGCCGCGCAGGCCGAGTACGAGGAGCTCCAGCGGCAGGTCGGCGGCCCCGCCGGGGACGACGAGCGGGCCGAGGCCGCCCACCAGGAGGCCCGGGAGCGGCTCGCCGCCGTCGAACGCGACCTCGCCGCCGCCCGGGAGTCGGCCGGCGCCGCCGAGCGCGAACGGGCCGGGCTCACCGCGCGGCACGAGGCGCTCTCCCTCGGACTGCGCCGCAAGGACGGCACCGGCGCCCTGCTCGACGCGGGGGAGCGGCTGAGCGGACTGCGGGGCCCCGCGGCCGCGCTGCTGCGGATCGCCCCCGGGTACGAGGTGCCGGTGGCGGCGGCGCTCGGCGCGGCCGCCGACGCGATCGCCGTCGACTCGCCCGGCACCGCCGCCGAGGCGCTGCGGCTGCTGCGTGCCGAGGACGCCGGCCGGGCCGCGCTGCTGATCGAGGGTGCCGGCCGGGCCGCGCTGCCGATCGGGGGTGCCGGTGAACCGCTCGCCGGCGTCGGAGAGTTGCCGGAAGGAGCCCGCTGGGCCGCCGAACTCGTCGACGGGCCGGCCGGGTTGGTCGGTGCCGTGCGGGGCCTGCTGGCCCGGGTGGCGGTCGTCGGCACCCTCGACGAGGCGCTGCGGCTGGTCGCCGACCACCCCGGGCTGACCGCCGTCACCGCCGCCGGGGACCGGCTCGGCGCCGACTTCGCGCAGGGCGGCTCCGACGGTGTGCCGAGCCTGCTGGAGATCCGGGCGGCGGTCGAGGAGACCGCCCGGGCGATCGCCGAACTCGCCCTCCGTTGCACCGAGTCGGCCGCACGCCTGGCCGAACTCGCCGAGCAGCGGCGGGAGTCGGACGCCGCCGTGGAGCAACTCGCCGAGCAGCGGCGGCGGCAGGAGAAGGAGCGCGCCCAGGTGGCGGGCACGCTCGGCCGCCTCGGCGGGCAGGCCAGGGCCGCCGCCGGCGAGGCCGATCGGCTGTCCGCCGCCGCCGCGCGGGCCGACCAGGGCCTGGCGGAACTCCTCGCCACCGCGGAGGAGTTGGCCGAACGCCTGGCCGCGGCCGAGGACTCGCAGGACTCCGGAGAGGACGAGCCGGACACCGCCGAGCAGCAGCGGCTGGCCGAGGCCGCCACCGGCTCCCGGCAGGCCGAGCTGGAGGCCAGGCTCGCGGTGCGCACCCACGAGGAGCGGGTCCGCGCGCTCGCCGGCCGGGCGGACCAGCTGGACCGGGCCGCCCGCGCCGAGCGCGAGGCGCGTGCCCGGGCCGCCGAGCGCCGCCGACGCGCCGAGCACGACGCCGGGGTGGCGAACGCCGTCGCGGCGGGCGCCCGACAGCTGCTGGCCTGCCTGGAGGTGTCGCTGTCCCGCGCGGACGCCGGGCGGGCGGCGGTCGAGCAGGCGCGCGCCGAGCGCGAGACCGAACTGCGGGCGCACCGCGAGCACGGCCGCGGTCTCAAGGAGGAACTGGACAAACTGGTCGACGCCGGCCACCGGGACGAGGTGCTGCGGGCCGAGAAGCGGCTGCGGATCGAGCAGCTGGAGGCCCGGGCGCTGGAGGAGTTCGGCATCGACGGCGGCGAACTGCTCGCCACCTACGGGCCGGACCAGCCCGTCCCGCCGTCGACCCCGGAAGAAGGACGGGAGCCGGGCGAGCCGCGCCCGTACGACCGGGCCGAGCAGGAGAAGCGGCTCAGGGCGGCCGAGAAGGCGTACCAGCAACTGGGCAAGGTCAACCCGCTGGCGCTGGAGGAGTTCGCGGCGCTGGAGGAGCGCCACCAGTTCCTCGGGGAGCAACTGGACGACCTCAAGCGCAGCCGGCGCGACCTGCTGGACATCGTCCGGGAGGTGGACGAGCGGGTCGAGCAGCTGTTCGCCTCGGCGTACCACGACACCGCCGCCCAGTTCGAGGGCGTCTTCGCCCGGCTGTTCCCCGGCGGCGAGGGGCGGCTGGTGCTGACCGACCCCGACCACATGCTCACCACCGGCGTCGAGGTGGAGGCCCGCCCGCCGGGCAAGAAGGTCAAGCGGCTGTCGCTGCTGTCCGGCGGCGAGCGCTCGCTGACCGCGGTGGCACTGCTGGTGGCGATCTTCAAGGCCAGGCCCAGTCCGTTCTACGTGATGGACGAGGTGGAGGCGGCGCTCGACGAGACCAACCTGCGCCGGCTGGTCGGGATCATGGAGGAGCTGCGGGAGAGCTCCCAGCTGATCGTGATCACCCACCAGAAGCTGACCATGGAGTCCGCGGACGCCCTCTACGGCGTGACCATGAAGGGCGACGGCATCTCGCAGGTGATCAGCCAGCGGCTGCGCGAGGGGCGCCGGGAGCGAAGGGCGCGCCCGATGCCTCCTCGGCGGCGCGACGAGGCTGTTGTCTCCGGGTCGACAGACTGATCCACCGGCCTGGCCCGGGCAGATGCTCCCGGACGCTCCGATCACGGATACTGGAGCGGTTGTGACTCCTCCCCCTCGCTCGCGAGGGGGCTTCTCGTTCAGCCGTTTGACGACCTCATGACGGCCAAGCCCTGACCGGTGCCGCACGGCACAGTGGTCAGCGTAAGGGAGGCGGCGACGCTCCGTGCGTCGGTGACCGAAGGATCACTCTGTCGTGGGATCCCGAGAAGGAGATTTATGTGGAATACGTGATCCTTGCCGTAGTCATCGCCGTGGTCGCCATCGGCGCGATCGCCGGCCTCGTCGTTTCCGGCAGACGACGCCAGCAACTGCCCCCGAAGTCGCAGTCGCCGGTCATCACGGCGCCGCCGACCACCCCGCAGGAGCCCCAGGTCGGCGAGGAGGCCGCGCCGCCGACCGAGGAGCCCCGCCGCACCGTCGAGGAGGTGCAGCTCCCCGAGACCGAGGCTCCGACCGAAGCCTCGACCGGAGCCCCGGCGACGGCCCCGACCGAGGTCGAGGTCGAGGCCGCCGAGGCCGAGACGGCACCCGCCGTCGAGGTCCCCGAGCCCACCGCGGGCCGACTGGTCCGGCTGCGCTCCCGGCTCTCCCGCTCGCAGAACTCGCTCGGCAAGGGCCTGCTCTCGCTGCTCTCCCGCGAGCACCTGGACGAGGACACCTGGGAGGAGATCGAGGAGACCCTGCTGACCGCCGACGTCGGCGTGGCCCCCACCCAGGAGCTGGTCGAGCGGCTGCGCACCCGGGTGAAGGTGCTCGGCACCCGCACGCCCGACGAACTGCGCGCGCTGCTGCGCGAGGAGCTCGTCGAGCTGATCGGCAAGGACTCCGACCGCACCGTCCGCTCCACCAAGCACGCGGAGGGGCCGGCCGTGGTCCTGGTGGTCGGCGTCAACGGCGTCGGCAAGACCACCACCACCGGCAAGCTCGCCCGCGTCCTGGTCGCCGACGGCCGCAAGGTGGTGCTCGGCGCCGCCGACACCTTCCGGGCCGCCGCCGCCGACCAGCTGCAGACCTGGGGCGAGCGGGTCGGTGCGCGCACCGTGCGCGGCCCGGAGGGCGGTGACCCGGCCTCGATCGCGTTCGACGCGGTCAAGGAGGGCATCGCCGAGGGCGCCGACACCGTGCTGGTGGACACCGCCGGCCGGCTGCACACCAAGACCGGCCTGATGGACGAGCTGGGCAAGGTCAAGCGGGTCGTCGAGAAGCACGGCCCGGTGGACGAGGTGCTGCTGGTGCTGGACGCCACCACCGGCCAGAACGGCCTGATCCAGGCCCGGGTGTTCGCCGAGGTGGTCGACATCACCGGCATCGTGCTGACCAAGCTGGACGGCACCGCCAAGGGCGGCATCGTGGTCGCGGTCCAGCGCGACCTGGGCGTGCCGGTCAAGCTGGTCGGCCTGGGCGAGGGTGCGGACGACCTGGCGCCGTTCGAGCCGGGCGCGTTCGTGGACGCGCTGATCGGGGACTGAGGCCCCGTACGCACGAAGGGTCCGCTCCGCGAGGGGCGGGCCCTTTCGCGTTGCCGCCCGGGGGCCGGCGGGGTGCCCGGGACCGGAGGAGCGTGCCGAGGCGGAGGAGCGCGCCGAGCTGGAGGGGCGCGCCGAGCTGGAGGGGCGCGCCGAGCTGGAGGGGCGCGCGGAGGCCTACGAGGCGAGCCAGGCAGGTTCGGCGGTGCGCTCGCGGCCGCGGTGGCAGGCGTAGGCGAGGGTGCCGAGCAGCAGCCGGGCCTCGGGCGGGCAGCCGGCGTTGTCGCGGGTGGGGCGGCGCAGCCAGCGGACCGGGCCGAGCGCGCCGAGCACGGTGGGCGGGGCGGCGACGTAGCTGCCCTCGCCGTGGCAGGTGAGGTCGAGCGCGGCGTCGTCCCAGCCCATCCGGTAGAGCAGGTCGGGCAGTCGGCGGGCGGCGCCGGCGGCGACCAGGAACTGCAGCCGGCCGGTGGGCGGGGCGAGCACCGGGCCGACCTGGGTGCCCATCCGCTCCAGCCGGACCAGCGCCTGTAGTCCGGCCTGCTCGGGGACGTCCAGGACGTCGAAGGCGCGGCCGGTGGGGAAGAGAACCGAGCCCCCGGCGCCCGCTTCCCGGGACCGGTCCTCGCCGCCCGGTACGGGATGCAGGCCGGGCGCGGCGCAGCGGTCGGAGCCGCAGGGACAGCGGGTCGGGGCGGTGGCGGAGCCGGCCGGGGCGCCGGTGGCGACCGTCCAGCCCCAGCGGCCGGTGTACTCCGCGGCGGCTTGGGACGCGGTGACCTTGGTGCGGCGGCGCGCGCCCAGCGGAGTCAACCGCAGGTGTCCCAGTCGAAGTTCGCCGAACAGGTTGTCCATGCCTCCCCCAACAGGTTCCCGTCGCCGATGGTTACGGGATGGTGACTGTGTGTTGATTGTCCGTTGCGTGGTGCGTTGTGCGGTGGCGGCGTGCAGCGCCCGGTGTGCGCCTGTCGTGGTGGTGCGCCTCGGGCGCCGCCTTGTGGCTGGCGGCACCGATGCCGGATCGTGGGGTGGGCGAGGCGGCCGCCGATCAGGGTGGGCGTCGAACTCGCCTGTGACTGCGGTGGGTTGCCGGGGCTGCCGGGTTTCGCCGGAGGCCTTGGCGGCCCGCATATGCCGGGCCGTCGGACTTCCTAGTGAAGCGCGTGGGCCGTGGCTTCGGTTCACTCGTGGGGGTGGCGAAAGGTGGCGTTTCGCCAGGGCCGCTCCCGTGGGCGCCGCGCGGGGCATTACGTTCAGCACACGGACGTCATCGTGGAATCGACTCCGGTCCGCCAGGGCGCGGGAGTTGGGAATCTGACGGTCCGTCCGTAACGATGGCACACCAGTGCGAGAGCGTGGTACGGCGACACCTCAGGCACGGTACGTCTGGCAAGGGCCCGAAACCGTCGGGCGTCACGATCGGGGCCCCGAGGGGGCCGGGCGGGATGGGGACGTTCCCATGGCAGAGAAGCAACCCAACGAGAAGCTGACCACCTGGTTCGCCCGCAGCGGCTGGTCCAAGGGCGAGTTGGCCCGTCAGGTCAACCGCCGGGCCCGGCAGATCGGTGCCCACCACGTGTCCACCGACACCTCGCGGGTGCGCCGATGGCTCGACGGCGAACAGCCCCGCGAGCCGATTCCCAAGATCATGTCGGAGCTCTTCTCCGAGCGCTTCGGCTCGGTGGTCTCGATCGAGGACCTCGGCCTGCGCGCCGCGATCCCGGTCTCCACCGTGGGCGGCGGCGTCGACCTGCCGTGGAGCGCGCCGCAGACCGTCCAGCTGATCAGCGACTACTCCCGCAGCGACCTGATGCTCAACCGCCGGGGCTTCCTCGGCACCTCGCTCGCGCTGACCGCCGGCGCCGCGCTGATCGAGCCGATGCAGCGCTGGCTCACCCCAGGCCCGACCGGCGCCCCCACCCCGATCCTCGCCGCGGCCAACGGCGGCGATCCGTTCACCGGCCGGCTGTCCGAGCCCGAGCTCGAACTGCTGGAGCAGACCACGGTCATGTTCCGGCAGTGGGACGCGCAGAACGGCGGCGGGCTGCGCCGCAAGGCCGTCGTCGGCCAGCTCCACGAGGTCACCGACCTGCTCCAGGAGACGTACAACGAGAACACCACCCGGCGGCTGTTCCGGCTCACCGCCGAACTCGCCCACCTGGCCGGGTGGATGTCGTACGACGTCGGAATGCACCCGAGCGCGCAGAAGTACTACGTGCTGGCCCTGCACGCCGCCAAGGAGGCCGGGGACCGCCCGTTCGGCGCACTCATCCTCACCGACATGAGCCGCCAGATGATCCACCTCAACCGGGGCGAGGACGCCCTGGAGCTGATCCACCTGGCGCAGTACGGCAGCCGGGACACCGCCAGCGCGCGCCAGCAGTCCCTGCTGTACGCGATGGAGGCGCGCGCCTACGCCACCATCGGCGAGGTGAACCGCTGCGCCCGGGCCGTCCGGCTGGCCGAGGACACCTTCACCGACATCCGCGAGGGGGAGGAGGAGCCGGACTGGCTGAAGTTCTTCTCGCCGGCCGAGCTGAACGCCGAGAACGCGCACTCCTTCCGCGACCTCGCGTACCACTCCGACAACGCCCAGCTGTACGCCTCGATGTCCGCGCCGGTGATGGAGCGCGCGGTCGACCTGTTCCGCCAGGACGGCGACCACGTGCGCTCGTACGCCTTCAACCTGATCGGCATGGCCAGCGTCCACCTGTTGCAGCGGGAGGCCGAGCAGGCCGCGGTGATGGCCGAGCAGGCGGTGGACATCGCCACCAAGGTGCGCTCGGAGCGGCTGAACTCCCGGGTCCGCAAGACCACCGAGGCCGCGGCCGCCCGGTTCAAGGGCGTGGACGCGGTGAGCCGGCTCAAGGAGCGCGTCGTCCAGGACATCCCCGAGTACGTCTCGGTGGTCTGAGCACCCCGAGCCCGTGGGCCGCGGATCCGGCCCGAGGACCCCGCCGACCGTGACGGCCGCCGCCGCCACGGTCGGTGGCCGTCGTGCCACCGGCCGTCCCGTTCGGCGGCACGGTAACCCGTTCGGCCCTGCGGCACGGCCGTCGTTCACGAAGGCGTAACCCGCGCGTCGTACGCGTCACGGCCGCGAAACAACGGGCCGCACTGGCCGAAACCAGCCTTCGGCACTCTCCTCTTCATCGCCGACACCCCGGGTGGCACGGGACGGGTAATCCGGGTTTGGATCGGCTTCCACGCAGAGGAGACGCCGATGCCGGACGGCTTCAGCGCGGGCGACACCGCCTTCGTGCTCATCAGTGCGGCCCTGGTCATGGTGATGACCCCGGGCCTGGCCTTCTTCTACGGGGGCATGGTCAGGGCCAAGAGCACCCTGAACATGCTGGCGATGAGCTTCCTCTCGCTCGGCATCGTCAGCGTGCTCTGGGTCCTCTACGGGTACTCGCTCAGCTTCGGGCCCGACTCCTTCGCCGGCCTCATCGGCAACCTGGACTTCCTCGGGATGCGCGGCATCGGCCTGAACGACCTCACCGGGACCATCCCGGTCACCGCGTTCGCCACCTTCCAGCTGATGTTCGCGATCATCACCCCGGCGCTGATCAGCGGCGCGATCGCGGACCGGGCCAAGTTCGGCGCCTGGGGCCTGTTCATCGCGCTCTGGGTGACCGTCGTCTACTTCCCGGTCGCGCACTGGGTGTTCTTCTTCGACGGCGGCCACGGCGGCTGGCTGGGCGACCGCAACGGCGTGATCGACTTCGCCGGCGGCACGGCCGTGCACATCAACGCGGGCGTGGCCGGCCTCGCGCTCTGCCTGGTGCTGGGCAAGCGGGTCGGCTTCAAGAAGGACCCGATGCGCCCGCACAGCCTGCCACTGGTGATGCTCGGCTCCGGGCTGCTGTGGTTCGGCTGGTTCGGCTTCAACGCGGGCTCGGCGCTGGCCGCCAACGGCGTCGCCGCGATGGCGATGGTCAACACCCAGGTCGCCACCGGTGCGGCGCTGGTCGGCTGGCTGGTCTACGAGAAGCTCAGGCACGGCGCGTTCACCACGCTGGGCGCCGCCTCCGGCGCGGTGTCCGGCCTGGTCGCGATCACCCCGGCCTGCGGCTCGGTCAGCCCGCTGGGCGCGGTGGCGATCGGCCTGATCGCCGGCGCGGTCTGCGCCGCCGCGGTCAGCCTCAAGTACCGCCTCGGCTTCGACGACTCGCTCGACGTGGTCGGCGTGCACGCGGTGGGCGGCGCGATCGGCTCGCTGCTGATCGGCCTGTTCGCCACCGGCGGGGTCGGCCAGACCGCCAAGGGCCTGTTCTACGGCGGCGGGCCGGCGCAGCTCGGCAAGCAGGCGATGGGCGTGGCCGTGGTCGCCGCGTACTCCTTCGTCCTCTCCTGGCTGCTGGCGAAGGCGATCGACAGGACGGTCGGCTTCCGGGTCGCCGAGGAGGTCGAGGTGGCCGGCATCGACCAGGCCGAACACGCCGAGTCCGCCTACGATTTCAGCGCGGTGGGCGCGGGCCTGGCGCGGGCCCTGCCGGGCCTGGTCGGCGCCGCCGCGGCCGCGAGGTCCGCGGAGAGGTCCGCCGCCGGGAAGGCCGCCGCCGAGCCCTCCGCCGAGCCAGCCGCCACGGCCGCCGGGAAGGCCGCCGACACGACCACCGCCGAGCCCACCGAGAAGACCGAGGTCGACGCCCGATGAAGCTCATCACCGCCGTGATCAAGCCGTACCGCCTGGACGAGGTGAAGGCCGCCCTACAGGCCTTCGGGGTGCACGGCCTGACCGTCACCGAGGCCAGCGGCTACGGCCGCCAGCGCGGCCACACCGAGGTCTACCGGGGCGCCGAGTACACCGTGGACCTGGTCCCCAAGGTCAGAATCGAGGTGCTGGTCGAGGACGAGGACGCCGACGAGCTGATCGAGGTCCTGGTGAAGGCCGCCCGGACCGGCAAGATCGGCGACGGCAAGGTCTGGAGCGTCCCGGTCGACACCGCCGTCCGGGTCCGGACCGGAGAGCGCGGGCCGGACGCCCTCTGAGGGCCCTTCGCCGAGGGCCCTTCGTCGAGGGCCCTGAACCGTAGGACGCGCCGCAGGCGGGCCCGCCGTCCCCGAGGGGTCGCGGGTCCGCCGACGGCGCATCGGCGCCAGGCCGCCCGGGCCGTCCGCAGATCTCCCATCGGCCGCCCGCAGGCCGTCCGGCGCCGCCCGCTCAACCGCACGACGGACGGGACCAAAACGCCATGACCACCGAGACCAGCCCTCCCGACTACGGCGCCGCCCGGGCCGCGCTGCTCGCCGGCCCCGGCCCGGCCGGGCGGCCCCGCCGCGCGGCTCTCGCCCGGCTCACCGACGACTGGCTGGCCGGTCTGCTCGCGGCCGCCGGCGGCCCGCCCGGCGTCGCGCTGGTCGCGGTCGGCGGATACGGGCGCGGCGAGCTGTCCCCGCGCAGCGACCTCGACGTCCTGCTGCTGCACGACGGCCGGCTCGACCCCGACCTGCCCGAGCGGATCTGGTACCCGGTCTGGGACGCCGGCGCCGCGCTCGACCACTCGGTGCGCACCGTCGCCGAGGCCCGATCCGTCGCCGCCGCGGACCTCAAGGCCCAGCTCGGCCTGCTGGACGCCCGCCACCTCGCCGGGGACCAGGAGCTCACCGCCGCCCTGCGCTCCGCCGTGCTCACCGACTGGCGCGCGAGCGCCCCCGCGCGCCTGCCGGAACTGCGCGACCTCGGGCGGGAGCGGGCCGAGCGGCACGGCGAGCTGTCGTTCCTGCTGGAGCCCGACCTCAAGGAGGCCCGCGGCGGCCTGCGCGACGCCGTCGCGCTCAACGCCGTCGCCGCCACCTGGCTCGCCGACGCCCCCCGGGACGGCCTGGACGCCGCCGCGCTGCGGCTCGCCGACGTCCGCGACGCGCTGCACCTGGCCACCGGCCGGGCCACCGAGCGGCTCGGCCTCCAGGACCAGGACCAGGTCGCCGAACGGCTCGGCGTGCTGGACGCCGACACCCTGCTGCGCCAGGTCTACGAGGCCGCCCGCACCGTCGCCTACGCGAGTGACGTCACCTGGCGGGCGGTGGAGCGGGTGCTCGCCGCCCGGTCCGGCCGGGGCCGCCGGGCCGCCCGGCTGGCCTTCCCGTTCACCGGCGCCGGGCGCGGCGCGGGCGCGGTGGCCCGGGGCGCGGTCGCGCGCCGGCCGCTCGCCGAGGGCGTGGTCGAGCAGGACGGCGAGGCGGTGCTCGCCCAGGGTGCCCGCCCGGCCGCCGACCCGGTGCTGCCGCTGCGCGCCGCGGCCGCCGCCGCGCAGAACGGGCTCACCGTCTCGTACGCGACGGTGCGCCGGCTGGCTGCCGAGTGCCGCCCGCTGCCGGTGCCCTGGCCGGACGAGGCGCGCGAGCAACTGGTCACCCTGCTGGGCGCGGGCGAGGCGGCCGTCCCGGTGTGGGAGGCGCTGGAGGCGGAGGGACTGGTCACCCGGCTGCTGCCGGACTGGGAGCGGGTGCGCTGCCGTCCGCAGCGCAACGCCGTGCACCGCTGGACGGTGGACCGGCACCTGGTGGAGACGGCGGTGCGGGCCGCGGCGATGACCCGCCGGGTGGCCCGGCCGGACCTCCTGCTGGTCGCCGCGCTGCTGCACGACATCGGCAAGGGCTGGCCCGGCGACCACAGCGAGGCCGGCGAGGTCATCGTCCGGGACGTCGCCGCCCGGATGGGCTTCGGCCCCGAGGACACCGAGACCCTGGCGGTGCTGGTCCGCCACCACCTGACCCTGGTCGACACCGCGACCCGACGGGACCCGGACGACCCGGCCACCGTCGAGGCGATCACCAAGGTGGTCGGCACCGCGGCCCAGCTGGAGCTGCTGCACGTGCTCACCGAGGCGGACGCGCTGGCCACCGGCCCGGCCGCGTGGAGCGGCTGGCGGGCCTCGCTGGTGGACGGCCTGGCGGCCCGGGTCGCCGCCCGGCTGGCCGGCGCCTACGCCGCGCCCGTGGAGACCGCGCCGACCGCCGCGCAGGAACGGCTCGCGGTGGAGGCCGCCCGGACCGGCGGGCCCGCCCTGTCGCTGCTGGCGCGGTCCGAGGGGGCGGAGCCGGGCGCCGAGCCGATGGGCGTCGAGCTGACCCTGGCCGTCCCGGACCGGCCCGGACTGCTCGGCACCGTCGCCGGGGTGCTCGCGCTGCACCGGCTGGCCGTGCGCTCGGCCGGTCTGCGCGAGCTGGACCCGATCGGCGCCGGCCCGGTGCTGCTGCTGTCCTGGCGGGTGGCCGCCGAGTTCGGCGAGCTGCCGGAGGCCGCCCGGCTACGGGCCGACCTGCGCCGGGCGCTGGACGGCTCGCTGGACGTCGCGCGCCGGCTGGCCGAGCGGGACGCCGCCGCCCCGCGCCGCCGGGGCATCCCCACCCCGCCGCCGGTGGTCGCGGTGGCGCCTGCGGTGGCCTCGGCGACCGCGACCGTCCTGGAGGTCCGCGCGCACGACGCGCCGGGGCTGCTGCACCGGATCGGCCGGGCGCTGGACGGGGCGGGCGTGCGGGTGCGGACGGCGCACGTCTCGACGCTGGGCGCGGAGGCCGTCGACTCCTTCTACCTGACCGACGGGGAGGGGCGGTCGCTCTCCGCCGGGCGGGCCGGGGAGGTGGCGGCGGCGGTTCGGGCGGCGCTGGGCTGAGCCGTACCGGGGGCCTTCCGGGCTCGCCGGGGTGCGGTTCCGCCGGGTTCCGCCGGGGCCCGCCTGGGGCTGCCGGGGGTCGGCCCGCCGGGGCCCGCCGGCGCCTGCCGAGGTCCGTTCCGAGGCCGTGGCAACCCGGGTGGAGACCGTACCCGGGGCGGCCGGATACCCTGGGGGGCGACGACCGTACCGATACCGATGCCGCAGAGGACCCGCGACGACGTGTTCGACACTCTTTCCGATCGCCTCGCAGCGACGTTCAAGAACCTCCGGGGCAAGGGCCGCCTGAGCGAGGCGGACATCGACGCCACCGCCCGCGAGATCCGCATCGCGCTGCTGGAGGCGGACGTCGCGCTGCCGGTCGTGCGGGCCTTCATCAAGCAGGTCAAGGAGCGGGCGGCCGGCGCCGAGGTCTCGGGCGCGCTCAACCCCGCGCAGCAGATCATCAAGATCGTCAACGAGGAGCTCATCGCGATCCTCGGTGGCGAGACCCGCCGGGTCCGGTTCGCCAAGAACGGCCCGACGGTGATCATGCTCGCCGGTCTGCAGGGTGCCGGTAAGACCACCCTCGCGGGCAAGCTCGGCCACTGGCTGAAGAGCCAGAAGCACACCCCGCTGCTGGTCGCCTGCGACCTCCAGCGGCCCAACGCCGTCAACCAGCTCCAGGTGGTCGCCGACCGCGCCGGCGTGGCCTTCTACGGCCCGCAGCCGGGCAACGGCGTCGGCGACCCGGTGCAGGTGGCCAAGGACTCGATCGAGTACGCCAAGCAGAAGCAGTACGACGTCGTCGTCGTCGACACCGCCGGACGCCTGGGCATCGACGCCGAGCTGATGCAGCAGGCCGCGGACATCCGCGCCGCGGTCAACCCGGACGAGGTCCTGTTCGTCGTCGACGCGATGATCGGCCAGGACGCGGTCACCACCGCGCAGGCCTTCCTCGACGGCGTCGACTTCACCGGTGTCGTGCTCTCCAAGCTCGACGGCGACGCCCGCGGCGGTGCCGCCCTGTCGGTCGCCCACGTCACCGGCCGGCAGATCATGTTCGCCTCCAACGGCGAGAAGGTCGACGACTTCGACGCCTTCCACCCCGACCGGATGGCCTCGCGCATCCTCGGCATGGGTGACGTCCTCTCGCTGATCGAGAAGGCCGAGCAGACCTTCTCGCAGGAGGAGGCCGAGAAGATCGCCGCCAAGCTGCGCGGCGGTCCGAAGGCGTTCACCCTGGACGACTTCCTGTCGCAGCTGGAGCAGGTCCAGAAGATGGGCTCGATCTCCAAGCTGCTGGGGATGCTGCCCGGGATGGGCCAGATCCGCGACCAGATCAACAACATCGACGACAAGGACGTCAACCGGGTCGGCGCGATCATCAAGTCGATGACCCCGGCCGAGCGCGCCGAGCCGGAGCTGATCAACGGCTCCCGCCGGGCCCGCATCGCCAAGGGCTCGGGTGTCCAGGTCGGCGAGGTGAAGAACCTGGTCGAGCGGTTCTTCGACGCCCGCAAGATGATGTCCGCGATGGCCTCCGGCAAGGGCGTGCCCGGCATGCCGGGGATCCCGGGCATGGGCGGCGGCGCCAAGAAGTCCGGCAAGAAGGCCCCGCAGGCCAAGGGCAAGCGCAAGAGCGGCAACCCGCTCAAGCGGGCGCAGGAGGAGGCCGCGGCCGCCCAGCGCCGCGCGCTCGGCCCGGGCGGCGACCAGGACCCGGCCGGCGGCGGCGCGTTCGGCCTCGGTGCGGGCAAGGGCCCGGCCGACTTCGAGCTGCCCAAGGAGTTCAAGGACCTGCTGTAGACCGGTCCGTCGTTCGAGCGGCCCGCCGTCCGGGACCTTCCGGGCGGCGGGCCGCTCGCATGCCCGATGATGGTGGTGTGCGAGTGACGATCAGGGCCCCGCGGGCCGAGGACAAGGACGTGTACGCCGAGGCGGTCCGACGGTCCGCCGACCACATCGGGCGGTGGAACCCGGTCGAGCCGGACGGCCTGGCCGAACTGCTGGACCGCCAGGGGCCGGGCCTGCGCACCTTCCTGATCGTCGACCGGGACACCGGCGGGCTGGTCGGCAAGGTGAACGTCGCCAACATCGTGATGGGCCGGTTCTGCAACGGCGCGCTGGGCTACGACGCGTACCTGCCGTTCGCCGGCACCGGGCGGATGACGGAGGGGCTGCGGCTGGTCCTGGACCGCTGCTTCGCCCCGCAGTCGGCCGGCGGGCTGGGCCTGCACCGGCTGGAGATCAACGTGCAGCCGGACAACGAGCGGTCGGTCGCGATGGCCAAGCGGCTGGGCTTCCGGCACGAGGGCTTCACCCCCCGGATGCTGTTCCTCCAGGGCGACTGGCGGGACCACGAGCGGTTCGCGCTGACCGCCGAGGAGTGGCCGGGCGCGGAGGCGTAGCCACGGGCGGGGCGCTGCGCGGCCACTGACGGGGCGAGCCACGTGCGCGGCCACTGACGGGGCGGCGAGGCCTCTGAGCCACGGGCGGGGCTCCGGGCGGCACGGCCACTGACGGGGCACCGGTGCTCAGCCACTGGCGGGGCCCCGTCGAGGCTGGTCAGGGGCGTGCTCGGCGCGGCGTTTCGGGTGGCTCGCCCGAGCCCGCGTCCGTATCGTCCGATGGGTGACCGAACCCGTGCCGCCGCGCCAGACCCCCGACCAGCCCTGGCGGTCCGAGGGCGCCCCGCCCCCGCCGCCGCCCCGCCGCCGGATGCCCGGCGGCTGGATGGGGCTCGCCCTCACCGCGCTCGTGGTGTTCCTGATCTCCGACCTGCTGCTGTCCTTCTTCGGCAACGCCGGCGCCACCACGATCTCCTACACCGAGTTCAACAACCAGCTGAACAAGGGCAACATCACCAAGATCTACTCCAAGGGCGACGCGATCGAGGGCACCCTCAAGAGCGCCCAGCCCAAACCGGACGGCGGCAAGGGCGACTACACCGACTTCGCCACCCAGCGGCCGTCCTTCGCCAACGACAACCTGTGGACCACGCTGCAGCAGCAGGGCGTCGAGGTCACCGCCACCTCCCCGGTGGTCCAGCAGCGCAGCTTCCTCGCCAACCTGCTGATCTCGCTGGCCCCCATGGTGCTGCTGATCCTGATCTGGGTGCTGCTCGCCCGCCGGATGGCCGGCGGGCTGGGCGCCGGCGCGCTCGGCCGCAAGGCCCCGCCCAAGCCGGTCACCGCCGACCAGGGCAAGCGCACCACCTTCGCCGACGTGGCCGGCATCGACGAGGTCGAGGCCGAACTCACCGAGGTGGTCGACTTCCTGAAGAACCCGCAGCAGTACCGCAGGCTCGGCGCCAAGATGCCGCGCGGCGTGCTGCTGAGCGGCCCGCCCGGGACGGGCAAGACCCTGCTCGCCAGGGCCGTCGCCGGCGAGGCGGACGTGCCGTTCTTCTCCGCCTCCGCCTCCGAGTTCATCGAGATGATCGTCGGCGTCGGCGCCAGCCGGGTCCGTGAACTGTTCGCCGAGGCCCGCAAGGTCGCCCCGGCGATCATCTTCATCGACGAGATCGACACCATCGGCCGCCAGCGCGGCGCGGGCGGCGGCATGGGCGGGCACGACGAGCGCGAGCAGACGCTCAACCAGATCCTCACCGAGATGGACGGCTTCACCGGCTCCGAGGGCGTCATCGTGATCGCCGCGACCAACCGCGCGGACGTGCTCGACCCGGCGCTGCTGCGCCCCGGCCGGTTCGACCGGCGGATCACCGTCAGCCCGCCCGACCGGGACGGCCGCGCCGCCATCCTGCGCATCCACACCCGGACCGTCCCGCTGGCCGGCGACGCCGACCTCACCCGGCTGGCCAAGGTCACCCCCGGGATGACCGGCGCCGAACTCGCCAACCTGGTCAACGAGGCCGCCCTGCTGGCCGTCAAGCGCAAGCAGGACGCGGTGAACGAGCGGGACCTCTCGGACGCCCTGGAGAAGGTCCAGCTCGGCGCCGTCCGGCCGCTGGTGATGCCGCAGGAGGAGCGCGAGCGCACGGCCTACCACGAGAGCGGGCACGCGCTGCTGGGCATGCTGCAGCCCGGCGCCGACCCCGTCCGCAAGATCACCATCGTGCCGCGCGGCCGGGCGCTCGGCGTGACCCTGTCCACTCCGGAGAACGACCGCTACTCGTACACCGAGCCCTACCTGCGCGGCCGGATCATCGGCGCGCTCGGCGGGATGGCGGCCGAGCAGGTGGTCTACGGGGTGATCACCACCGGGGCGGAGAGCGACCTGGAGCAGGTCACCAACATCGCCCGCGGGATGGCCGGCCGGTGGGGGATGAGCGAGCGGGTCGGGCGGCTGACCGCGGTGCCCGCCGACCCGCAGGGCGCCTACGGGCTCTCCGCCGCGCCGACCACCCTCGACGCGGTGGACGAGGAGGCCCGGCGGATCGTCGCCGAGTGCTACGAGGACGCGGTGCGGCTGCTGACCGAGCAGCGGGCCCGGCTGGACGCGCTGGCGGCGGCGCTGCTGGAGGGGGAGACGCTGGACGAGGAGCAGGCGTACCGGGCGGCCGGGGTGCCGCGGAAGGGCTCCGGCTCCGACCAGAAGTCGCTCGACCAGGCGTGAACCGGCGGGCCGGGGGCGCTCGCCGCGCTGGCGGGCGCCCCCGGTTTCGTCGTTGCCGGATCTGTTGTCGCCCGGGGCCGTTCCGATCGCCGCCGGGGGTCTCGTTCCCAGTGCCGTCGGGGTCTCGTTCCGGGCGTCGCCGTGGGCCCCGTTCCCAACGCCGTCGGGGTCGGCCGCCGCCAGCCGCTACCGGGGCCGTTCGGCGATCAGGTAGCGGAAGACGTTCTCCATCCGGACCGAGCCGTCCGCGCGCAGGTACGGCTGCAGCGCCTCCTCCAGCTCCTTGGCGACCAGCGACGCGCCGGAGAACTCCTCGGCCGCCTCGAACAGACCGGTGGAGAGCAGGCCGCGCACCGCGCTGTCCAGGTCCGCGTAGGCGAACGGGCAGCTCACCCGCCCGCTGCCGGCCGGGCGCAGGCCGGCCGGGGCGAGCAGGTCCTCCAGCGTGCCGGGCGTGCTCAGCTCGAACGGGTCGCGCGCGGTGGTCCGGCCCGCCCGCCGACGCGCCACGTCCAGCACCGGGGCGCTCTGGCAGCGCTCCGGAGGGCCCCAGGCGGCCAGCACCACGTGCCCGCCCGGGAGGGTCAGCCGGGCGGCCTCGACGACCACCGCACCCGGCTCGGCGCAACCGGGCAACTGCTCGAACACCGTCACCAGCGAATGGGCCGAGCGGGGGACGGCAGCGGTCGGCCGGGCCCCCGCGCACACCCGCAGCCGACGGTCATGGGCCAGCTCGCGCAGCTCGTCCCGCGGCTCCTGGCCGGTGACCTGGGCACCGCGCCCGGCGGCGAGCAGCAGCGCCAGTCCGGACCGGCAGCCCAGGCCCAGCACGCTGGTCGCCGGGCCGACCTCCAGCCGGTCGTGGACCGCCTCGTAGAGCGGCACGAGCATGCGCTCCTGGATCTCCGCCCAGTCGCGCGCCCGCGCGGGCCGCGCCGCCCCGGGCTGCGGGTGGTGCGGTCGTGCGCCTGTCGGTCGTACGGTCGTGCCGGTCGTCCGAGCTGAAGCCATCGCGGCCTCCCATCCGGTCCTTCGGTGTGCTGCTACGGCTCCCCCAAAGTCCCGCCCCACTCCAGCGAACAGCGGGTCGGGCCCGGCGTCCAGAGGGGTGCAGGGTGGTGCGCGCGTGTCGCGGTCGTGCGCCCCCTGCGGTCGGCGGGTGCCGCCTCCTGCCGCCGGCGGGTGCGCGGTCGCCCGTCCGGCGGGTGCGGCGGTCGTCCGTCCGGCGGCCGCGGGCGTGTTATCGATTCGAAGTCAGGGGGCCGCGCCCCGTACCATTCGGGCCATGGCTAAGGCACCCGTTCTCACCCCTCAGGCGGAAGACTTCCCGCGCTGGTACCAGGACCTCATCAACAAGGCCGAGCTGGCCGACAACGGTCCGGTGCGCGGCACCATGGTCATCCGACCGTACGGCTACGGCCTGTGGGAGCGGATGCAGCAGGAGATGGACGCGCGGATTAAGAAGGCCGGCGCGCAGAACGCCTACTTCCCGATGTTCATCCCGCAGTCCTACCTGACCAGGGAGGCCGAGCACGTCGAAGGCTTCGCCCCCGAGCTCGCGGTGGTCACCCACGGCGGCGGCAAGCAGCTCGACGAGCCGGTCGTCGTCCGGCCCACCTCCGAGACGATCATCAACGAGTACTTCTCGAAGTGGGTGCAGAGCCACCGCGACCTGCCCCTGCTGATCAACCAGTGGGCCAACGTGGTCCGTTGGGAGCTGCGCCCGCGCGTCTTCCTGCGCACCACCGAGTTCCTCTGGCAGGAGGGCCACACCGCCCACGCCACCTACGAGGACGCCCGCGCGTACGCGTCGATGATCCACACCCAGGTCTACGGCGACTTCATGACGAACGTGCTCGGCATCGACGTCGTGCTCGGTCGCAAGACGGCCAAGGAGCGGTTCGCCGGCGCCATCAACACCCTCACCCTGGAGGGCATGATGGGCGACGGCAAGGCGCTGCAGATGGGCACCAGCCACGAGCTGGGCCAGAACTTCGCCAAGGCGTTCAACACGACCTACCAGCTCCAGGGCGGCGAGCGCGAGCACGTCTGGCAGACCTCGTGGGGCGTCTCGACCCGCATGGTCGGCGGCCTGATCATGTCCCACGGCGACGACAACGGCCTGCGGGTGCCCCCGCGACTGGCCGCCGTCCAGGCCGTCGTGCTCGCCATCAAGGGCGACGACGCGGTCATCGCCAAGGTGCGCGAGATCGGCGCCACGCTGGAGGCCGCCGGTGTCCGGGTGGTCGTCGACGACCGCACCGACACCCCGTTCGGCCGCCGCGCGGTGGACTGGGAGCTCAAGGGCGTGCCGCTGCGCATCGAGGTCGGCCCGCGCGACCTCGAGAACGGCACCGCGATGCTGGCCCGCCGGATCCCCGGCGGCAAGGAGCCCGTCTCCATCGACTCCCTGGCCGCGCTGGTCCCGGGCATCCTGGAGGAGGACCAGGCGCTGCTGCTGCGCCAGTCCCGCGAGCGCCGCGAGGCCCGTACCGTCGACGTCAAGACCATCGAGGAGGCCGCCGAGGCCGCCGCGACCGGTTGGGGCCGGATCTCCTGGGCCGACCTCGGCCCGGAGGGCGAGGCCAAGCTGGCCGAGCAGGGCGTTTCGGTGCGCTGCATTGTCGCGGCCGACGGCTCGGTGCCGCTGGCGGACGACCAGGACGGCAATATCGCGATCGTCGCCCGCGCGTACTGATGCCTGTTACCAGCAGGTAATGACCGTTGCCGGCGACATTTGCCCGGAATGCGGATGAGTAAGAATCCGGTAACTGTCCGAGGGGCGCCCCGACCGCGGACATCCCTACTGGCCGGTCAACTGCCGGTATTAACGCAATAGCGGTACGGTGTACGGCCCGTGGCCCTGTCAACTCGACGGGTCCACGGGCCGTACGTCCAGGGGGCGACAGCCCGCCCCCGGACGGAATTCACGAGGCCCGCCGAGCTGCGGCGAGCCGAAACCGGCAGGGGGTTGGTCTTGCGTCAGATCCGGAACGCGCAATTCGCGCGCGACCATGCATTCCTGGGAGTTTCCTGGGAATTCCCGAAGAACGAGAACATGCGGAACATCGGCTCGCACTCCATCGTTGGTCTAGCGTGAGCACGACACAGCCCCTCGTCCTCGCGGCCGAACTGGCCGCCGCCTGGAGTGACATCCAGGCCCACCACCAGGACCTTCCCGACCTGGCCTCGCCCGAGGCCCTGATCGGCGAATCCTCCTCGGCCTGTGGCACCCGGCTCGGTTTCGAGCGGCTCCTCCACGAGGCTGCCCACGGTCTGGCCGCGGCCCGGGACATCCGGGACACCTCGCGAGCCGGCCGCTACCACAACCGGCGCTTCCTGCTGCTCGCCTCCGAGCTCGGACTGGCGCACCCGGTCGAACCGCACGCGAGCAGCGGCTTCTCCCAGGTGACCATGCTCAAGGAGACCCAGGAGCGCTACGCGGAGACCATCGAGCGACTGGACCGCGCCCTCGGCGCGCACCAGGAGGCGGTGGCCGGCGACGGTACGACGCGGGCCTTCCGCGGCCCGGCCGCCCGGCACGGCTCCTCCGGGGGCGGCGTCCGGGTCAAGGCGGTGTGCGGCTGCGGACGGAACGTCCGGGTCGTGCCGTCGGTACTCGCCCAGGCGTCCATCGTCTGCGGCGCGTGCCAGCAGCCGTTCAAGATCTCGTGACCGATCGGTCCACCGGACCGGGAGATCGTTAGACCGGAACACCAGAAGACGGGGAAGCCGGCGGACGGCTGTGCGGGCAGCGGATCCGGCCGGAGCGAGCGGTACATCGGTGAGTTCGTGGGCGGACCGGGAGCGAGGGCTCCCGGTCGCGCCTTGTGGACGAGCCTGCGGAGGCGGTCGGGGGGCGGCCTCCGGAGGGTCGTGCGCGGCCCGCGGACGGCCGGGCGCGCCGCTGGGGCACGGCTGGGTGCGCGGCCGGGGTACGGCTGGGATGCAGCCGGGATGCCTCCTGCGGATGGCCGAGCGAAGGCGGTTCGCGCCGGTATGGCAGAATGGACAGCTGAGTACTCGGCAGCCGAGCAGGACCCCTCTCTCCTACGGCTGGCGTGTCCCTTGAACGGCCCACGGCGCAACCCCACGCGACGGCGCGGCCGCTCACCCACGTCAACACCAGGAGAATCCACTCCCGTGGCAGTCAAGATCAAGCTCAAGCGTCTCGGCAAGATTCGCTCCCCGCACTACCGCATCGTCGTCGCCGACTCGCGCACCAAGCGTGACGGCCGCGCCATCGAGGAGATCGGCATCTACCAGCCGACCTACAACCCCTCGAAGATCGAGGTCGACACCGACCGGGCCCAGTACTGGCTGTCCGTCGGCGCCCAGCCGACCGAGCCGGTGCTCGCCATCCTCAAGCTGACCGGCGACTGGCAGAAGTTCAAGGGCCTCCCGGCCCCGGCGCCGCTGCTGGTCGCCGAGCCCAAGGTCGAGGACTTCTCGCAC
The DNA here is from genome assembly GCF_040685715.1 of Kitasatospora sp. NPDC088264. NCBI lineage: Bacteria > Bacillati > Actinomycetota > Actinomycetes > Kitasatosporales > Streptomycetaceae > Kitasatospora > Kitasatospora sp. NPDC088264. The sequence continues at coordinate 57,398 of NZ_JBFBIR010000029.1, forward strand.
CTGTTCGCGAAGGCCGTCGCCGGCTTCGAGGACGCCACCACCGGTGTTGCCATCACCCCGAAGGCCAAGAAGTCGGACAAGGTCGAGGCTGAGGCCGACGCCGCCGCCGAGGCCTGAGCGTGATCGAGGACGCCCTCGACCACTTGGTGAAGGGCATCGTCGAGCACCCCGACGAGGTGCAGGTGCGCTCGCGCAACCTGCGTCGGGGCAACACCATCGAGGTGCGAGTGCACCCCGATGACCTCGGCAAGGTGATCGGCCGGGGTGGCCGCACGGCGCGCGCACTGCGCACCGTGGTCGGCGCCCTCGGCGGTCGCAACGTCCGGGTCGACCTGGTCGACGTGGACAACATTCGCTGACGCAGCTGCTCGTTCAGCCGTCAGGGCTTGTGAGGCCGGCCGGGACGCATGTCGTCCCGGTCGGCCTTTCGCGTTTCTCGCGCTTCCCGCATTCCGTCCCGCTTCAGGAACTCCAGGAGAACGATCACCGTGCAGCTCGTCGTCGGCAAGATCGGCCGCGCCCACGGCATCAGGGGGGACGTCAGCGTCGAGGTCCGCACCGACGAGCCGGAGCTCCGGCTCGGCCCCGGTGCCGTCCTGTTCACCGACCCCGCGTCGGTGGGCCCGCTGACCATCGAGTCCGGCAAGGTGCACAGCGGCCGGCTGCTGCTGCGCTTCGCCGGCGTCAAGGACCGCAACGCGGCGGAGGCGCTGCGGGGCACGCTGCTCATCTCCGAGGTCGACCCGGAGGAGAGCCCCGAGGACCCGGAGGAGTACTACGACCACCAGCTGATCGGCCTGGACGTGGTGCTGCTCGACGGCACCCTCGTCGGCGAGCTGACCGAGGTCGTCCACCTGCCGTACCAGGACCTGCTCACGGTGGAGAAGGCCGACGGGACGGAGGTGCTGGTGCCCTTCGTCCGCCAGATCGTGCCGACCATCGACCTGGAGAACCAGCGTGCCGTGATCACCCCGCCGGTCGGCCTGATCGAACCCGAGCAGGCCGAGGTCGCCCGTGGTGCCTCCGCCGAGGGCGAGGACGCCGAGGACGCTGAGGGTGTCGAGGATGCTGAGGGTGTCGAGGACACTGAGGGTGCGGCCGGCGCCAAGGGCGCGGAGGGGTCGGAGTGACGGTGGAGGAGGGCGTCGCGCAGGTCCAGGACGGGATGCGGATCGACGTCGTCTCGATCTTCCCCGAGTACCTGGAACCGCTGAACATCTCGCTGGTCGGCAAGGCCCGCTCCCGCGGCCAGCTGGACGTGCACGTCCACGACCTGCGCGAGTGGACCCACGACGTGCACCGGACCGTGGACGACAGCCCGTACGGCGGCGGCCCCGGCATGGTGATGAAGCCCGAGCCGTGGGGCGAGGCGCTGGACGCGGTGGTCGCCGGCGGGCCCGAGGGCCAGCTGCCGACGCTCGTCGTGCCCACCCCCAGCGGGCGGCCGTTCACGCAGGAACTCGCCCAGGAACTGGCGAGCCGCCCGTGGCTGGCGTTCACCCCCGCCCGGTACGAGGGCATCGACCGGCGGGTCATCGAGGAGGCGGCCACCCGGATGCCGGTGGTCGAGGCCTCGATCGGCGACTACGTGCTGGCCGGCGGCGAGGTCGCCGTGCTGGTGATGGTCGAGGCGATCGCCCGGCTGCTGCCCGGGGTGCTCGGCAACGCCGAGTCCCACCGGGACGACTCCTTCGCGCCCGGTGCGATGGCCGACCTGCTGGAGGGCCCGGTCTACACCAAGCCCGCCGAATGGCGCGGCCGGACCGTGCCGGACGTGCTGCTCAGCGGAAACCACGGCCGGATCGCCCGCTGGCGGCGGGAACAGGCCTTCGCCCGGACCCTGGCGAACCGCACCGACCTGGTCGAGCGCTGGCGCTACGGAGCCTTCGACAAGAAGGACCGGGAGGCGCTCAGCATCCTCGGCCTGGCCTGGGACGAGGAGCTCGGCCGATTTCGGTCCGTGGCCGTCGGTGTGGAAGAATAGGCCGCTGCTGTCTGTTGCTGGGCCCCCTTCGTAGGGGCCACGTGGACCGGCGCCCTCGCCACGGGGGGATCGTCGTCAGCCGATGCGGCCCGCAGCAAACCCCATTGTGACGAACTTCCGTGGGCGGCCCGTGGCGCCTGCGATGGAGAGCAACATGAGCAACAAGCTCGCTGCTGTCGACGCGGCCTCGCTGCGTAGCGACATTCCGGCCTTCCGCGCCGGTGACACCCTGAAGGTCCACGTCCGGGTCATCGAGGGCAACCGCTCCCGCGTCCAGGTCTTCCAGGGCGTCGTCATCCGCCGCCACGGCGCCGGCGTCGGTGAGACCTTCACCGTTCGCAAGGTCAGCTTCAACGTCGGCGTGGAGCGCACCTTCCCGGTGCACACCCCGGTCGTCGAGAAGATCGAGGTCGTGACCCGCGGTGCGGTTCGCCGCGCCAAGCTGTACTACCTGCGTGACCTCCGCGGCAAGGCCGCGAAGATCAAGGAGAAGCGCGACCGCTGATCCACCGTCCCCCGGCCTCGCCGGGGGATCGGATCGCTCTGAGGGGCCGGGCCGCCGCACGGTAAGCTCAGCCCCCGATGAGCACGCACGAACCACCCGCGGACCGCGACGGCAGTCCCGCACCCACCGGTGCGGACTCGCTGTCGCGGTCCGCGGTCGTTTCGGGGGCCGTCCCGGGGCCCGGTGGGGAGGGATCCGGCCCCGGTGGGGACCCGCGGGCGGACGCCGGGGGTGCGCCGGAGGGCGAGGCCGCTTCCGAGGACGAGGACGCACCAGAGGGTGAGAACGCGCCGGAAGGCGAGCGTGCACCGGAAGGTGGGGGCGTGCCGGAAGGTGAGCGTGCACCGGAAGGTGGGGGCGTGCCGGAAGGTGAGCGCGCGCCGGGGGATGAGGAGCCGGGCCACTCGCGCTCGCGGGACCTGTTGCTGCTCGTGGGGATCTGCCTGCTGGCCCTGCTGCTGGTGAACGCCTTCGTCGCGCGCCCGTTCTCGGTGCCGTCCGGTTCGATGGAGGAGACCCTGCGACCGGGCGACCGGTTGATCGCGAACCAGCTCGCTTATGCCTTCGGCGGCCACCCCCAGCGGGGCGACGTCGTGGTCTTCGACGGGACGGGCTCCTTCCTGCCGGGGTCGGGCGGGCCGACCGGCTTCTGGGACGGGCTCAGCTCGCTCGGCCGGGACCTCGGGCTGGCCCCGGCCGGGAACACGGTCTACGTCAAACGGGTGATCGGCGTCGGCGGGGACCGGGTGACCAGCACCGGCCCGGGCGGGCCGATCACCGTCAACGGGGTGCCGATCGACGAGTCCTCCTACCTGGCCCCGGGGGACCAGCCGTCGAGCGTGGCCTTCGACGTGGTGGTGCCGACCGGCAAGCTCTGGGTGATGGGGGACCACCGCAGCGCCTCCCGTGACTCCCGCGACCACCTCGGCGAGCCCGGCGGCGGCTTCGTGCCCGAGAGCAGGGTGATCGGCCGGGCGGACTGGGTGGTCTACCCGTTCTCGCGCTTGACCGGCCTGGACCGGCCCGCAGCCTTCGCCGCGACTGCGGGGACGGGCGGTCATGGGGAGCAGAGGTAGCAGGGGCAGGGGCCGGGTGGCGGACCGCCCGGCTCCGGAGCCGGGCGCCGGCGGACCGGTCGGCGCCGGATCCGCAGGTGCCGGACCTGCGGAGGCCGGACGTGTGAAGGCCAGACGTGTGGATGCCGGGCGTGTGGAGGCCGGGCGTGTGGAGGCCGACCCCGCGAGTGGCGGATCTGACGGTGCCGGACCAGGAGACGCCTCCCCCGGGGGTGCGGGCCCAGCCGTGGTGTTGCCGGTCCGGGGCCGGGCCGATCGCCGCCGCAGCGCCCGACGCGCGGCCCGGCGGCGCAAGCGGTCGCTGCTGAGGGAGTTCCCGCTGATCATCGTGGTGGCGTTGCTGGTCGCGCTGGTGATGAAGACCTTCCTGCTCCAGGTGTTCGTGATTCCCTCCGGCTCGATGGAGCAGACCATCCAGGTCGGGGACCGGGTGCTGGTGGACAAGCTGACCCCCTGGTTCGGCAGCGAGCCGCAGCGCGGCGACGTGGTGGTGTTCAAGGATCCGGGCGGTTGGTTGGAGGGCGACCACAAACCGTCCGGCGACGGTCCGGTGCTGGGGGCGGCCAAGCAGGTCCTCACCTACGTCGGGCTGCTGCCGTCGGACAGCGAGCAGGACTTGATCAAACGGGTCATCGGCGTCGGCGGGGACACCGTGGAGTGCTGCGATACGCAGGGCCGGTTGAGCGTCAACGGCACGCCGGTGGACGAGCCGTACCTCGCGCCCGCCAACCCGCCGTCCCGGCAGCCCTTCAAGGTGCGGGTGCCGCAGGGCCGGCTCTGGGTCATGGGCGACCACCGGGACGTGTCCGCCGACTCCCGCTTCCACATGGGGAACCCGGGGCAGGGGACCATCCCGCTGAGCGGTGTGGTCGGCCGGGCCTTCATGAACGCCTGGCCGCTGGACCGCCTCCATCAACTTGGCGTGCCGAGTTCACTCTCCTCGTTGGCCCGGGCTCCGCAGGCGCGCGGAACTGCGCCGGAATCCGTGGGCGTTGGGCCGGTTCCGATGGAACCTCCGCTCGTTATGGGTGTGTTGGGCATCCTTCCGGCCGTCGTTCGCCGGCCAGGGCGGCCGCCCGAGTGAGCCGGGCCGGGCGTCTCGCGGCCGGGCCGCGCGCGTGGGACCGCGAGCCGGATGCCTTGGAGTGATAGAGAAGTGCAGGTGCGGCCGGGAGGTCCCGGTCGTGCGTCGAGGCTGTGCTGGTGTCAGGGGAGCCCGCGATGGGCAGTCCCGAAGCGTCCATGGTCGTGGTGAGCGTGGTGCCCGCTGTGCGGCACTGTGAGCGCGGGCGCGCGGGCGTCCGCACAGCAGGGAGGAGACGTTGTGGGGGATGTGGTGATCGGCGCCCGCTCAGGTGCCGGCGAGCCCGAGGGCTCTGGCGGTCGAGCGGCCCGGTCCGCCGAGTCCGGTGCGTCCTCGGCCTCGGTCGAGGACGCGGCGGCCCAGACCGCCGACGAGCATGGCGACGGGACGGAGGGCCCCACCGGGGGCTCTTCGGAGTCCCACCGGCCCGACGCCGAGTCGGCGGACCAGTCGGAGTCGCAGGCCCCCGGCAAGCAGCGCAAGCAGCGTTCCTTCTGGAAGGAACTGCCGATCCTGGTCGGCATCGCGCTGGTCCTGGCGCTGGTGATCAAGACCTTCTTCGTCCAGGCCTTCTCCATTCCGTCGGAGTCGATGCAGAACACGTTGCAGGTCGGTGACCGTGTCCTGGTGGACAAGCTGACCCCCTGGTTCGGAGCGGAGCCCGAGCGCGGTGAGGTCGTGGTGTTCCACGACCCGGGCGGCTGGCTGAACGACGAGCCGACCCCGCAGAGCAGCAACTCCTTCGTCCGGGGCGTCCAGGACGTGCTCAGCTTCGTCGGTCTGATGCCGTCGGCCAACGAGAAGGACCTGATCAAGCGGGTCATCGCGGTCGGCGGGGACACCGTCGAGTGCCAGGGCACCGGGCCGGTGAAGGTCAACGGTGTCGCGCTCAACGAGCCGTACGTCTACCAGGGCAACACCCCCTGCGGTGACCACCCGTTCGACCCGGTGAAGGTGCCCAACGGCCGGATCTGGGTGATGGGCGACCACCGCGCCGACTCGCTGGACTCCCGCTTCCACATGGACCAGCCGGGTGGCGGCACCGTTCCGGTGGGCAACGTGATCGGGCGGGCCTTCGTCGTGGCCTGGCCGGTCGGCCACTGGTCGACGCTCTCGGTGCCGAACACCTTCGACCAGAAGGGTCTGGCGGCGGCCGCGCCTCTGGCGCCTCCCGTGGCCGGCGCGGTGGGTGCGGTCGCGCTGTTTCCGCTGGTGCGTCGGGTGCGGGAGCGGAGGGACGGCCGGAAGGACTCCTGAGCTCCACCGGGTTCTCCCCAGCCCTTGCGCGGGCCGTGGTACCGACGAGTAATCTGCTCGGACGTGCCACGGCCCGTCGGCTTTTCCGCCGGTGCCCCCGGCGTGCCAGTGGTGTTCTCCGGTCGGCCAGAGGTGGACGGATTCGATGAGCGGTGTCGTTGATCAGACGGCCGACCACCCGGCTTCGCCCGCCCGTCCGGGCCGCCGGCCCGCGGCGGTGCTGCAGGGCGTCGCGATCGCGCTCGGGCTGGTGCTGATGATCGGCGGCTTCGCCTTGATCGCGATCGACTACCGGCCGTACAGCATCCCGACCGCCTCGATGTCCCCCACGCTTCGGATCGGGGACACCGTGCTCGCCCGGAAGATCGACGGCGGGGCCGTCGGCCGGGGGGACGTCGTGGTCTTCCGGGACCAGGACTGGGGTGGCGAGCTCATGGTCAAGCGCGTGGTCGCGGTCGGCGGGGACACCGTCGCGGCCACCGGCAACGACCACCGGCTGACGGTCGACGGACAGACGGTGGAGGAGCCGTACCTCGCGGCGCAGGGCCCGCAGGGCTCCTCGTTCAGCGTCACGGTGCCGCCGGGGCGGCTGTTCCTGCTCGGCGACAACCGGTTGGGCTCGCTCGACTCCCGCACCCACCTGGAGGTCGACGGCGGGACCGTCCCGGCCGGCGCGGTGGAGGCCAGGGTCGAGGCCACCATGATGCCGTTCGGCCGGGTGGGCGACCTCGGCCGGACCGCGGCCTTCGACGGGCTTCCCGGACCGAAGGCCGGTGCGCCCGGGCCGCTGCAACCGGCCGCCTTCGCGACCGTTGCGGGCGCGGCGCTGATCCTCGTGACTTCGGCGGTGGGCGGGGTGGCGGGCCTGGCCCGCCGGCTCAGCCGGGGGCGCAGCTCCTGATCGCGGTCGTCGCGGCCCGGGCCGCTCTGCCGAACATCGCCCCGGACGGCGGCGCCGGGTGGCAGGATCGGTAGCGCCACCGATGCGAACGGAAGGAGCGTGGAGCGCTGCCATGACGGCACAACGGCGCAGGGCGGCGCGGATCCTGCTGCTGGACGGGCAGGACCGCATCCTTCTCTTCCTGGGCTCCGACCCGGCGACGCCGGGGGAGGCGTGGTGGTTCACGCCCGGCGGCGGCTTGGAGCCCGGGGAGGACGTGCGGGAGGCCGCCGCGCGGGAACTCGCGGAGGAGACCGGCCTGCGGGGTGTGGACCTGGGGCCCTTGGTGGCGTACGGCACGGTGTCGTTCTCCTTTCAGGGACGGCGTTACGAGCAGGATCAGTGGTTCCATCTGGCCCGGACCACGGAGACGGGGCTCGACCACTCGGGGATGGGCGAGGAGGAACACGCCCAACTGCTCGCGGCGCGCTGGTGGACGGTCGAGGAGCTGAGGGGGACCGCCGAGACGGTCTACCCGGCCGGATTGGCGGACTTCCTGGAGCGACTGCTGGCCGAGGGCCCGCCGGTCGCCCCGGTACGGCTCTGAGCGTGGGTGCGGTGGTCCACAATGGGTGGACGTGACAAGTTGAGGGGACGCCTGGATGAGTGCCGAAGATCTCGAGAAGTACGAGACCGAGATGGAGCTCAAGCTCTACCGGGAGTACCGGGACGTCGTCGGCCTGTTCAAGTACGTGATCGAGACCGAGCGACGGTTCTACCTCACCAATGACTACGAGCTGCAGGTGCACTCGGTGCAGGGCGAGGTCTTCTTCGAGGTGTCGATGGCGGATGCGTGGGTCTGGGACATGTACCGGCCGGCCCGGTTCGTCCGTAAGGTCCGGGTGCTGACCTTCAAGGACGTGAACATCGAGGAACTCGCGAAGAGCGATCTGGAGCTGCCCTCGGACGAGTCCGGCTTCGGGAACTGACGTTGGACTGCTCGGACCGGCGTTGTCCAGCGGAATTTCGCGCGATCGGGGCGTCTCACTCCTGCGGGTGACAAAAGTTATCCACAGGCTCGAGTTATCCACAGGGAACCGGAAATCCCCGGCCCCGCCGTGCGCGACGGTGCAACCTCCACGGCGGAGGTGGTCACCGTGCAGAACACGATCACGCAGGACCAGGCCGTACCGGGTGCGGCCGTACTGGACCAGGCCGCAGCGGCCGCAGCCGTGCGGGACGGCACGAAAGACGACACGAGGGACGGAACCGGACCGGGCCCGGGCCGCAGTGCCAACAACGGGCTCGGCCGCTACGGCGAGCGGGTCGCCGCCCGCCGTCTCACGGAGGCCGGGCTCCGCATCCTGGACCGCAACTGGCGCTGTGTCGAGGGTGAGTTGGACATCGTCGCCCTCGACGGCGACACCGTGGCGGTCTGCGAGGTGAAGACCCGCTCCGAGCGGGGCTTCCAACAACCCAGCGAGGCCATCGGCCAGGCCAAGGCCGCCCGGTTGCAACGCCTGGCGGAGCGCTGGATGGCCGAACGCTGGCCGGGCCACTTCGCGCGGCTGGCCGGTCCCGGGTACGACCCCGGGCCCACGGACCCGCACTGGCCGCCCGCTCCGCCCGGGGGCGTGCGGATCGACCTGGTGGCCGTGGTCAACCGGGCCCGGGGTGCGGCCCTGGTCGACCACCTGCGGGGGGTGGTCTGAGATGGCCTTCGCCCGTACCTGTTCCGTCGCGCTGGTCGGCGTCGACGGAGTGATCGTCGAGGTCCAGGCCGACCTGGAGCCCGGGGTGGCCGCGTTCACCCTGGTCGGCCTGCCCGACAAGGCGCTGTCCGAGGCCCGCGACCGGGTGCGCGCGGCCGTGGTCAACAGCGGTGAGGCCTGGCCGCAGCGCAAACTGACCGTCGGGCTCAGCCCGGCCTCGGTGCCCAAGAGCGGCAGTGGCTTCGACCTCGCGGTGGCCTGTGCCGTCCTGGCCGCGGCCGAGCGGCTCGACCCTTCCTCCATCGCCGAGCTGCTGATCATCGGCGAACTGGGGCTGGACGGCCGGGTGCGGCCGGTCCGCGGGGTGCTGCCGTCTGTGCTGGCCGCAGCCGACGCGGGATACCAGCGGGTCGTGGTCGCGGAGCAGACCGCGCCCGAGGCCTCGCTTGTCCCGGGCGTGACCGTGATCGGCGTCCGCAGCCTGCGGCAGCTGATCGCCGTCCTGACCGGCGCGCCCGCGCCGGAGGAGCCGCCCGACCCGATCGGCGGCCGGCCGGATCCGCTGATGGCCGGCCTGATGCTGCCCAGCGCCGGCGTCCGGGGACTGTCCGACGACAAGTCGGCGCGCCTCGACCTGGCCGACGTGGCCGGACAGTACGAGGCCCGGCGCGCCCTGGAGATCGCCGCCGCCGGAGGTCACCACCTGTACCTCAAGGGCCCACCGGGCGCGGGCAAGACGATGCTGGCGGAGCGGCTGCCCTCGCTGCTCCCGCCACTGACCCAGAAGGAGGCTCTGGAGGTCACCGCCGTGCACTCGGTGGCCGGGCTGCTCCCGGCAGGGCGCCCGCTCATCGACACGGCGCCGTACTGCGCCCCGCACCACTCCACGACGATGCCGGCGATCGTCGGCGGCGGCAGCGGCCTGCCGAGACCGGGGGCGGTCTCGCTGGCCCACCGGGGCGTGCTGTTCCTGGACGAGGCGCCGGAGTTTCCGGTCCGGGTGCTCGACTCACTGCGCCAGCCGCTGGAGTCGGGCGAGGTGGTGATCGCCCGCTCGGCCGGCTCACTCCGGCTCCCGGCCAGGTTCCTCCTCTGTCTGGCCGCCAACCCCTGCCCGTGCGGTCGGCATTCACGGCGGGGTGAGGGCTGCGAGTGCACTCCTACGATGGTCAGCCGCTACCAGGGGCGGCTCTCAGGGCCGCTGCTGGACCGGGTCGACCTCCAGGTCCAGGTCGCCCCGGTGACGAGGATCGAACTCATGGAACGGGACGCCACGGCGGAGAACACCGAGACCGTCGCGGCCCGGGTGCTGGCCGCGCGGGAACGGGCGGCGGCCCGGCTGGCGGCCACCCCGTGGCGGACCAACGCGGAAGTCCCGGGCCACGAACTGCGGACCCGCTGGCAGCTCGCCCCCGGCGCACTGAACGATGTCGCCCGCCAGTTGGAGCGAGGGGTGCTGACCGCCCGCGGCCTGGACCGGGTGCTCCGGGTCGCCTGGACGGTCGCCGACCTCGCCGGTCGCGACCGGCCGGACCAGCGGGACGTCCGCACCGCACTGGTCCTGCGTACCGGCGTCGAGCAGGGGCTGCCGCTGGTCGAGCGGGTCTACGGCCGACTCGGTGGCATCCCGGCCCAGCGCAGCGGGCCGGTCGACGAGCCGCCCGAAGGGCAGAGCCGGTCGGGCCGGTTCGAGAAGCCCGATCGTCCCGACTGCCCTGGCCCGGAGAGTCCTGGCCCGGAGAGTCCTGGCCCGGAGAGTCCTGGTCCGTCGGACCGCCCCGATGCCCCTGGCCGATCCATCCGGTCCGGCTCCGCCAAGCGGTCCGGGAAACGCGACCAGCATCCGGCGAACGAGGGCGGTGAGGCATGAACCCGATGATGACGCACCTTCAGCCTCCCGGCCGGGCAGAGCCCGAGTCCGGTCCCGAACCGGAGCGCCTCGCCCGCGCCGTACTCAGCCGGCTGAGCGAGCCCGGGGACGCGGTGGTCGGCCGGTGGCTCGGTCAGCTCTCCGCAGCCGACGTCGTCCGGGCGATCCGCGACGGGACGGTGCCCGCGCACCCTGGGCTGGACGGCCCCCGGCTGGCCGGCTACCAGGCGAGACTCCCCGGTCTGGACCCGGCCGAGGACCTGGAACGGGTACGAGCCGTCGGTGGACGCTTCATCATTCCGGGGGACACGGAATGGCCCAGCCAACTGGACGATCTGGGCGACGGGCGCCCGATCGGGCTCTGGACGACCGGCACGGGTTCGCTGCGGCTACTCGCGCTCCGCTCGGTGGCGATGGTCGGCTCCCGGGCCTGCACGGCCTACGGCGCCCACGTCGCTGGGGAACTGTCGGCCCAACTGGCCGAGCGAGGTTGGGTCGTGGTGTCCGGAGCCGCCTACGGGATCGACGCGGCCGCCCACCGAGGGGCGCTCTCCGTCGGCGGGATGACCATCGCGGTGCTCGCCTGCGGGGTCGACGTGGCCTACCCGAAGGGGAACGCCGAACTGATCCGGCGGATCGGCGCCCAGGGGCTGCTGGTCAGCGAACTCCCGCCCGGGGAGCACCCGAACCGCTTCCGCTTCGTGCTCCGCAACCGGGTCATCGCGGCGCTCACCCGGGGCACGGTGGTGGTCGAGGCGGCGATGCGCAGCGGCGCGCTGAGCACGGCCAGACGGGCGCGGGACCTCAACCGCCACACCATGGGCGTCGCCGGCCCGGTGACCTCGGAACTCTCGGCCGGGGTGCACGCCCTGATCCGCAGCGGCGGCGCCACGCTGGTCACCGACTCCGCCGAGATCGCCGAACTGATCGGGGCGATCGGGGACGACCTGGCGCCGCAGCGCAGCGGCCCGGTCCTGCCCAGGGATCTGCTGGAGCCGGCGGTGGCCCGGGTGCTGGAGGCCGTCCCGGCGACGGCGGAGGGCGCGCCGATCGAGCGGTTGGCCCGACAGTCCGGACTCCCTCCGGACGAAGTACTGCAGCGGCTCTACGAGTTGGGCTCGCTCGGTTACGTCGAGCGGCACGGCGCGCACTGGCGCCTGGTGCGGAGGAGGTGACGGTCGGAACGAAGCGCACATCCGTGCCGTGGGGAGGGAGTGTCGGAATCGCCTGGCTGACCTGCTGCTCCGGTTCGTCCGTTCGCGTGCCCCGATCCGGTGGCGCGAACGCCACCGGATCGGGGGACGACCGAGTGGCGGTAGCGCATTGCAGCGAGTCGGTCACGCTACGCTCCACATGCCTTCCCTATCAGCACATGACTCGGCAGAACGGCGCAGACCAACGCATGCCCACACACATTCCCGGACACAGAGTGACCGGTGGCGCCCGGTCCTCGGGAGGGCCGCGGACCGAGCGGCGCCCCGTGACTGAGTTCCCGCCCAAGGCGACGGGGACGATGGGGGGCCTGTCGCGCCAGGGCGGCCGGCCGACGGCGGTGCCGGGCCAGCCCGCCGACGCGGTCGCCGCCGCCGCCGCCACCGGCGACGGCGCAGCCCGCCCGATCGCTGCCGGTGCCCTGCCACCGGACGGCACCCCCCCGCCAGGCCCGGAGCAGGGGCCGAGCGGTCAGGGCCCCGGAGCCCAGGGGCGCACCGCGCTCGAAGAGCTCTGGCGCTCCTACAAGGAGACCGGCGACCAGCGGCTGCGCGAGCAGCTGATCCTGCACTACTCACCGCTCGTCAAGTACGTGGCGGGGCGGGTCGGGGTCGGCCTGCCCTCCAACGTCGAGCAGGCCGACTTCGTCTCCTCGGGGGTCTTCGGGCTGATCGACGCGATCGAGAAGTTCGACGTCGACCGCGCGATCAAGTTCGAGACCTACGCGATCAGCCGGATCCGCGGCGCGATCATCGACGAACTGCGTGCCCTGGACTGGATCCCGCGCTCGGTGCGACAGAAGGCGAAGGCCGTCGAGCGGACGTACGCGACGCTGGAGGCCCGGCTGCGCCGTACGCCGCACGAGCCCGAGGTCGCGGCCGAGATGGGCATCGCGATCGAGGATCTGCACGCGATCTTCAGCCAGCTGTCCCTGGCCAACGTGGTGGCCTTGGACGAACTGCTGCACCCGGTGGGGGAGGGCGGCGACCGGCTGAGCCTGATGGACACCCTGGTGGACCACGGTGCCGACAACCCGGTCGAGGTGGCCGAGGACCGCGAGCTGCGCAGGCTGCTGGCCCATGCGGTCAACACTCTCCCCGAGCGGGAGAAGACCGTGGTGACGCTCTACTACTACGAGGGCCTCACCCTCGCCGAGATCGGCCAGGTGCTGGGGGTGACGGAGAGCAGGGTGAGCCAGATCCACACCAAGTCCGTCCTCCAACTGCGCGCCAAGCTGTCGGACATCCGGTAGCGAGGGCCGGGGCCCGTCCCGGCCCGGCCGACCTCCGGGTCGCGACCCCGACCACGCCGCCGGTCCGCACCCGCCCGGCCGCGTGCCCGGTCCGCACCTGCCTGGCCGGAACCCTGGGCCGTTACTCCGGGCCGGACCCCGGGTTGCGCGCCCACTCGCACGCCTCGCCGCGCGCCTGCGCGCCCTCGCTCCCCGGCCAGATGCGCGGCGCCGTACCGGCCGAAGGTAGGGCTCCGTACAGTGGGAGCGTGCCGAAGATCCGAGCGGCCACGGTGGCCGAGCATCGCCAGCTGCAGCGCGCAGCCCTCCTTGACGCTGCCCGCACCCTGCTCACGGAGGGCGGCATGGAGGCGCTGACCTTCCCCGCGCTCGCTGCGCGCACCTCCCTGGCGCGCTCCTCGGTCTACGAGTACTTCCGCTCCCGGGCCGCCGTGGTCGAGGCGCTCTGCGAGGTGGACTTCCCGCTCTGGGCGGCCGAGATCGAGGCCGGGATGGAGAGCTGTGACAGCGCGGCCGACCGGATCGAGGCGTATGTCCGCGGCCAGCTGGCGTTGGCCGCGGACCCGCGCCACCGGGCGGTGGTGGCGATCTCCGCGCTCGAACTCGACGAGGCCGCGCGCGAGCGCATCCGGGCGGCGCACGGCAAGCTGGTCGGCCTGGTCGTCCGGGCCCTGGAGGATCTCGGTCACGCGCAGCCCCGGCTCGCTGCGGCGCTGCTCCAAGGGGTCGTGGAGGCGGCCGTGCGCCGGGCCGAGCAAGTGTCGGCGGGGGGCCGCGCCGGGTGTGCGGCCGAGCGCCCCGAGCTGATCGCGGACGCCGCGGTGGCCATGGCCCTGCACGGCCTCGACCGGGCCTGAACCGCCATTCGGCCCGGTTCGTCTGGTTCATCCGGTTCAGCTGATTCATCAGGTGCGCCCAGCGCCGCCCAGCGGCAGCAGCCGCGCCGCTCCCGCGCCGAACAGGGCCAGCGGGTCGAGGTAGCGTCCGCCGCGCAGCAGCCCCCAGTGCAGGCAGTGCCGCGCTGGGCAGTGCCGCCCGTCGGGGGCGAGCCGCCCGATCACCTGTCCGGCGGGTACCTCGGTGCCGACCGGGGCGGTGCCGGCGACGGGCAGGTAGGTGGTCCGCAAGGGGGGTGACCCCGAGCCGGGGTGGGTGACGGTCACCACCGGGCGCCCCGCCACCAGCCCGGAGAAGGTGACCACCCCGGCGGCAGCCGCCCGTACCTCCGCCCCGGGTGCGGCGGCGAGGTCCACTCCCCGGTGTCCGGCGGCCCACGGCGCGGCCGGTGGTTCGAATCGCCCGAGCACCCCGCCGGGCCCGCCCACCGGCCAGGCCCGCGCACCGCCCGAACCGGTCCGGCCGGTCTCGCCGCCCCCGCCAGCACCTCCGGCACCCCCGCCCGGACCTGAGCCGACACCCCCACTGAGAGCGGCGCCCCGCGCCGCGCCGCCCGAGACCAGCAGCACCAGTGTCACCAGCACGGCGACCACCCCCCGCAGCACACCAAACGAGCGCGGCCCCAACCGGTCCGGCCCCAAGCGGGCCGGACCGACGGCGGACAGAACCGGGTACCCAGCGCGAGCAGTCATGCCCCGAGGCTTGCTGCGCCGCCGCCCCGGTGCCACCCACTTCCGGACTCCTGTGGACAAACCGCCCTCGTGGCCGGATCCCGTCCCTCCAGCGGGTGTACGGATGCCGCCATCCGGTGTACAAGCACCGCAGCAGCGGCGCTCCCAGGGCCCGGCCGGCCCGCCTCCGGTCCGTCTCCGGCCCGCCTCCGCCCAGCTCCCGCCAGCGCTGATCCGCCCGCCCAGGGCCCCCGCCGGTCGCGGAGTCGCCCGCCCCGCAGCGCTTCCCGTACACTTCACACGCGACCCGGTCCGCCGGGTCGACTTCGCACGCCCCGCCACCGGTGGACGGACGCGGCCCGGCCGCTGCCCCCGCCAGGTGCGAGTGCCGCTCGGTCCGCCGAGCCCGCCTGGTCCCCGGACCGTGTGGGTTCAAGCGGCTCGGCACGTTCGGGGCGTCAGGCGTGGCTGTCACCTGGCTGCCACGGACAAACCGAGCCTGACCCGGCCGGACGCACCGCGCGAGCGGGGAGCGCCACCGCGCGAACCCGCCGTCCGTTGCGCGACCGCCGGGCCGTAACACCTGAGGAGCACGGCTATGGCCGTCGTCACGATGCGGGAGCTGCTGGAGAGCGGCGTCCACTTCGGTCACCAGACCCGCCGTTGGAACCCGAAGATGAAGCGCTTCATCATCACGGAGCGCAACGGCATCTACATCATCGACCTCCTGCAGTCGCTGAACTACATCGACCGCGCCTTCGAGTTCATCAAGGAGACCGTTGCCCACGGCGGCAGCGTCCTCTTCGTCGGCACGAAGAAGCAGGCCCAGGAGGCCATCGCCGAGCAGGCCACCCGCGTGGGCATGCCCTACGTGAACCAGCGCTGGCTCGGCGGCATGCTGACCAACTTCTCGACCGTCTACAAGCGCCTGCAGCGCCTGAAGGAGCTCGGCGAGCTGGACTTCTCGGACGTGGCCGGTTCCGGCCTCACCAAGAAGGAGCTCCTGGTCCTCCAGCGCGAGCACGACAAGCTGGAGAAGACCCTCGGCGGTATCCGTGACATGCAGCGCGTTCCCAGCGCCGTGTGGATCGTGGACACCAAGAAGGAGCACATCGCGGTCGGCGAGGCCCGGAAGCTCAACATCCCGGTCGTCGCCATCCTCGACACCAACTGTGACCCCGACGAGGTCGACTACAAGATCCCGGGCAACGACGACGCGATCCGCTCCGTCACCCTGCTGACCCGCGTGATCGCCGACGCCGTGGCCGAGGGTCTGAAGGCCCGCGCCGGTGTCGCCAAGGGCGACGTCAAGGCCGAGCCGGGCGCCGACCAGCCGCTGGCCGACTGGGAGAAGGACCTCATCGAGGGCGAGAAGAAGGCCGAGGAGGCCCCCGCCGCCGCCGAGGCTCCGGCCGCTGAGGCCCCCGCCGCCGAGGCTTCGGCCGTCGAGGCCCCCGCCACCGAGGCAGCGGCCACCGAGGCTGCGGCCACCGAGGCGCCGGCCGAGCAGGCCTGACGTACCAAGGGTGAGGGGCACCCGCCGGTACGACACCGGTAGGTGCCCCTCTCTCCCGCGCCGGGACCGAACCATCGGTCCCGGCGTCTCCCCACGCAGACACGCGAGACGCGAGAAGAGATTCACACCATGGCGAACTTCACCGCCGCGGACGTCAAGAAGCTCCGTGAGCTCACCGGCGCCGGCATGATGGACTGCAAGAAGGCCCTGGACGAGGCCGAGGGCAACGTCGAGAAGGCCGTCGAGTTCCTGCGCATCAAGGGCCAGAAGGGCGTTGCCAAGCGCGAGGGCCGTGACGCCTCCAACGGCGCCGTCGCCGCGCTGATCGCCGAGGACAAGAAGTCCGGCGTTCTGGTCGAGCTGAACTGCGAGACCGACTTCGTCGCCAAGGGTGACAACTTCGTCAAGGTCGCCGACGCGATCGCCGCTCACGTGGCCAAGACCGCCCCGGCCGACCTGGACGCCGCCCTGGCGTCCGAGATCGAGGCCGGCAAGACCGTCCAGCAGTTCGTCGACGAGGCCAACGCGACCCTGGGCGAGAAGATCGTCTTCCGTCGCTTCGCCCAGTTCGACGGTGACGGCTTCGTCGCGGTCTACCTGCACAAGACCAGCCCCGACCTGCCGCCGGCCGTCGGCGTCCTGGTCGAGCTGGACAAGGAGAACGCCGAGGTCGCGAAGGACGTCGCGCAGCACATCGCCGCGTTCGCGCCGAAGTTCCTGTCCCGCGCGGAGATCCCGGCCGAGGACCTCGAGAACGAGCGTCGCGTCGCCGAGGCCACCGCGCGCGAGGAGGGCAAGCCCGAGGCCGCCCTGCCGAAGATCGTCGAGGGTCGCGTCACCGGCTTCGTCAAGGAGAACTCCGTCCTGGAGCAGGCCTTCGCGAAGGACAACAAGAAGACCGTCGCCAAGGTCCTCGAGGAGAACGGCGTCGCCCTCAAGCGCTTCGCCCGCTTCCGCGTCGGCGCCTGAGCCACGTTCCACCTGGTCCCCGGCGCCCTTACGCTGGGAACCGCCCCCGCCCGTTGACCGGGGCGGGCGGAACGCCGAACGGGCTCACCCAGTGCCAACCGTCCACGGGCGGGCCGCGTCGGCACCATGAACGACGAGGAGGCCATTGCCGTGCAGGACACCGAACCGGTTCCCGCGGCAGTGGCCTCCTCTCGCGTACGCGCAGGCCGGGCATCCGCACACCCGCGCCTGTGAGCCAGTAGGTGCAAAAAGGAGAAGTCCATGCAGGAGACGCAGGAGACCGCGCAGGACCCCAAGGCCGGCTCGCGCCGCCGGGTGCTGCTCAAGCTGTCCGGTGAAGCCTTTGCCGGTGGTGGCGGACTCGGCGTCGACCCGGACGTCGTGCACGCGATCGCCCGGGAGATCGCCACCGTCGTCCGTGCCGGTACCGAGGTCGCGGTGGTCATCGGCGGCGGCAACTTCTTCCGGGGCGCCGAGCTGCAGGTCCGCGGCATGGACCGGGCGCGCTCCGACTACATGGGCATGCTCGGCACCGTGATGAACTGCCTGGCGCTGCAGGACTTCCTGGTCAAGGAAGGCATCGAGACCCGGGTCCAGACCGCGATCACCATGGGCCAGGTCGCTGAGCCGTACCTGCCGCTGCGGGCCGTCCGGCACCTGGAGAAGGGCCGTGTGGTGATCTTCGGCGCCGGTATGGGCATGCCGTACTTCTCGACCGACACCACCGCCGTCCAGCGGGCCCTGGAGATCCACGCCGACGTCCTGCTGATGGGCAAGAACGGCGTGGACGGCGTCTACGACTCGGACCCCCGGACCAACCCGGACGCGGTGAAGTTCGACGCGCTGGAGTACTCCGAGGTCATCGCGCGCGACCTCAAGGTCGCCGACCTCACCGCGATCACGCTGTGCAAGGACAACAACCTCCCGATGCTGGTCTTCGAGCTGCTGGCGGAGGGCAATATCGCGCGCGCGGTGAAGAGTGAGAAGATCGGCACACTCATCAGCCAGGATTCTGTCCGGGCCTGAGCAGCAATCAGCCGTACGGGACGGCGCCGTCGCCGTGACCGGCCTCGACGCCGACACCGGTCGGGACAATCGCAGATGAACCGGACAGGGAGATCACAGTGATCGAAGAGACCCTCCTCGAAGCCGAGGAGAAGATGGAGAAGGCCGTCGCCGTCGCCAAGGACGACTTCGCCGCCATCCGCACCGGCCGTGCCCACCCGGCGATGTTCGCCAAGATCGTCGCCGAGTACTACGGCACCGTGACGCCGATCAACCAGCTGGCCTCGTTCTCGGTGCCGGAGCCCCGGATGGCGGTCGTCTCGCCGTTCGACAAGACCGCGCTGAAGGCGATCGAGCAGGCGATCCGCGACTCCGACCTGGGCGTCAACCCGTCCAACGACGGTTCCCTCATCCGGGTGGTGCTGCCCGAGCTGACCGAGGAGCGCCGCCGGGAGTTCATCAAGGTGGCCCGGGGCAAGGGCGAGGACGCGAAGGTCTCGATCCGCGCGGTGCGCCGCAAGGCCAAGGACGCCATCGACAAGCTGGTCAAGGACGGCGAGGTCGGCGAGGACGACGGCCGCCGCGCCGAGAAGGAGCTCGACGACACCACGGCCAAGTACGTGGCCGCCGTCGACGAGCTGCTGAAGCACAAGGAAGCCGAGCTGCTCGAAGTCTGATGAACGACGCCCCTGACGCCCCTGGCTACTGGGGCCCGTCCGACCAGCAGTTCCAGCCCTACCGCCCGGCGCCGCAGCCCCGGCCGCAGGCTCCTCTGCAGCAGGCGCACCCGGCGCCGGGGTACGGCGAGTACCCGGCGCCGCCGCAGGCCCAGGGCTACCCCGGTCACCCGGGCGGCGGGGCCGCCCACCCGGGTGCGCCGGGCGGCGCGCCGGGTGACCCCGGCCACCGTTCGGATCACTCGCAGCAGCCTCCGGTGTACTGGGGCGGCGACGCGGAGGAGACTCAGGTCATGCCTCCCGTACCGGCGGGCCCCGGCCCGTTCCCCGGCGTGCCGGACCAGGGCCCGTCGGCGGGCTCCGGCCGGCCGGGTGACCCCGCCGCCGGTCAGTCCCGGGAGGCCGGTCGGCTGAGCGGCCCACTGTTCCGGGACGACCGGTCCGAGGCGGCGGCGCCGGGCGTGACGGAGACGGTCGTGCTGCGCGCGATAACCGATGACGCCACCCCCGGCCGCGGCGCCCCGCCGCGCCCCGGGGCCTCGGTGCCTCCCGCGCCGCCGTCGAGTTACCCGGCGGCCGGGCAGCCCCACTTCGTGCCGTCGTCCCATCCAGGGCAGGAGACACCCGTGGCCGCCCAGTCCGCCCCGCAGCCGCAGCCGCGCAAGCAGCGCGGTGGCCGTAACCTCCAGGCCGCGATAGGCGTGGGGGTCGGTCTCGGTGCGGTGATCATCGCCTCGCTGTTCGTGGTGAAGGCGCTGTTCCTGTTCGTCGTGATGGCCGCGGTGTCGGTCGGCGTCTGGGAGCTGACCAGTCGGCTCGCCGAGCGCAAGCAGATCAAGGCGCCGCTGGTGCCGCTGGTCGCGGGCGGCATCGCCATGATCGCCACCGGCTACTGGGCCGGGGTGCAGTGGGCCGCGGCCTCGCTCGCGCTGACCGGGCTGGCGGTGATGGTCTGGCGGATGGCCGAGCCGCCGGAGGACTACCTGCGGGACATAACGGCCGGGGTGTTCACCGCCTTCTACGTGCCGTTCCTGGCCACCTTCGTGGCGTTGATGCTGGCGGCCGACGACGGCCCGCAGCGGATCGTGCTGTTCCTGATCGTCACGATCTGCAGCGACACGGGCGCCTACGCGGTGGGCTACAAGTTCGGCAAGACCAAGCTCGCCCCGACGATCAGCCCCGGCAAGACCCGTGAGGGCCTGGCCGGCGGCATCGGCCTGTCGATGCTGGCGGGCGCCGTGCTGATGGAGCTGATCATCGACGGCGGCAGCTGGTGGCAGGGCCTGATCCTGGGCGGCTGCGCGGCGGTCACCGCGACCCTGGGCGACCTGGGCGAGTCGATGATCAAGCGCGACCTCGGCATCAAGGACATGGGCACGCTGCTGCCCGGCCACGGCGGCATCATGGACCGGCTGGACTCGCTCCTGCCGACCGCCCCGGTGGTCTGGCTGCTGCTGGCGGCCTTCGTCGGCAGTTAGGGCCTGTCCGGCCCTCGGACAGGTCCTCGCCCCGGCCTCCGGCCGCGAGCGGCGGAAGGGCCCCGGACGTCTGCGCGTCCGGGGCCCTCGCACGTCCCGGCCCGCTCCCGGCGTCTGCGACACTGGATGAACCATGCCTAAGCCCGGAGAACTCACCTTTGTCGCGCCGCGCGGCGCCAAGCCCCCGCGACACCTCGCCGACCTGAGCCCCGCCGAGCGCAAGGAGGCCGTCGCCGAGCTGGGCGAGCAGCCGTTCCGCGCCAAGCAGCTCTCCAACCACTACTTCGGCCGGATGTCGAACGACCCGGCGGGCTGGACGGACATCCCCGCCGCCAGCCGGGAGAAGCTCACCGGGAGCCTGCTGCCGGAGCTGATGTCGGTCGTGCGGCACGTGTCCTGCGACGACGACAGCACCCGCAAGACGCTCTGGAAGCTCTTCGACGGCACGCTCGTCGAGTCGGTGCTGATGCGCTACCCGGACCGGGTCACCATGTGCATCAGCTCGCAGGCGGGCTGCGGCATGAACTGCCCCTTCTGCGCGACCGGCCAGGCCGGGCTGACCCGCAACCTGTCCACCGCCGAGATCGTCGAGCAGATCGCCGCCGGGATGCGCGCGCTCAAGGCCGGCGAGATCCCCGGCGGCGAGGCGCGGCTGTCGAACGTGGTCTTCATGGGCATGGGCGAGCCGCTGGCCAACTACAACCGGGTGCTGGCCGCGATCCGCCGGCTGACCGACCCGGCGCCGGACGGTTTCGGCCTGTCCCAGCGTGGTGTCACGGTCTCCACCGTCGGCCTGGTCCCGGCGATGAACCGGCTGGCCGACGAGGGCCTCAGCTGCCGCCTGGCGCTGTCGCTGCACGCCCCGGACGACGAGCTGCGCGACGAGCTGGTGCCGGTGAACACCCGCTGGAAGGTTGCCGAGGTGCTGGACGCCGCGTGGAACTACGCGGAGAAGTCCGGCCGGCGGATCTCCATCGAGTACGCGCTGATCAAGGACATCAACGACCAGGCGTGGCGGGCGGACCTGCTCGGCCGGCTGATCAAGAACCACCGGGTGCACGTCAACCTGATCCCGCTGAACCCGACGCCGGGCTCCAAGTGGACCGCCTCCCGGCCCGAGGACGAGCGCGAGTTCGTCCGCCGGCTCCAGTCGCACGGGGTGCCGACGACCGTCCGCGACACCCGTGGCCAGGAGATCGACGGCGCCTGCGGCCAGCTCGCCGCGGCGGGCTGAGCCGGCGGGTCACCGCAGGCCGGGCAATCACCGCAGGCTGGGAAGTCAGCGCAGGCCGGCGGCTGCCAGTGCGGCGGTCGCCCCGCCGGTCACCAGCAGCGTGGTGCCCACCGCCAGGGTGCGCAGCGCGACCGCGCCGAACAGCAGCCGGGGCGAGGTGCCGAGGCGCAGCAGCACGTCGGTGACGTCCCGGCGGTCGGTGCGGACCTCGGCCAGCCGGGCGGCCACGGCGGCGGCCGCGCAGCCGAGCACCAGGCAGGCCTCGACGGCGGGCAGCACGTCGGCGCTGTCGGGCGTGCCGATCCAGTAGCGGATGGTGGTGAGCACCAGCGCGAGGGCGAGGGTGAGCACGGCCAGCGGAGGGCCGAGGCGGCGGGCCTGGGCGGTGAGTCCGCGGCCGGCCAGCAGCCGCAGCGGGGTGGGCCGGCCGAGCGCGAGCAGCCGTCCCGTCCAGGACAGCAACGGGCCGGTGAGCAGGGCGAGTCCGACCGCGCTGGCGGCCCAGCCGCCGAGTGCGGCGGTGCTGGTGCTGCCGAGCCCGGCGGGCAGGTGGATCGGCCGGCCGTCGGCGGCGGCGCCGGGCCGCAGGGCGATGAGTTCGAGGGCGAGGCCGATCACGGCGAGCCCGACCGGCAGGGCGACCCGCAGCGCGCCGAAGCCGGTGCCGCGGTGGGTGCGGCTGCCGGGCAGGTACTCGGTGGGCGGGACGGCGCAGGCGGCGGCGATCCCGGCGGTGAGCGGGACCAGGGCGAGCAGGGCGACCGGCGCGACGGCCGGCAGCGGTACGCCCATGCCGAGATCGGGGGCGAGCGCGGGCCCGGCGATGTCGTTGCGCAGGACCAGGAAGACCAGCAGGGTGAGCACGCTGCCGAGGGTGCAGGCGAGCACGACCTCACCGGCGATCAGGGTGCGGATCCGGCCGGTGCCGGCTCCGGCGGCGCGCAGGCCGGTGATCCGTTCGGGCCGCTGGGCGGGTACGGCGCGGGCGGTGACGGCCGCGAACCAGGCGACGGCGGCGAGCGGGGGCAGGCACCAGAGCAGTCGCACCAGCGCGTCCTCGCCGCCGAGCGGGTCGCTCATCGCCCGGCCGAGGGAGCGCAGCAGGAAGGCGGAGACCACGGCGGCGGCCAGCACGGTGAGCAGCCAGCGGCCGAGGTCGGGCACCCGGTAGCCCCGGGCCAGACGGAGATAGAACACGTCGACTCTTTCAGCGGCTCGGCGTCGTCAGCGGCGGGTGGCCGACACGGCGGACGCGCCGGCCGCCCCCGGGACGGCGGGGCCGCGCGGGACGGGGGCGGCGGGGGCGGTGAGCCGTCCGTCGACGAGGGCGACGGCGCGGTCCGCGAACCGGACGAGCTCGGGGTCGTGAGTGGCCAGGACGAGGGTGAGCTGGTGCGACCGGGCCGCGCTGGTCAGTATCCGCAGGACCTGGTCGGCGGCCTCGCGGTGGAGCGGGGCGGTGGGGTCGTCGGCGAAGACGACGGGCGGCAGCGGGGCGAGGGCGCGGGCGACGGCGATCCGCTGGCGCTGGCTCTGGAGCAGCTGGTCGGGGCGCTGCCGGGCGACCTCGCCGACGTCGAGGCGTTCCAGCCATTCGTCGGCGGCGGTGTAGGCGGCCTTGTTGCCGGCGCCGGCGAGCAGCAGCGGCAGGGCGACGTTCTCCCGGGCGGTCAGTTCGGGCACCAGGTGGGGTTCGGAGCCGACGAAGCCGAAGCGGTCGCGGCGCAGCCGTTCGCGCCCGGCCCGGCCGAGGGTGTGGACGGGCGCGCTGTTGAACCAGACCTCGCCCTCGTCGACGGTGAGGAGGGCGGAGAGGCAGCCGAGGAGGGTGCTCTTGCCGGAGCCGCGCGGTCCGGTGACGGCGAGCACTTCGCCCTCGCGGACGCCGATCGAGATGCCCCGCAGGGCGGGGGTGCCGTGATGGGACTTGACGATCCCCCGGGCCCACAGCACGTCGTTGTCAGGCGGTGCCGCTGACATGAGGTTCCATCCTGGGTGGCCGCAGGGATATGACAGTCGTCAGATTAGAACGACTGGGGCCTGGTGCGGTTGCGGCGCTCTGGTCCATCGCGGGCAAATCACCCGCAATCAGGCATGTTTGATCGGCTGTCCGCGCCGGAAAACGCCGAAGGGCGGTCCCGGGGGAGTGGGACCGCCCTTCGGCGGAGGGTGGGGAAGGAGGATCAGGGGGTCAGATCTTCGCCCACGCGTCGGTGAGGCTGGTCCGCAGGATCTGCTCGATCTCGTCGAAGGTCGACTGGTTGGAGATCAGCGGCGGGGCCAGCTGGATGACCGGGTCGCCACGGTCGTCGGCGCGGCAGTACAGGCCGTTGTCGAAGAGGGCCTTCGACAGGAAGCCGTAGAGGACGCGCTCGACCTCGTCGTCGTTGAACGACTCCTTGGTGACCTTGTCCTTCACGAGCTCGATGCCGTAGAAGTACCCGTTGCCGCGGACGTCGCCGACGATCGGCAGGTCGCGCAGCTTGTTCAGGGTGCCCAGGAACGCGGCCTCGTTGTCGAGGACGTTCTGGTTCAGGCCCTCGCGCTCGAAGATGTCGAGGTTGGCCAGCGCCACCGCGGAGGAGACCGGGTGGCCGCCGAAGGTGTAGCCGTGCAGGAAGGTGTTGTCGCCCTTGTAGAACGGCTCGGCGAGGCGGTCCGAGATGATCGTGGCGCCGATCGGGGAGTAGCCCGAGGTCATGCCCTTGGCGCAGGTGATCATGTCGGGCTGGTAGCCGAACTTGTCGGCGCCGAACATGGTGCCCAGGCGGCCGAAGGCGCAGATGACCTCGTCCGAGACCAGCAGCACGTCGTGGCGGTCGCAGATCTCGCGCAGGCGCTGGAAGTACCCGGGCGGCGGCGGGAAGCAGCCACCGGCGTTCTGCACCGGCTCGACGAAGACGGCGGCGACGGTCTCGGCGCCCTCGTTGAGGATGGCCACCTCGATCTCGTCGGCGCACCAGCGGCCGTAGGCCTCGGGGTCGACCGTGCCGTCCGGGCCTTCGAGGAAGGCGGGGGCGCGGTAGATGTTGGTGTTCGGGGCCTTGTGGGTGCCCGGCACCAGCGGCTCGAACGGGGCCTTCAGGCCCGGCAGGCCGGTGATCGACAGGGCGCCCTGCGGGGTGCCGTGGTAGGCGACGGCGCGCGAGATGACCTTGTACTTGGTCGGCTTGCCGGTCAGCTTGAAGTACTGCTTGGCGAGCTTCCAGGCGGTCTCGACGGCCTCGCCGCCACCGGTGGAGAAGAAGACCTTGTTCAGGTCGCCCGGGGCGTAGTTGGCCAGGCGCTCGGCCAGCTCGACGGCCTTCGGGTGGGCGTAGCTCCACACCGGGAAGAAGGCGAGCTCCTTGGCCTGCTTGGCGGCGGCCTCGGCCAGCTCCTCGCGGCCGTGGCCGGCCTGGACGACGAACAGGCCGGCGAGGCCGTCGAGGTACTTGCGTCCCTTGTCGTCCCAGACGTAGGTGCCTTCGCCCTTGACGATCGTCGGCACGGGGGAGTTCTCGTACGACGACATGCGGGTGAAGTGCATCCACAGGTGGTCGTAGGCGGTCTTGGAAAGGTCCTTCTGCGCCGGGTCGGCTGTCATCGGGTGCCCCAGGTGTAGGTCTGTTTCCGGAGCTTCAGGTAGACGAAGCTCTCGGTGCTCCGCACGCCGGGAAGCGCGCGGATGCGCTTGTTGATCAGTTCGAGCAGGTGCTCGTCGTCCTCGCAGACCAGTTCGGCCAGGAGATCGAACGAGCCTGCGGTGCAGACGACGTAGTCGACCTCGTCGAGGGCGGCCAGCGCGTCGGCGACGGGCTCGATGTCGCCCTCGACCCGGATGCCGACCATCGCCTGGCGGGTGAAGCCGACGGTGAGCGGGTCCGTGACGGCGACGATCTGCATCACGCCCTGGTCGAGCAGCTTCTGGACGCGCTGGCGCACGGCCGCTTCGGACAGGCCGACGGCCTTGCCGATGGCGGCGTACGGGCGGCGTCCGTCCTCCTGGAGCTGCTCGATGATCGCCTTGGAGGCGGCATCGAGGGGAACGCTCGCGTTCCGGTCGCGGTTGGCCACGCCGCCACTGTGCCTGATCGTTCTCCTGTTCGCAAGCGAGGAATCTGCTGATTTCGTCGTGATCTTGGAATCCGCGTACGGATTTCATCGCCTACGTGCACTGCACCTGTCGATACCAGCAGTCATGCGGCTACCCTGGCACGGTACGCGCGCAGCCCCGCAGCGCAGCGCGCGTTCCCCCAAACCAGTGGACCGCGCCGTCCAGGGCCCGGCCACCCGACACCCTTCGTGCGCCGGACCCGCCGACGTACCATGGCGCCGGAAACTGCAACGCCGCAGGCCCAGACCGAGGAGAGACCCCGTGAGCGACCTTCGCACGCTGCGCAACTACATCAACGGTGAGTTCGTCGACGCGGCGGACGGCCGCACGCTCGACATCGTCGACCCCACCACCGGTGAGGTCTACGCGACGTCCCCGCTGTCCGGTGCCTCCGATGTGGACGCCGCCATGGCCTCGGCCGCCGCCGCCTTCCCGGTCTGGCGCGACGCCACCCCGAGCACCCGCCAGAAGCTGCTGCTCAAGATCGCCGACGCGGTCGAGGCCCGGGCCGACGAACTCGTCGAGGCGGAGGTCCGCAACACGGGTAAGCCGCGCGGGTTGACCCTCTCGGAGGAGATCGGCCCGATGGTGGACCAGATCCGCTTCTTCGCCGGTGCCGCCCGCATGCTGGAGGGCAAGGCCGCCGGGGAGTACATGGACGGGATGACCTCGATCGTCCGCCGCGAGCCGGTCGGCGTTTGTGCCCAGGTCGCGCCGTGGAACTACCCGATGATGATGGCCGTCTGGAAGTTCGCCCCGGCCATCGCCGCGGGCAACACCGTCGTCCTGAAGCCCTCGGACACCACTCCGGCTTCCACCGTCCTGCTCGCCGAGATCATCGGCGGGGTCCTCAAGGACCTGGAGCTGCCGGCCGGCGTCTTCAACGTGATCTGCGGCGACCGCGAGACCGGCCGGCTGATGGTCGAGCACAAGACCCCGGCGATGGCCTCCATCACCGGTTCGGTCCGGGCCGGCATCCAGGTCGCCGAGTCCGCCTCCAAGGACGTCAAGCGCGTCCACCTGGAGCTGGGCGGCAAGGCCCCGGTCGTGGTCTTCGAGGACGCCGACATCGCCGAGGCCGTCGAGGGCATCTCGGTCGCGGGCTACTTCAACGCCGGCCAGGACTGCACCGCGGCCACCCGCGTGCTCGTGCACGAGTCGATCCACGACGCCTTCGTCGAGGCGCTGGCCAAGGCCGCGGCCGAGACCAAGACCGGCGGCGTGGACGACGAGGACGTGCTGTACGGCCCGCTGAACAACGCCAACCAGCTGAAGCAGGTGGCCGGCTTCATCGAGCGGCTGCCCGCCCACGCCAAGGTCGAGGCCGGTGGCCACCAGGTCGGCGAGAAGGGCTACTTCTACGCCCCGACCGTCGTCTCCGGCCTGCGGCAGGACGACGAGATCATCCAGAACGAGGTCTTCGGCCCGGTCATCACCGTGCAGAAGTTCACCGACGAGGACCAGGCCGTCGACTACGCCAACGGCGTCGACTTCGCGCTGGCCTCCTCGGTGTGGACCAAGGACCACGCCCGCGCCATGCGGATGTCGCGCCGGCTGGACTTCGGCTGCGTCTGGATCAACACCCACATCCCGCTGGTCGCCGAGATGCCGCACGGCGGCTTCAAGAAGTCCGGCTACGGCAAGGACCTCTCCGCGTACGGCTTCGAGGACTACACCCGGGTGAAGCACGTCATGACCGCGATCTAGCGGGTCGTGACGGTCGGGCGCTGTATGACCGCGATCTAGCGGGTCGTGACGGTCGGCGCTGTATGACCGCGATCCAGCGGGTCGTGACGATCGAGCGCTGTATGGCCGCGATCTGATCGCGCGTCCATCGTGTGAACGGACAATGGGCCCGGGTCCTTTCGACCCGGGCCCGGTGTCTTTGCATCCTGTCGGCCGTTCGCGTGACCGGCTGACAAGATGAAACTGCACTTCGGGGCCGCGACTCCCTAGCCTTACCGGCATGAGCATCCCCACCGCTGACTCAGCCGCCGGCCAGGCGGTCAAGGCCGCCGACCGCGCGCACGTCTTCCACTCGTGGTCCGCCCAGGCGCTGATCGACCCCCTCGCGGTGGCCGGCGCCGAGGGCTCGTACTTCTGGGACTACGACGGCAACCGCTACCTCGACTTCTCCTCGCAGCTGGTCAACACCAACATCGGTCACCAGCACCCGAAGGTGGTCGCCGCGATCCAGGAGCAGGCGGCGAAGCTCTGCACCATCGCCCCCGGTTTCGCGGTCGAGGCGCGCAGCGAGGCCGCCCGGCTGATCGCCGAGCGCACCCCCGGCGACCTCGACAAGATCTTCTTCACCAACGGCGGCGCCGAGGCGGTCGAGAACGCCGTCCGGCTGGCCCGGCTGCACACCGGCCGGCAGAAGGTCATGTCCGCCTACCGCTCGTACCACGGCGCCACCGCCAACGCGATCGCCCTCACCGGCGACCCGCGCCGCTGGGCCAACGAGACCGGCGTCTCCGGCGTGGTGCACTTCTGGGGCCCGTACGCCTACCGCTCCAACTTCCACGCCGAGAACGAGGCACAGGAGTGCGAGCGCGCGCTGGAGCACCTGGAGCAGGTGATCGCCTTCGAGGGCCCCGGGACGATCGCGGCGATCATCCTGGAGACCGTGGTCGGCACCGCGGGCATCCTGATCCCGCCGGCGGGCTACCTGGCCGGGGTCCGGGAGATCTGCGACCGCTTCGGCATCGTGTTCATCCTCGACGAGGTGATGGCCGGCTTCGGCCGCACCGGCGAGTGGTTCGCGGCCGACCACTGGGGTGTCACCCCGGACCTGCTGACCTTCGCCAAGGGCGTCAACTCGGGCTACGTCCCGCTGGGCGGCGTGGCGATCAGCGCCGAGATCGCCGCCACCTTCGCCGAGCGGGCGTTCCCGGGCGGGCTCACCTACTCCGGCCACCCGCTGGCCTGCGCCTCGGCCGTCGCCACCATCACCGCCATGGCGGAGGAGGGCATCGTCGAGAACGCCAAGCACATCGGCGAGACCGTGCTCGGCCCCGGCCTGCGGGAGCTGGCCGAGCGGCACCCCTCGATCGGCGAGGTCCGCGGCCTCGGCGTGTTCTGGGCGCTCGACCTGGTGAAGGACCGCGGGACCCGCGAGCCGCTGGTCCCGTACAACGCGGCCGGCGCCGCCAACGCGCCGATGGCCGAGCTGGCCGCCGCCTGCAAGCAGCGCGGGCTCTGGCCGTTCGTCAACATGAACCGCCTCCACGTCGTCCCGCCGTGCACCGTCACCGAGGAGGAGGCCAAGACCGGTCTCGCGGTGCTCGACGAGGTGCTGTCGCTCGCCGACGCGCACACCGTCTGACGTACCGACCGGACGGCCCCGGGTGTCGCGCACGCCCGGGGCCGTCCCACGCTCCGGAGGCCTTCCCCATGCCCAGCAGCACCACCCCGACCCGCCCCCACAACTCCCGTACGATCCGCCGGCGTTCGGTGCTCGGCGGGGCCGCGCTGCTCGGCGCCGGCACGCTGACCGGCTGCGGCATCCCGTCCGCGTACGTCGCCGAGGACCGCCGCTCGGTCCAGGACCGTTCGGACCGCGAGCAGCGGCTCGCCTTCTCCAACTGGACCCAGTACATCGACACCGACGACCAGGGGCACCGGCCGACCCTGGACGCCTTCACCGAGCGGACCGGCATCGCGGTCACCTACACCGAGGACATCAACGACAACGACGAGTTCTTCGGCAAGATCAGCCCGGTGCTCACCCAGGGCGCCGACCCCGGCCGGGACCTCATGGTGGTCAGCGACTGGATGGCCGGCCGGTACGTCTCGCTCGGCTGGGTGCAGGCCATGGACCGGGCCAACCTGCCCAACGTCACCGCCAACCTGGACCCGCAGCTCGCCGACCCGGCCTTCGACCCCGGGCGCCGGCGCAGCGTGCCCTGGCAGTCCGGGATCACCGGCATCGCGTACAACCGCAAGGCGCTCGGCCGGGAGCTGAAGTCGACCTCGGACCTCTGGGCGCCCGACCTCAAGGGCCGGGTCACCCTGTTCGCCGGGCTGGACGAGGCGCTCGGGCTGCTGATGCTCGCCCAGGGCGCGGACGTCTCCCGGTTCGGAGAGGACGACGCGCACCGGGCGATGGACACCGTGCAGAAGATGGTCGATACCGGCCACATCCGCCGCTTCACCGGCAACGACTACACCAGCGACCTCGCCTCCGGCGCCGCCGTCGCCTGCCAGGCCTACTCCGGCGACGCCGTCCAACTGACCGCCCAGAACCCGGACATCGAGTTCGTGGTGCCGCAGGAGGGCGGCGAGCTGTGGGCGGAGAGCCTGATGATCCCCAACCGGGCCCGGCACAAGCGCAACGCCGAGCTGCTGATCGACCACTACTACCAGCCCGAGGTGGCCGCCGAACTCGCCGCGTTCGTCCAGTACATCTGCCCGGTGCCGGCCGCCCGCGAGGTGCTGGCGGCCAGCGGTGACAAGGACAAGGCCGAACTGGCGGAGAACCCGCTGCTCTTCCCGACCGACGAGATGCGCGCCCGGCTGCACACCATGCGCGACGTCACCTCGGCGGAGCGGCCCGAACTGCACAAGGTCTGGGGGCGCATCACCGGCGTGTAGGCCACCGGCGTGCAGCGGTCAGCGGCGGACGGCGTCCAGGGCGAGCAGTGCCACGTGCAGGGAGAGGCAGGACTCCACCTGGTCGAGGTCGACGCCGAGGATCCGCTCGACCTTGTGCAGGCGGTCGTAGAAGGACGGCCGGGACAGGTGCGCGGCGTCGGCCGCCGCCGACTTGTTCCGGCCCTGCTCCAGGTAGATCCGCAGCATCTGCACCAACTGGCCGTTGTGCTCGGCGTCGTGGGCCAGCAGCGGGCCGAGCTCCCGCTCCACGTAGGTCTGCAGCCGGGCGTCGTCGCGCAGCAGGTGGAGCAGGCCGCGCAGCCGGACGTCCGGCAGCCGGTAGTACGAGGCGGCCCGGCCGCCGGGCGCGTCGTGCAGGGCCGCGTCGGCGACCTGGGTGGCCTCCAGCAGGGTGCGCCGGGCGTCCCGGACGGAGCCGACCGAGGAGCCGACCGCGACCACCGGGGCCGGTGCGGCGGCGGCGTCGTCCCGGCCGGCCTCGGCCGACATCCGGCGCAGCGTGGCCGAGAAGGCGTCCAGGGCGGCGTGCTCGTCCTGCTGGGTGCCGAGCGTGATCAGCACGCCGACGCCCTCGTCGTCCAGCGCGCCGACCAGGGCGGAGAGCCGGCAGGCCCGGACGGCTCCCGCGGCGAGCTCGGTGAAGTCGCGCAGCCGGGCCTGCGCCTCCAGGGCGGCCGGGATCGGGCCGCGCCGCTGCCGCAGCACCACCCCGACCAGCCGGCGGCCCTCCAGCGGGACGCCGAGCGCCTGGGCGCGCAGGGCCACCTCGGAGACGGTCAGCGCGTGGGTGAGGATGCCGGACAGCAGGGTGCGGTGGGTCTGCCGTTCCAGGCTCTCCCGGTCGCGCACCACCAGCCGGTTGAGTGCCAGCGCGGAGGCGCCGCGCTCCAGCAGCATGGTGTGCGGGTGGGCCTCGTTCTCGGGCAGCGGGCCCGGATCCTGCACCAGTACCAGCCGGCCCCAGTCCTGGCCGCGGGCGCCGACCGTGGTCACCAGCCAGCCGCTGCGCGGGTCGTGCCCGGTGCGGCCGGGCGGGCGGACCCCGCGGGAGCGGCGCTCCCAGTCCTCCAGCAGTTCGACCTCCGGGCGGCCGGCGGTGTCGTGGGCGAGCACCTGGTGCGCGAGGTTCTCCAGGACGACCGGCGCGCCCGCCATCCGGGCCACCTGGCGGATCACCTCGGGCGGCTCGGCGCCCTCCACCACCAGCTCGTTGAACACCTGGTGGACGGCCTCGGAGACGCGCAGCTGC
The DNA here is from genome assembly GCF_040685715.1 of Kitasatospora sp. NPDC088264. Taxonomy (NCBI): domain Bacteria; kingdom Bacillati; phylum Actinomycetota; class Actinomycetes; order Kitasatosporales; family Streptomycetaceae; genus Kitasatospora; species Kitasatospora sp. NPDC088264. The sequence goes on from NZ_JBFBIR010000029.1 coordinate 88,636, forward strand.
TCCAGCTGGGCGTTGACCACCAGCGCGTGCACGGCCTCGGTGACGGCGACGAAGCGCAGCTCGCGGCGGAGCGTGATGAGCGGCAGGCCGCGCTGTTCGGCGGCGTGCACCAGGGCGCGGGGCAGCGAGTCGAAGTAGCGCCGGCCGTACTCGACGACCAGGCCGGCGACCCCCACCTCGTCCAGTTCGCGGACGTAGCGGGCCAGGCCCTCGCGGTCGTCGGGCAGCGCGATGCCGGTGGTGAGCACCAGTTCGCCGCCCTGGAGCATCCCGGCGACGTCGGGCAGTTCGCTCACGTGGACCCAGCGGACGGGCCGCTCCAGGTGGTCGGCGCCGGCGACGACCTGGGGCAGGCCGCGCCGCATCACCTCCAGGTCGAGCACGCGGGCGACGGTGGGGAGCATCGCGGGCCTCCAGGGCCTTGAGGGACCAGAGTGTCAGGTAAATCATCCATCGCGGCGACGACCTGTCGCCCTCGGTGAACCCTTGCACCCTGTAAGGCCCTACCCGCCGAGGTTGTCGCAGTGACCCTTGTCACGCCGGGGCGGTAGCGGGCATGGTCAGCGGGTCGGCTGTGGCGAAAAACAGACCTCACGCCGGAATCCATCGCGTTGCCGGAATGCAACAGCGGAATCCCTTGTCCGGAGTCCGCCGGACTGCCAGGATCGCGCAACCCCGGTGATCAGCCGGTCGGATTCCCCCACGGCACAACCGTGAGAATCGCCGTGGCAGTCGACCCACCGGCACTTGGAGGAACCAGATGGACCTGACCGACTTCGGCGCGGGCGCGCAGTACATCGCGGGCCGTCAGACCCGGGGGAGCGGCGAGCCCTTCCAGGTCGTCAACCCCGCGGACGGCAGCGTGGTCGAGCAGGTCGCCCTGGCCACCACCGGCGAGGTCGACGCGGCCGTGGCCGCCGCGAAGGCGGCCCTGCCCGGCTGGTCCCGCGCCACCCCCGGTGCCCGCTCCGAGGCGCTGACCGCACTGGCCGCCGTCCTGGCCTCGGCGAGTGCCGACCTCGCCCGGGTGGAGACCGCGCAGACCGGCAAGCCAGTCAAGCTGGCCACCGAGTTCGACGTCCCCGGCACCATCGACAACGTGGCGTTCTTCGCCGGCGCCGCCCGCAACCTGGAGGGCAAGGCGGCCGGCGAGTACTCCGGCGACCACACCTCCTACGTGCGCCGCGAGGCGATCGGCGTGGTCGGCTCGATCTCGCCGTGGAACTACCCGCTGCAGATGGCCGCCTGGAAGGTCCTGCCGGCGATCGCGGCGGGCAACACCATCGTGCTCAAGCCGTCCGAGCTGACCCCGCTCACCTCGCTGATGTTCGCCCGGGCCTGCACCGAGGCGGGCATCCCGGACGGCGTGGTCAACGTGGTCACCGGCGCCGGACGCACCACCGGCGAGCACCTGGTCGCGCACCCGGACGTCGCCATGGTGTCCTTCACCGGCTCCACCCCGGTCGGCCGCAGGGTCGCCGAACTCGCCACCGCGAGCGTCAAGCGCACCCACCTGGAGCTCGGCGGCAAGGCCCCGTTCGTGGTCTTCGACGACGCCGACCTCGACGCCGCCGTGCACGGCGCGGTCGCCGCCTCGCTGATCAACGGCGGCCAGGACTGCACCGCCGCCACCCGCGCGTACGTCCAGCGCCCGCTGTACGACGCGTTCGTGGCCGGCGTGGCCGAGCTGTACGCCGCGATCCGGATCGGCGACCCGCTCAACCCGCACACCGACCTCGGCCCGCTGGTCTCGTACACCCACCGGGACCGGGTGGCCGGCTTCGTCGAACGCGCCCGCTCCTACGCCACCGTGGTCACCGGCGGCCGCGCGCCGGAGAAGGGCCACGACGGCACCGACCTCACCCGCGGCGCGTACTACGCGCCCACCCTGATCACCGGCGCCGCCCAGGACAGCGAGGTGGTCCAGGGCGAGATCTTCGGCCCGGTGCTGGTCGTGCTGCCCTTCGACACCGACGACGAGGGCCTGCGGCTGGCCAACGACACCCCCTACGGCCTGGCCGCCTCCGCCTGGACGGGCAACGTGCACCGCTCGCTGCGCGCCACCCGGGAGATCGCGGCCGGGTGCGTCTGGGTCAACGACCACATCCCGATCATCAGCGAGATGCCGCACGGCGGCTACAAGGCGTCCGGCTACGGCAAGGACATGTCCCAGTACTCGCTGGACGAGTACACCCAGGTCAAGCACGTCATGTTCGACACCACCGCGGTCGCCCGCAAGGACTGGCACCGCACCGTCTTCGGAGACAGATAACCCCTGCCCAGGGGCGCCGCCCCCAGGGCGCCCCGATTCGACCTCTTACCCCCAGGAGGCCCGTTCCATGGCGTTCAACGAGTTCACCGACGGTCTGCCCGAACCGGTCCGCAAGGCCTGGGAACGCAGCCTGACCAGCGGCCGGGCCGCGATCGGCCGCCGCACCCTGCTGCGGGCCGCCGCGCTGACCGCCGGTGCGGGCACGCTGGCCGCCTGCGGGATCCCGGCGGCCAGGACCGTCGGCGGCGACTCGACCGCCAACGCCGCCAAGGACCTCTCGGACAGCGAGAAGGTGGTCAACTTCTCCAACTGGCCGCTGTACATCGACACCGACGAGAAGGACAAGCAGAAGCACGGCACCCTGGACGCCTTCACCGCGGCCACCGGCGTCAAGGTCAGGTACAACGAGGACGTCAACGACAACGTCGAGTTCTTCGGCAAGGTCAAGCCGCAGCTCGCGGCCGGCCAGGACACCGGCCGCGACCTGATGGTCCTCACCGACTGGATGGCCGCCCGGCTGATCCGGCTCGGCTGGGCGCAGAAGCTCAACCCGGCGAACGTCACCACCGCGATCACCACCATCGACTCCCGCTTCCGCGCCCCCGACTGGGACCCGGGCCGGCTGTACTCCTACCCGTGGGCCGGCATCCAGGTCGTCATCGCCTACAACAAGAAGGCGACCAAGGGGAAGGAGGTCACCAGCGTCTCCCAACTGCTGGACGACCCCGACCTCAAGGGCCGGGTCACCTTCCTCTCCGAGATGCGCGACAGCATCGGGATCACCCTGCTGGACCTGGGCAAGGACCCGGCGAAGTTCACCGCCGACGACTACGACGCCGCCGTCGCCCGGCTGCAGAAGGGCGTCGACAGCAAGCAGATCCGCCGCTTCACCGGCAACGACTACGGCCAGGAGCTGTCCTCCGGCGACATCGCGGCCTGCGTCGCCTGGGGCGGCGACCTGATCCAACTGCGCGCCGACAACCCGGACATCGAGTTCGTCATCCCGGAGAAGGGCTACGTCTCCTCGACGGACAACATGCTGATCCCGGCCCGGGCGCAGCACAAGGCGAACGCGGAAAAGCTCATCGACTTCTACTATCAGCCGAAGATCGCGGCGCAGCTGGTCGCGGGCATCGGCTTCGTCTCCGCCGTGACCGGGATGAAGGACGAACTCGCCACCCTCGCCCCGGACAGCGCGGCCAACCCGCTGGTCGTACCCACCCCCGAGATGGCGGCCAAGTCGCACGTGTTCCGCACCCTCACCGAGACCGAGGAGAGCGACTTCGAGCAGAAGTTCTCCAAGCTCATCGGCGCCTGACCCCCACGCGCGGCCCACTCCCGGCAGAGAACCCAGGAAGACACCCATGACAGACCAGCAGCGCGACGCGGCCGCCGGCGGCGACGTCCGCCTCACCGGCATCGGCAAGACCTACGGCGCCTTCACCGCCGTCCACCCGCTCGACCTCACCGTCCCGCAGGGCTCCTTCTTCGCCCTGCTCGGCGCCTCCGGCTGCGGCAAGACCACCACCCTGCGCATGATCGCGGGCCTGGAGGAGCCCACCAGCGGCACCGTCCTGATCGGCGGCCAGGACGTCACCGCCCTGCCCCCGTACAAGCGGCCGGTGAACACCGTCTTCCAGAGCTACGCGCTCTTCCCGCACCTCGACATCTTCGAGAACGTCGCCTTCGGCCTGCGCCGCCGCGGCCGCAAGGACGTCAAGAAGCAGGTCGAGGAGATGCTGGAGCTGGTCGAACTCGGCCAGTACGCCCGGCGCAAGCCGCACCAGCTCTCCGGCGGCCAGCAGCAGCGCGTCGCCGTCGCCCGCGCCCTGATCAACCACCCCCAGGTGCTGCTCCTCGACGAGCCGCTCGGCGCGCTCGACCTCAAGCTCCGCCGCCAGATGCAGCTGGAGCTCAAGCGGATCCAGACCGAGGTCGGCATCACCTTCGTGCACGTCACCCACGACCAGGAGGAGGCCATGACGATGGCCGACACCATCGCGGTGATGAACGGCGGCCGGGTCGAGCAACTGGGCGCCCCCGCCGAGCTGTACGAGAACCCCGCCACCACCTTCGTGGCCAACTTCCTCGGCCAGTCCAACCTGCTGCCCGCCGAGGTCACCGGCACCGACGGCGGCGACCTGCTGCTCAGCGCGGCCGGCGTCCGCCTCGCCGTGCCCAAGGCGCGCTGCGCCACCGAGGCCAGGCAGGTCCACCTGGGCGTGCGCCCGGAGAAGATCACCATCGCGCACGCCTCCGCCGAGGTCGCCGACGGCCGCAACCGGCTGGCCGGCACCGTCCTCGACTCCAGCTTCATCGGCGTCTCCACCCAGTACGTGGTGCGCACCGACGGCGGCCAGGAGGTCACCGTCTTCGAGCAGAACATGGAGCGCGACGCCCGGATCGTCCCCGGCGCGCCCGTCCTGCTGCACTGGAACCCGGCGCACTCCTTCGCCCTGGACGCCGCGCAGGCGATCGACGCGGGCACCGCGGAGGAGGCCGCATGACCACCACCACCCCGGCCGCCCCGTCACAGGTCATACCGCTCGCGGAACCGGCGCGGAAGCCGAAGCGCAAGCTCACCGCGTACTGGCTGCTGCTGCCCGGCATCGCCTGGCTCGTCGTCTTCTTCGCCGTCCCGATGGTCTACCAGGCGTCCACCTCGCTGCAGACCGGATCACTCGAAGCGGGCTTCAAGGTCACCTGGCACCTCGCGACCTACTGGGACGCCCTGGTCGAGTACAAGTGGCACTTCGTCCGCTCGTTCTCCTACGCGGGCATCGCCACCGTGCTCTGCCTGGCCGTCGGCTACCCGCTCGCGTACACGATCGCCTTCAAGGCCAGCAAGCGCTGGCGCAACGTCATCCTGATCCTGGTCATCGCGCCGTTCTTCACCAGCTTCCTGATCCGCACGCTGGCCTGGAAGACCATCCTGTCCGACGGCGGGCCGGTGGTCGGGGTGCTCAACACCCTGCACGTCCTGGACGTCACCAACGCGCTCGGCCTCACCTCCGGCGACCGGGTGCTCGCCACGCCGCTCGCCGTGGTCTGCGGTCTCACCTACAACTTCCTGCCGTTCATGATCCTGCCGCTGTACACCTCGCTGGAGCGGATCGACCCCCGCCTGCACGAGGCGGCCGGCGACCTGTACGCCCGGCCGTTCACCACCTTCCGCAAGGTCACCTTCCCGATCTCGCTGCCCGGGGTGGTCGCCGGCACCCTGCTCACCTTCATCCCGGCCTCCGGCGACTACATCAACGCCCAGCTGCTGGGCTCGCCGAGCGAGCAGATGGTCGGCAACGGCATCCAGAAGCAGTTCCTGAACGTGCTCGACTACCCCACGGCTGCCGCACTGAGCTTCATCCTGATGGCCCTGATCCTGGGCATGGTGACGGTCTACATGCGCAAGGCCGGGACGGAGGAACTGGTCTGATGTCCCGGATTACCAAGTGGATACGCGCCCACCTGGTGGTGCTGGCCGGCCTGCTGGCCCTCGCCTACCTGGTGCTGCCCAACCTGGTCGTGCTCGCCTTCTCGTTCAACAAGCCGGTCGGCAAGTTCAACTACGAGTGGAACGAGTTCTCCACCGACGCCTGGACCAACCCCTGCGGCGTGGCCGACATGTGCCAGTCGCTCTCGCTCAGTCTGCAGATCGCGGTGCTCGCCACCATCGGCGCCACCGTGCTCGGCACCATGGTCGCCTTCGCACTGGCCCGCTACCGCTTCCGCGGCCGCTCGGCCACCACCGCGATGATCTTCCTGCCGATGGCCATGCCTGAGGTGGTCATGGCCGCCTCGCTCGGGACGCTGTTCCTCAACATGCGCATCCCGTTCGGCTTCACCACCATCCTCATCGCGCACATCATGTTCTGCCTCAGCTTTGTGGTGACGGCCGTCAAGGCCCGCGTGATGAGCATGGACCCGAGGCTCGAACAGGCCGCCCAGGACCTCTACGCGACCCCCACCCAGACCTTCCTGCGGGTCACCCTGCCGCTGGCCTCCCCCGGCATCGCGGCGGGAGCGCTGCTCAGCTTCGCGCTCTCCTTCGACGACTTCATCATCACCCAGTTCAACTCGGGCCCGACCACGGTCACCTTCCCGATGTTCGTCTGGGGCGCGTCGCAGCGCGGCATCCCGGTGCAGGTGAACGTCATCGGCACCGCGATGTTCATCGCCGCCGTCGCGCTGACCGTCGGCGGCCAGTGGCTGGGCAACCGCCGGAAGGCCACCGCCTGACGTACGGTCGGGTGTGGTGGCCGAACAAACCATCGCCTAAGTACAGAAAGTGGCTGATAATGCATGGACTCCGCCCGCGCACTCAGTGACGCCAGGCCCACCCCCTTCTGGCTGGAGGACCCGGGCCGGCCGGCGGCGCTGCCCGCCCTGGTCGGCGACACCACCTGCGACCTGCTGGTCGTCGGCGGCGGCTACTCCGGCCTGTGGACCGCCCTCATCGCCAAGGAACGCGACCCCTCGCTGGACGTCGTGCTGGTCGAGGGCAACGAGGTCGGGTGGGCCGCGTCCGGGCGCAACGGCGGATTCTGCGCGGCCAGCCTCACCCACGGCTTCGGCAACGGCCTGCAACGCTGGCCCGCCGAACTCGCCCAGCTGGAACGCCTCGGTGCCGCCAACCTGGACGGCATCGAGGCCACCCTCAAGCGCTACGGCATCGACGCCGAGTGGGAGCGCACCGGCGAGATCGACGTCGCCACCCAGCCGCACCAGGTCGAGGAACTCCACGAGATCGCCGAGGCCGTCGCCCGGTACGGCTTCGACATCACCGTCCTGGACGCCGACGAACTGCGCGCCGAGGTCGACTCGCCGACCTTCCTCGGCGGTCTCTGGGACAAGGAGGGCGTGGCGATGGTCCACCCCGCCAAGCTCGCCTGGGGCCTGCGGGACGCCTGCCTCGGCCAGGGCGTGCGGATCTTCGAGCACACCCGGGCCACCGACCTGCGGGAGTACGGCAGCGGCATGGCCGTCCGCACCCCGTACGGACGGGTCTTCGCCCGGCGCGTCGCACTCGGCACCAACGTGTTCCCGTCGCTGGTCAAGAGGGTCCGGCCGTACGTCGTGCCGGTGTACGACTACGCGCTGATGACCGAGCCGCTCAGCGACGAACAGCTCGCCGCGATCGGCTGGCGCGGCCGGCAGGGACTCGGCGACAGCGCCAACAAGTTCCACTACTTCCGGCTCTCCGCCGACAACCGGATCCTGTGGGGCGGCTACGACGCCGTCTACCACTACGGCGGCCACGTCCGGCACGAGTACGACCAGCGGCCGGAGACCTTCCGCACGCTGGCGAACCACTTCTTCCGCTGCTTCCCGCAGCTGGAGGGCCTGCGGTTCACCCACGCCTGGGGCGGCGCCATCGACACCTGCAGCCGGTTCTCGGCGTTCTTCGACACCGCCTACAGGGGCAAGGTCGCGTACGCGGCCGGGTACACCGGGCTCGGCGTCGGCGCGACGCGCTTCGGCGCCGAGGTGATGCTCGACCTGCTGTCCGGCGAGCGCACCGAGCGCACCTCGCTGGACATGGTGCGCAGCAAGCCGCTGCCGTTCCCGCCCGAGCCGGTGCGCTGGGCCGGGATCGAGATCACCACCCGCTCGCTGGAGCGCGCGGACCGCAACGGCGGCCACCGCAACCTCTGGCTGCGCACGCTCGACCGCATGGGGCTCGGCTTCGACAGCTGACCCCGTTGTCCGCGTTATCCGTGTCATCCGTGTTATCCGTGTAAGAGAGACCCGCCGTCCGCCTCTCCTTGGTGACGGCGGGTCTCGGTCTCCCCGCCGCGTCCCGACCGGGACGACCCGACCGGAACCAGCGGCAAGAAGCGGGGACAGACATGGAGAGCACCGGACTGCACTGGCTCGCCCAGGTGGCACCGGACCCGGAGGCCTTCCGGGAGCAATGGGAGCGCACCGGACTGGGGCTGATGCTGCTACCGGCCGGCCGCCGCTGGGACGTCCTCTCCGTCCCCGGACGGCTCGGGCGCCCGGCCCTGGAGATCCTGGACACCGGCTCCTGCGGCCCCGTCCTCACCGACTTCGGGGACGAGCACGTCAGCTTCCTGGTCCCCGTCGGCACCGCCGCCCGCTGGATCGGCACGGGCGTGCGCAGCGCGGGGGAGGGCACCTGGATCGTCGTCCCGCACCCCGAGCGCCGCAGCCGCGGGGTGCGCTGGCTGGTCCCGCCCGACGGCTCCGGACGGCTCAACGACCCGGTGCTGCTGGAACTCGCCCTGCACGAGGCCGCGGCCGGGCTCAGCGGCTGGTGATCCCGCGGTCCGGGCTCCGGCCCCGGCCGGCGGTGGCGCGCGGGGCGGGCGGTCGCGTCAGACTGGAAACGTGACCACCGCCCCGGACGCCGTCGACGCGCCCCTTCGACCGGGCCCGGCCCAGCTGCGCCTCGCCGCACTGGCGGCCCCAGTCTGCGACCGGTACGGGCTCGCCCTGGCCGGCGGGCACGCGCTGCGCGCCCACGGCGTCGCGGCCTGCCCGCAGGACGGCCTCACCCTGGTGACCGGCGGGGCCGACCTGCCGGAGGTGGCCGCCGCGCTGGGCGAGGCCTACCGCGCGGCCGGCGGCGGGGTCGCCGAACGCCCGGGCACGCCGCGACTGGAGCAGCTCACCGTCCGGCTCGCGCTCGGCGGGCGGTCGCACTCGGTGGAGCTGCGGAAGGAGCCGCTGGCCCACCGGCCGGTGCGCTTCGACCTTGCCGCGCCCCCGCCCGGCGAGCCGGCGGTGGCGCTGTCGGCGGTCCCGCCGGTGGCGCTGCCAGTCGTCCTGTCGGTGGTCCTGCCGGTCGTCGCCCTGGAGGACGCCGCCGCGCTCACCACCGCGCTGCTGGTGGACCGCGGCATGCCGCGGGACCTGGTCGATGTGCACGCCCTCACCGACTGCTACCGGGAGGGCGAACTCCTCGCACTGGCAGCCGAATTGGACGCGGACTTCCAGCCCGCGGCGCTCGCCGACCGGCTGGAGACGCTGGCCGAGGCGGCGGACGGCCGGTTCCGGGCCCGGGGTGTCGCGGCACGAGCGGTCGGCGGGCTGAAGCGGTGGGCGCTCGCCTGGGCCCAGGACCTGCGGCTGGACCTGCTGGAGACCCAGGAGGCGGCCGACGGTCTGCACGACCCGTACCTGGAGGACGAGGAGTCCTGAACGCGGGGTGGCGGCGCTTCGTCCTTGCGCGCTCGTCTTGCGGGTTCGTTGCTGCGCGTCCGTCCTCGCGTGTTCGTCCTCGCGCGTTCGTCCTTGCGGGTCCGGCTTCACACGTTCGTGCTCTCTCACGCGTTCGGCCGAGCAACCGGACGACCTGTAAGGCTGAATCCGCGATCCCCGTCAGCCTGTTCGTTGAGGCCTGGCGCGGCGGCCACCAGACTGGAGACGAGCGCGGTAGCCCCGTGAATCCCGTCGCCCGGCCCACTCGCGGGCGGCGCCAGACAGGACCGGCGGCAGGACGCCGCCCGGGACTTCGGAGGCAGACGGACTTGAGCAAGCACATCACTCACTGGATCGGCGGCGAGCCCGTCGCCACCGCCGGCGCGGCGCCCCGCCGCGGTGACATCTTCGACCCGGCCACCGGCCAGGTCGCCGGCCAGGTCGACTTCGCCGGGATCGCCGAGGTCGACCAGGCCGTGGCCGCCGCCGCCTCGGCCTTCGCCGAGTGGCGCACCGCCTCGGTCGCCAAGCGCACCACCGTGCTGTTCGCCTTTCGCGAGCTGCTGAACGCCCGCCGCGACGAGCTGGCCGCGATCATCGTGTCCGAGCACGGCAAGGTCCACTCCGACGCGCTCGGCGAGATCGCCCGCGGCCTGGAGGTCGTCGAGTACGCCTGCGGCATCCCGCAGCTCGTCAAGGGCGGCTTCACCGAGCAGGCGTCCACCGGCGTCGACGTCTACTCGATCCGCCAGCCGCTCGGCCCGGTCGCGATCATCTCGCCGTTCAACTTCCCGGCCATGGTGCCGATGTGGTTCTTCCCGCTCGCCATCGCGGCCGGCAACACCGTCGTCCTGAAGCCCTCGGAGAAGGACCCGTCCGCCGCCAACTTCCTCGCCGGGCTGTGGAAGGAGGCCGGCCTGCCGGACGGCGTCTTCAACGTCGTGCACGGCGACAAGGCCGCCGTGGACCGCCTGCTGGAGCACCCGGACGTCAAGTCCGTCAGCTTCGTCGGCTCCACCCCGATCGCCCGCTACGTCTACGAGACCGGTACGCGCTACGGCAAGCGCGTGCAGGCCCTGGGCGGCGCCAAGAACCACATGCTGGTCCTGCCCGACGCCGACCTCGACCTGGCCGCCGACGCCGCCGTCAATGCGGGCTTCGGCGCGGCCGGCGAGCGCTGCATGGCCGTGTCCGTCCTGGTCGCGGTCGACCCGATCGGCGACGAGCTGGTCGACAAGATCAAGCAGCGGATCGCCATCCTGAAGGTCGGCCCCGGCTGCAACGGCGACTCCGAGATGGGCCCGCTGGTCACCGGCCAGCACCGCGACAAGGTCACCTCCTACGTCGAGTCCGGGGTCGCCGACGGCGCCGAGCTCGCCGTGGACGGCCGCAAGCACCCGGTCACCGCCGAGGACGAGAACGGCGCCCCGACCTCGGACGGCTTCTGGCTCGGCCCCACCCTGTTCGACCACGTGAAGCCGGGCATGTCCGTCTACAACGACGAGATCTTCGGCCCGATCCTCTCCGTCGTGCGCGTCGCCTCCTACGACGAGGGCCTGGCACTGATCAACGCCAACCCGTACGGCAACGGCACCGCCCTCTTCACCAACGACGGCGGCGCGGCCCGGCGCTTCCAGTTCGAGGTGGAGGTCGGCATGGTCGGCATCAACGTGCCGATCCCGGTCCCGGTCGCCTACTACTCCTTCGGCGGCTGGAAGGCCTCCCTGTTCGGCGACGCCCACGCGTACGGTCCGGACGGCGTGCAGTTCTTCACCCGCGGCAAGGCCGTGACCCAGCGCTGGCTGGACCCCTCGCACGGCGGTATCAACCTCGGCTTCCCCACCAACAGCTGATCCCCCGCCCCGCGGTCGTGCCGGCCGGACCCCTCTCCCCGGGGTCCGGCCGGCCCTTTGCACCCCGTTTGCATCCGGTCGCGATCACGCGTAGAGTTCTTCGAGCTGCCTGGCTGGGAGCACCGGACACGCATCTCCGCGCGGACGGTCCCGGGGCAGCCAATCCTTTTGAAACACCATTTCCTGGTTCGGGCCGGGTCGCGTCTTGTCGCGGCTTGGTTCCTATTCGGCGTGTTCGTTTTATTGGATTGCG
>NZ_JBFBIR010000030.1:0-98728 GCF_040685715.1 Kitasatospora sp. NPDC088264
CCACCAGGTTCGACAAGACCGCCGTGTCCTACCAAGCCGCCGCCACCCTCGCCTCACTCCTCATGTGGGCCTGACCTTTGACGACACTGCCTAGGGCGTGTTTCGAAAGTGCTGGTCACAGCCACTCGTTGATGGCTGCGACCAGCACGGTCGCTTCGTAGCGGACGGCGAGTTTCTCATACCTCGTGGCGACTGCGCGGTGGCGTTTGAGGCGGTTGATCCCGCACTCCACCGCGTGGCGCTCCTTGTAGTCGTCCTTGTCGAACTTCGGAGGCCGACCGCCGTGGGGGCCGCGCTTCTTGCGGTTGGCGACCTGGTCGCACTTCTCCGGGATCGTGCAGAAGACGCGTCGTCTGCGCAGGTAGACGCGGTTCGCGCGCGAGCCGTACGCCTTGTCGGCGCGGACCTTGTCCGGCCGGGTGCGTGGCCGCCCCGGACCGAGACGCGGCACACGGATACGGCCCAGGACCACCTGGAACTGCGGGGAGTCGCCGCGCTGCCCAGCGGTGATCACGAGCGACATCAGCTTCTGCGCCTGCTCGACCGCCAGGTGGATCTTGGTAGTCAGCCCGCCGCGGGAGCGTCCGAGCCCGTGGTCGTCGGGCTCGGTGAAGACGCCGCCGGGCGGCTCGACCTGAAGGTCCCCCTTTTGCGCGCACCGGCCGCGTGCTGGTGCGCGCGAGCGATCGTGGAGTCCACGGAGATATCCCAGGTGATCAGGCCCTTCGCATCGGCGCGGGCCTGCAACTGCTCAAGGATCCGGTGCCACGTGCCGTCGCGCTGCCAGCGGCGGAACAGCCCGCACACCGTCTCCCACGGCCCGTACTGCTCGGGCAGATCCCGCCACGGCATGCCCGAGCGGGTGCGGAACCGTATGCCGTTGATCAGCTGCCGCTTGGTGTGCACCGGCGGCCGACCGGGCTTGATGCCCTGCGGTAGCAGCGGTTCCAGCACCACCCACTGGGCATCCGTCAGATCTCCCCGAGCCACGGATCAAGATCATCGCATGACCTTGATCCACTTCTGAAACACGCCCTAGTTCGCGGACCTCGCACGGTGGGCGGCGATCAGGTCGCGGTACCAGGTGTAGGAGGCCTTCGGGGTGCGCTGTTGGGTCGCGAAGTCGACGTGGATGAGGCCGAAGCGCTGGTGGTAGCCCTCGGCCCACTCGTAGTTGTCGAGGAGGGACCAGGTGTAGTAGCCGCGGATGTCGATGCCTTCGGCGATGGCGGCGGCGAGGGCGTCGAGGTGGGCGGACATGAAGTCGATGCGGGGTTGGTCGGGGGTGGTGGACTCGGTGACGGAGCAGCCGTTCTCGGTGATGGTGATGGGTGGGAGGGATTTACCGTAGGTGTCGCGGAGGTTGAGGAGGAGTTGGCGGAGGGCGTCGGGGACGACGGGCCAGCCGAAGGCGGTGTGGGGGACGTCGGGGATGTCGACGAAGTCGAAGGGGAGGCCCGGATCGGTGGGGGCGGCGATGCGGGTGGGGTTGTAGAAGTTGAGGCCGAGGCCGTCGAGGCCGGGGGCGGCGATGAGGTCGGTGTCGCCGGGGTGGATGGCGCCGTACAGGTCGTCGGGGACACCCAGGGCGGAGAGGTCGGGGTAGCGGCCGAGGAGGACGGGGTCGGTGAACAGGCGGTTGTGGAGGGCGTCGTAGGCCTGGGCGGCGGCGAGGTCGGCGTCGGAGGGGGTGGCCGGCTCGACCGGGGTGAGGTTGTTGGAGAGCATCACCTCCAGGCCGCGGTCGTGGAGGACCGAGGCGGCCAGACCGTGGGCGAGGAGCTGGTGGTGGGCGGCCGGGAGGGCCTCCAGCATCAGGGTGCGGCCGGGGGCGTGGGTGCCCAGGGCGTAGCCGAAGACGGTGTGGACGAAGGGCTCGTTGAGGGTGATCCAGGCGGGGACGCGGTCGCCGAGGCGGTCGGTCACGATCGCGGCGTAGTCGGCGAAGTGGTGGGCGGTGTCGCGGTTCAACCAGCCGCCGCCGTCTTCCAGGGCCTGCGGGAGGTCCCAGTGGAAGAGGGTGGGGAGCGGGGTGATGCCGGCGTCGAGGAGGGCGTCCACCAGGCGGTCGTAGAAGGCGAGTCCGGCGGGGTTCACGGGACCGCTGCCCGTGGGGAGCACGCGGGGCCAGGCGATGGAGAAGCGGTAGCCGTCGAGCCCGAGGTCCTTCATCAGCGCGATGTCCTCGGGGTACCGGTGGTAGTGGTCGCAGGCCACCGCGCCCGTGTGGCCGTCGCGGACGGCGCCGGGGCGGGCCGCGAAGACGTCCCAGACGGAGGGCCCGCGGCCGTCCTCGGTCACCGCCCCCTCGATCTGGTAGGCGGCGGTGGCGGCGCCCCAGCGGAACCCCGTCGGCAGGTCGTAGCGGTCCGGCATGACTGCCTCCTGACGTGAACGTGAGGGGAACTCATGTTACTGACGCGACACCGAAACGCCAGGGGCAACCGGCCACCACGACAAGGGAAACCCGGCCGGAGGAGCGCGGCGCGCGCCCCGGCGGGAGTGGCCGGACGGGCCCCGACCGCCCGCGCGCCATCCCACCGGGCCCCGTCCGGTGGCCGACCGCCGGGGAGGGAGGTTGCATGGGGTGACCGGGCCCCAGCGATTCGGGAGGCTGCCGTGTACGAGATGTGGGCCGAGCACGACCCGGCGGTGTCACCGCCGGCCGTGGTGTGGCACGTGGTGACGAAGAACGACTCGTCGACGTCCCTGTGCGGACGTTTCCTCGAACCCGCCCAGCGCGTCGCGCCGGCCGCGGGCGGCGGGGAGTCGGCGGGCCCGGACCGCTACTGCGATCCATGCCTGATCACCGTTCGCGAGGCCATGGCCGCGGCGGCTCGGTGACCGACGCCGTCAGGTCGCCCCGGGTCCGTCCGACCGATCTTGGCGGGACAGGACCTGGGCGTCCGAGGGCGGCGACGGCAACGGCGACGGCGAGGGCGTGAACAGGAGCACCTGAGCGGGAGGTTGGGCGGTTCCGACCGTCCGGGCCGGTCAGTACGGCCCGGCCAGTGCGGCCACCCCCGGGAAGCGGGCGATCGCCTGGCCGGCGGTCGGCGGGTGGGCACGCCGGGGTCGCAGTGCGCCGAGGGCCACCGCGGGCCTGGCCAGCCGGGCGGGTCTGGCGGCGAGGGAGAACACCTCGAAGTAGGCGGCCGAGACGGCGGGGTCGGTGAGGGCCGCGCCCAGCACCCGGCGGGTGTACCAGCGGGTGAACACGGCGGCGGGCCCGGCGGCGGTGGCGGGGTGGCTCGACAGCGCGTCCGGGAAGCCCTCGTCCTGGTCCTTGGCCATGTCCCAGGGCGTGTCGACGACCCTGGCGATCCGCCGCTGGATCAGTGCGCTCACCCCCGGGTGCAGGCCTTCGCTGTCGACGGCGGCGCGGATGGCGGCGGCGCACTGGGCGGCGACCGTCATGCCGTGCCCGTACACCGGGTTCAGCGCCGCCACCGCGTCGCCGGTGGCGGCGAACCCGGCCAGCGGGCCGCCCTCGTAGCATTCGTAGCGGCGCCGGCGGTTCAGTGTCCCGTGGCAGGTGCGGATCGGGCCGAGCGGGCGGGCGGCACGGGCGAGGTCGTGGACGACCGGGTGGTCCAGCGCCTTCAGGAAGTCGTGGAACTCGCGCTCGCCCCTGGCGGGTTCGCCGCCCCGGGTGCCGGAGAGCGTGACGATCCAGCGCCCGTCCTCGATCGGGATGATGGTGGCGCCCCGACCGGGCCGGCCACGCCCCGGGACGGGCACGATGCTCACCACCGGGAAGCCCTCGTTTCCGCCCGGCGTCTCGAACACCCGGGCGGCGTAGGCGAGTCCGGCGTCCACCGTCTCCTCGCACAGGCCCTTGACCCCCAGCGCGCGCAGCCACTCCGGGGCGCGGGAGCGGCGGCCGGTCGCGTCCACGACCAGGTCGGCCCGCAGGGTCTCCCGCGAGCCGTCCGGGTTCTCGATGTGGACCCCGACGATCCGGCCCGGGCCGCCCACCAGGCCGAGGACGGAGGTGCGTTCGCGGACCGTCACGTTCGCCTGCTCGCGCAGCCGCCGCCGCACGACGTGGTCGAGCAGGTGGCGGCTGCACGCGATCAGGTAGGCCGGCGAGTCGAAGCCCTGGAGCCAGCCCGGCCCGAGGCGCATCAGCAGGCCGGCGGGGATCGAGCGGTAGTGGGCGCCGGCGGCGAGCAGGGCGTCGAGCGTTCCGGGCAGGACCTCCTCGACGGCGTCCGCGCCGCCGCCGAGCAGGATGTGGCTGAACTCGCCCTGCGGCAGGCCCCGGCGCGGGCCGGGCAGGACGGGCAGGACGTCCTGTTCGAGAACGGTGACGGTCCGGGCGTGCGGCGCCAGGGCGGCGGCGGCCAGCGTGCCGGCCAGGCCGCCGCCGAGGACGAGGGCCGTGCTCACCCGGCGGCTCCGGTGGAGGCGAGGCCGTCCCGGCGGGTCGCGCGCATCCACACCGGGCCGGGGCGCAGCGTGGCGAGCGGCAGCTCGCGGACGGTCCGGCCGGGGACGTGCTCCAGCCGCCAGGCCCGCATGATCGTGGCGAGCAGCAGGACGGACTCGGTCATGCCGAACTGCTCGCCGACGCAGCGGCGCGGTCCCGCGCCGAAGCCGATGAACGGGCCGCGCTGCGGGTGGACGCCCACCCACCGCTCGGGGTCGAAGCGGTCGGGGTCGGGGAACAGGGCGGACTGGCGGTGCAGGAGGTAGGGGCTGTAGACGACCGTCGTGCCCTCGCGCAGGCGGTGCGCGCCGAGTTCGGTGTCGGTGGCCGTGACGCGGGTGAGCAGCCAGCCCGGGGAGTACAGCCGGACGGCCTCGCGGACGACCCGGGTGGTGAGCTCCAGCCCGTCCACGCTCGCCGACGTGCCGGCCGCCGGGGTGGCGTCGGTCTCGGCCGCGTCCACACCGAGCGCGTCCGCCTCGGGCGCGTTCACCCCGAGCACGGTCACCCCGGTCGCGTCCACGTGGGCCGCGTCCACCTCGGCCCGGACCCGATCGGCGATGTCCGGGTGCTGGGCGAGCAGGTGCAGGGCCCACACGGTGGAGTTGGCGATGGTGTCGAAGCCGGCGGCGAAGATCGTCATCACCTGGTCGGTGACCTCCGCGTTGGAGAGCGCCTGCCCGCCCGCGTCAGCGGCCACCAGCGTCGACACCAGGTCGCCCCGGTCCTCCGGATCCGCGCGGTAGGCGGTGACGACCTCGTCGACCAGGCGCACCAGCCGGCTGCGGGCGGCGTCGTAGCGGCGGTTGGCCGGCAGCGGGATCCGGTTGAGCCGGTGGGGCAGCAGCATGCGCCGGTAGGAGCCGCCGATCAGCAGCACGAAGTCGTCGACGGTCTCCTGGAGGCCGGTGAACGGCAGCCGGGTGAACAGGGTCGAGACCAGGCTGCGCCCGGCGGCCAGGCTCAACTCGGCGGTGATGTCGACCTCCTGCCCGTCGCTCCAGGACCCGGCCAGCCGCCGGGCCTCCCGGGCCATCACCTCCGTGTACCGCGCGATCCGGTCGGCGCGGAAGGCGGGCTGGACGTAGCGGCGCTGGCGGCGGTGGTCGGCGTGGGGGCAGGTCACCAGGCCGTTGCCGGCGAAGTCGCGGACCCGTTCGAACAGGAACCCGCCCTTGTCGAAGACCCGGTCCTCGCGCAGGACGTGCCGGGTCAGCTCCAGGTCGCAGACCACCACCGCGGAGACCGGCCCCAGTCTGATCTGGACGAGGCCGCCGTACCGGGGCAGGGAACGCAGGAACGCCAGCGGGTCGCGCAGGAACGGCACCAGGTGCCCGAGCAGCGGCAGGCCGCCGGGCGGACGGGGGATCATCGCGGTGACTCCGTATGGTAGCGGGCGGCCGTCGCCGTCCAGTGGATGAGCGCGCGGGTGAAGCGGACCAGTCCGAGGGCGAAGGCCCGCACCTCGCCGGGCGACGAAGGGTCGCGGGCGATGCCGTCCGCCAGGAACTCCAGCGTCGTCGACTCGGCCTCGCACAGCGCCCCGAGCCGGGCCGACGCCTCTTCGGGGGCCAGGCCCTCGTGGACGGTGAACGAGCGCAGCAGGTTCTTGCCGTTCCCGGCGGCGGACTCCCCCTCTGCGGAGTAGAGGTCGTTGACCCAGCAGACGACGTGGTTGAAGCGCATCAGCAGGTCCGCCACCCTCGGGTGCCGGAACACCTCGTCGGCGAGGTCCAGGCCGTGGGCGAGCTCGATCCAGCCCGCCGCGCACGACACGGCGCCGTCCTGGTCCCGTCGGCGGAGGTACTCGGGGACGGTCTGCACGGCGCCGGCCGGGGCGGCGGCCCCGAGGTCCTGGAAGGGGGTGTCACGGAAGGCGGTGTCGCGGAAGGCGGTGTCGCGGAAGGCGGTGTCGCGGAGCGGGGTCTCGTCGAGGTAGCCGAGCGAGGTGTCCAGGTACGCGCGGAAGTACGCCGCGTAGCGCGACCGCCACTGCGGCGGCGTCAGCTCGGCCGTCTCCCGCCACAGCACCGCGAACGCCTCGACGAGTGCGTCGCCGGGCGGCTCGATGCCATCCGAACCGCCGTCCGAAGCACCACCCAAGCCGCCACCCGAGCCGCCGCCCGGAACGCTACCCAGAACGCCGTCCGAACCGCCGCCCGAACCACCGCCCAGGACGTCCGTGAGTGCCCGGACGGTCCGCCGGGCCGCCGTGACGGGCCCGCCGATCCACTGGTCGTCGAAGCGGTCGTCGAGGATCCAGGTGAGCACCAGCCACTTCGCCGCCGCGACCAGCCGCGGACCCCGGGGAACGTCGCCCCACGCCTCCGCCACCAGGTCCAGGTGGCCCTGTGCCAGGAACCCTTGGACGTCACCGCCGAGCACGCCGCTCGCCACCAGCCACGCCCCGACGTCCCGGCGGAGGGCGTCGGCCTCGCCGTGCGGCGCCGGTCTGGCGACTCCCGCGAGGAGGTCCGGGCCTCCGGGGTGCTCGGCGGCGAGGCCGCACATGCCGCGGTACGGCGAAATGCCCATGCCCGTGCTCCCCCTCGCTCACCACCTCCGACCGGCCGGTCGGAGAAGGACCAGTCTGGCCAGCCACCGCGACTGTTCAAAGCGCAACCATCGCTTTTCCCCCGCACGAGTGATCGCGCCGTCACCACGTCGACACGGACCGTGACCAGTCCCACCCCCTCCCGACGCGCCCCACCCCTCGGCGGCCAGGCTCTCGCCGGGCGTCCGATAACCGGTTGGGACGTGGTGCCGGAGTGGCTACGGTGGCGGGATGGCGACTCAGGTGATTGTGCTGAACGGCGGTTCCAGCTCGGGCAAGTCCGGGATCGCCCGGTGCCTGCAGGCGGTGCTGCCGGAGCCCTGGCTGACGGTCGGGGTCGACACCCTGATCGAGGCGGCGCCCGCGTCCCTGCACGATACGGACGGGGGCATCGGCTTCGCGGCCGATGGCGGGGTGAGCGTCGGGGCTGCGTTCCGGGCCTTGGAGGCGGCGTGGATCGCGGGGGTCGCGGCCATGGCGGGGGCGGGCGCGCGGGTGATCGTCGACGAGGTCTTCCTCGGCCGGTCGGAGTCCCAACTCCGCTGGGAGAAGGCACTCGTGGGCCTGGACGTGCTGTGGGTCGGGGTCCGCTGCGAGGCGGCGGTGGCCACCGGCCGGGAGCTTGCCCGGGGGAACCGGATCCTGGGGATGGCCGCTTCGCAGGCGGAGCTGGTCCACCAGGGCGTGCGCTACGACCTGGAGGTGGACACCTCGCGCACCGAGTCGCTGGAGTGCGCGCGGAGGATTGCCGCCCACCTCGGGGGCGGCGCCGCCGGATCCGCCCCCGTGGGCGGGTGACCTGGGCCTGGGCCCAGGCCCAGGTCAGGCCCCTGGCCCTGACCGACGCGGAGTCGGCGTCGGTCAGGGCCAGGGGCACGGGCAGGGCTCAGGCCTGAGGTCAGGGGTTCTCCCGGTGCCGCCACCGCACCGGGTCGGCGGCGCTCGGCACCGACGCGTCGGCTCCCGGCGCTCCGGCCCCGGTCCGCGCCAGCGGCCGGTAGTCGGCGCACGACAGCACGAGCAACTCGTTGTCACCGGGCTGGAATTCGTAGTCCACCCGCTCCACGCGGCTCGTGATCCCGAGGACGTCCAGGTGTTGGCGCAACCCGTCCAGCTCCCCGTAGCGGACACCGGTGTCGTACACCATGACGGGGAAGAGCCGGACTTCGCGGCGGGCGATCCGGGCGAGTTCCAGGAGGGCCGCCAGGTGGAAGTCCCCGTCCAGCCGGTTGCCGTACGAGAAGAGCAGGTGCGAGCTGAGGACCAGGTCGAAGGAGTCGTCGGCGAACGGGAGTTCGGGCAGTGAGCCGGCGACGTAGCGGTCCGGGCGGGCGGCGATGTCGGCCTGGAAGTCGCGGGCGTTGGCGATCCACTGCCGGGTGAGGCGGTCGGGGTCGCCGTACCACGTCCAGACGAAGTCCGATGCCTCTCGGACCAGTTGGTCGCGCTTGTGCCGGGTCTCCCGTTCGACGAGGACGCCGAGGTCCTCCCGGTGGCGGGCGTACTCGCGGTCGACGGCCACCGCGTCGATGCCGCGCCGGCCGGCCTCGGCCGTGAAGCTGGCCGCGCCGCCCGGGCAGTCCAGGATGCGCCGGCCGGGGGCGAGGTCGCCGTCGGTGAGCGCGAACATCGCGCGGTACTCGTCGAAGCAGCGTGCGCTGACCAGCACGGTTCAGCCCCTCCCGATGTACGGCATGGTGGTGGGCAGGACGGTCAGGGACTGGACGTTGGTGTCCGGCGGCATCGAGGCCATCAGCAGGACGGCCTCGGTGAAGCGTTCCACCGGGATGGTCGCCTCGACCGCCATCGTGCCGTCCGCCTGCATGGCGGCGGGCTGCGGGCCGCCGTCGACCGGGGTGACGTTGCCGACGTCGATCTGGCCGACCGCGATGCCGTGCGCGCGGCCGTCCAGGGAGAGCACCTTGGTGAGGCCGAGGACGGCGTGCTTGGCGGCCGTGTAGGCGATGGAGTTGGGCCGCGGGACGTGGGCGGAGGGCGCGCCGTTGTTGATGATGCGCCCGCCCTGCGGGGACTGGGTGCTCATCACCCGGAAGGCCTCACGAGCGCAGAGGAAGCCCCCGGTGACGATGGTGTCCAGGACGCGGTTCCAGTCCTCGAACGGGGTCTCGGTGATGGGTCGGCGCGGGGCGGCGGCGCCGGCGTTGTTGAACAGCAGGTCGACCCGGCCGAAGCGGTCGCGGACGGCGTCGAACAGGGCCGCGACCTCCTCCGGTTGGCGGATGTCGGTCGGGACGGCCAGCACCCGGGCGGGGTCGACCTCCGCGAGGGCGATGGTCTCCTGGAGGGCGTCCTTGCGTCGCCCGGCCAGCGCGACGGACCAGCCTGCGCCCAGCAGGGCCAGGGACACGGCCCGGCCGAGCCCGCTGCCGCCGCCCGTGACGACGGCCGTCCGCCCGTGCGGCGCCTGTACGCTCCCGGTCACATGTCCTCCGTGTTCATCCAGATCCGCAGCATCCGCCGGGAGTTCGGCGCAGGCTCGTCCACGTAGGCCGAACGCCCGTGCAGGACCCGGCTGTTGCGGATGATCAGCAGGTCTCCGGCGGCCATCGGGAGGCCGAAGGCGATCTCGGGCCGGT
Source organism: Kitasatospora sp. NPDC088264 (assembly GCF_040685715.1). NCBI lineage: Bacteria > Bacillati > Actinomycetota > Actinomycetes > Kitasatosporales > Streptomycetaceae > Kitasatospora > Kitasatospora sp. NPDC088264. The sequence goes on from NZ_JBFBIR010000030.1 coordinate 9,584, forward strand.
AGAGCACCTCGTCGAGCACACCGAGCGCGTCCCACTGGCGGTCCGTCAGCGGCGGGCCGCCGCGGTCGGGGGACGAGCGGACGGTGCGGGTCTGGTAGTAGCAGGCGATGGTCCCGTCCTTCTGGGTGTAGAGGATCGGGGAGACCACGACCTGGGGCCCGGCCCGACCGGTCCGGTCGAAGGTCCAGTCCTCGGTGAGGGTGGCGAGGGCGTCCGGCCGCTCCCGCTTGATCAGGTCGTAGACGTGCCGCGCACTCGCCAGCTTGGTCAACCCTCCACCGTTGTAGGCGGGTTGGATGCAGAGCAGGACGAGCAGGTCGCAGGTGTCGCAGTGGAATCCGAGCTCGGTGTTGCCGTCGCCGTCCTGGTCGTGCAGCACCTGGGTGAGGTCGCCGCGCCCGTTCTGCGGGACGATCTCGCCGAAGTCCCGCAGCAGGAACGACAGGGCCGCCGCGACCTCCTCCTCCGGGGCGGTCGGATCCATCAGCCCGGTGACGTGGGCGACGCCGACGGAACGGGCACCGCCCTGGACGAGCGCGCGCAGCTTCGCCCGGACCGGCTCGGCCGCGCCCCACCGTCCGGCCCGCGCGTCCGCCCAGAGCAGTTGTCGCTCACCCTCGTCGAGCGGGAGCGACCACTGCTCCCGCCGCGCCTCCAACTCCTCGCTGCTCCAGCCGATTTCGGACACCGTGTCGTCGTACATGTGCGGAACCACTCCTCTCTACCGCTGGGCGGCGGCCGCCGCCACCGCCTTGGACCAGAGCGCCAGCGCCTCGTCGACCTGCCCGGCCGTGACGGTCAGGGCCGGGATCATCCTGACCACGTTCAGGTGGATACCGCAGATCAGCAGCAGCAGGCCGAGGTCAGCCGCCGCCTGCTGGGCGCGCTTGGCGGTGTCCGGGTCCGGAGAGCCGTCCGGGTGGCAGAACTCGTTGCCGATCATCAGCCCGAGGCCCCGGACGTCGGCGACGCCCGGCGCTCCGGCGGCGACCGCCCGCAGGCCGTCCAGCAGCCGCGATCCCTGTTCGGCGGCGTTGTCGACCAGCTGCTCGTCCCGGATGACGTCCAGCGTGGCCAGCGCGGCGGCGCAGGCCACCGGGTTGCCGCCGTAGGTGCCGCCCTGCGAGCCGGGCCGGGCCCGCCGCATCAGGTCGGTCGGCGCGGCGATCGCGGACAGCGGGAAGCCACTGGCCAGGCCCTTGGCCGTGATCAGGACGTCGGGCACCACGCCCTCGTGGTGCAGGTGGGCCCAGAACCGGCCGGTGCGGCCGAAGCCCGTCTGGATCTCGTCGACGACCAGCAGGATGCCGTGCCGGTCCGCGCGCTCGCGCAGCCCGGCGAGGAACCCGGCGGGCGCGGGCACGTAGCCTCCCTCGCCGAGCACCGGTTCGACGAACATCGCGGCGGTCTCGGAGGGGGCGCTGACGGTCGCGAGCACCTGGTCGAGTCCGCGCAGGGCGTGCTCCACGGCCTGCGCCTCGCTCAGCCCGAGGCTCAGACCGAGCCGGAAGGCGTCGGGGAACGGCGCCACCGCGACACCGGGCATCACCGGGCCGATGCCCGCGCGGAAGCGGCTGCCGGCCGTGGTGAGCGCGGCCGCGCCCATGGTGCGGCCGTGGAAGGAGCCCTCGAAGACGATCACGTTCTGCCGGCCGGTGGCGTGCCGGGCGAGCCGCAGCGCCGCCTCCACCGCCTCGGTGCCGGCGGTGGCGTAGAACAGCGAGTCCAGGCCTGGCGGCAGCACCTCGCCGAGCCGCTCGGTGAGGGTGAGCAGGGGGTCGTGCAGCACGGTGGTGTACTGGCCGTGGATCAGCCGGCCGGCCTGCTCGCGCACCGCCTCCACCACGCGCGGGTGGCAGTGGCCGGTGCTGGTCACCCCCACGCCGGAGGTGAAGTCGAGGTAGCGGCGGCCGTCGGCGTCGAAGAGGTGGAGTCCTTCGCCGCGGGTGGCGACGACGGGGGTGGCCTGCTTGAGCACCGGGGAGAGCTGGGACACGAGGTCCGCCTTCCATGGGTCTGGGGGTACGGGTCGGTGGGGGCGCGGCTCACGGGGCGCCGGCGCGGCGGACGGGGGTCGGTCCTACGCACGGGAGTCAGTGCGGCGGACGGGAGTCAGTGCGGCGGTGCGACGGGCGGCAGGTAGCCGGCCTCGGCGGCCCGGGTGAGCGCGGCCGACCACCACTGCGAGGTGGGCTCGGCGAACCGGACGCCCAGCCGGTCCAGCACGGAGGTGGTGTACGCGCGGTCCACGAGGACGTTGCGCTCCTCCTGGAGGGACCACGCGGCGGCCAGCCCCGCCGCCGTCGGGTGGTCGCGTTCGGCCCGGGCGATCGCCGCCGCGAAGGCCTCGTCGTCGGTGAGCCGGACGGGGTGGCCGTGGCCGGCGAGCCAGCGGACGAGCTCGTCGTGCGGCGTCTCGTGCGGGCTCTCGACGTGGTAGGCGCCGGGCGCGGCGTACGGGTCCAGCGCGATCGCGGCGATCCCGGCGGCCACGGTGTCGACGTAGGAGAACGCGTAGGTGGTGCGCGGCCGGCGCGGGGCGGCGCCGGCCAGCAGGTAGCCGCGGATCAGCTGGTAGATCCGGTTGTCGCCGATGTTGGCCTGGAAGGCGCCGGTCCGGCTGTGCGCCGCGATGTGGCCGCTGCGGTACAGGTAGGCGGCCCGCCCGGTGGCCGCCCAGGCGCGGACGGTCTGCTCGGCGGCGAACTTGGTCCGCTCGTACGGGGTGCGGAAGTGCTGGCCGATCCGCAGGTCGGCCTCGCTGAAGCGGCGGGGCGGGCCGTCCACGCCGCCCGCGACGGCGAGCGTGGAGACGTGGTGGACGCGGGCCGCCGGGGCGTGCTCGTCGATCCAGCCGAGCAGCCGCCGCACCGCGGTGTGGTTGGTCCGCTCCAGGTCGTCGGGCGAGGCCACCAGCCGGACGTCCGCGGCGGCGTGCACGACGAGCTGCGCGCCCCGGGCCCACGCCAGTCCGGCCGGGGACAGGCCCAGCCCCTCCCGGTCGATGTCCCCGGCGACGACCTGGATCCGGCCGTCGTCGGCGCCCGCGCCCAACCGCCGGACGGCGCCGGCGTCGTGCTCGGCCCGGACCAAGCAGGTGACGTGGGCGCCCCGCTGGACGAAGGCGTCGAGCAGGTGCCGCCCCAGGTAGCCGGTGGCGCCGGTGAGCAGTACCCGGGCGGGTTCGCGCACCGTGGTGCGGGCCGCCGGTACGGCGGGTGCCCGGGTGCCGGGGTGGAGCAGCTGGCCGGAGGTCGACAGCGGCGCCCGGACGGGACGGGTGGCGGTACCGGCACCGACACCGGCCTCGGCGGCCACCGTCCCGGCGAACGCGGCGACGATCCGCTCGGCGGCTGGGTGCGGCAGACCGGGCCACCCGTACACCAGGTCGGCGACCAGCCGGTTCTCCACGATGCGGGCGGTGAGCCGCAGGTCGTACAGCGGGTCTCCGCCGGTGCAACGGGCCACTCCGGCCTGCTCGTCCGCGACGGTCCAGTCCAGTGCGGGCTCGTCGGGCAGCCGGAAGGTGCCGAGGAAGTTGAACCCGACGGCGGAGCGGGTGCCGGGTGCGTCCATCGCCTGGACGGGGGCCTCGCGCAGGCGCTGCGCGGCCCCCTCGGGGCCGGCCGACGCCTCGACCACCAGCCGCTTGACGGCGGTGAACCAGCCGACGGTGTCCAGGAATTCGCCCGGATCGCCGGCGGTGTCCCGGCCGTGGGTCTCCACCTCGACGGGCAGCCGCGGGTGGCCGCTCCAGCCGGTCACGGCGTCGGCGAAGGCCGCCAGCAGGAAGGCCTCCAGGCCGGTCCCGCCGCCGTGGCGGCCGACCAGCCGAGCGGTGCCGTCCTCGTCGAGCGTCCAGCCGACGGCCGCCGGCTGCGCGCGGACCACGGACTCCGGCGCGGACTCCGGAGAAGGCGACACCGGCGCCGGGGGCGGCGGCGCGGCAGCGGCCCACTGGTAGAAGTCGGGGGTCGGCGGCAGGTCGGCCGGCTTCTGGTCGAGCACCGCCCGGTAGGCGTGGGCGAGGTCGTCCAGCAGGATGCGCCACGACAGCCCGTCGACCACCAGGTGGTGCGCGATCAGGGCGAGCCGGTCGTCGGTGCCGGGCGGGCCGGTGAACAGGTGGGCGCGCAGCAGCCGGCCGGCCAACGGGTCCAGGCTGCGGTGGAGTTCGGTGCAGACCCCGGCGACGGTCTCGGCGATCGGGGCCGTCCCGCGCGGGATCCGGGAGAACGACAGCGGGTCGAGGTCGGCCACCGGCCGGGGTGCGTCGTAGCCCTCCGGCGAGACGGGCCGCCGCAGCGCCGGGTGGCGTTCCAGGACGGCCGCGAGCGCGGCCGAGAGCGCGGCCGGGTCGACGGCCGTCCGGCAGCGCAGCAGGACGGACTGGTTCCAGTGCCGCAGGTCGTCGACGGACCGCTGGAGGTACAGCCACCGCTGCGCGGGGGCGAGTTGACTCCCCCGGTCGCCGCTTCCGGTCCGCCCGGCCGGAGCGGAGGCCGGAACCGGTACGGCTGCGGCGGCTGCGGCCAGGCCGTGCGCGGTCGGGTGCCGGTAGAAGTCGTCGTAGTGGACGCGCAGGCCCGACCGGCGCAGGAAGGCGACGGTGCGCATGGCGAGGATGGAGTCCCCGCCGAGGTCCAGCACGTCGGTGTGCGGCCCGACCCCGGGCAGGCCCAGTGCGGCCGCCCAGAACCCGGCGATCGATCGGGCCAGCGCGTCCCCGTCCGAGGACGGCCCCGACTCCGCCCGGGCCTCGACCAGCTCGGCGACCAGCTCGGCCAGCCGATCCCGGTCGAGCTTGCCGTTCGGCCCGACCGGGAACTCCGGCAGGGTCAGGATCGGCTGCGGCACGGAGTAGCCGGGCAGTCGGTCGCGCAGGTAGGAGCCGATCCCGGCCAGCCCGGCGCCGTCGGCCGACAACCGTACGGCGGCCAGGAGTTGGTTCCCCACGGCGGTCTCCCGGACCAGCACCGCGGACCGGGCGACGCCCGGGAAGTCGTCCATCGCCCGCTCGATCTCGGCGAGGTCGACCCGGTAGCCCCGGATCTTGACCTGGCGGTCCACCCGGCCGAGGAAGACCAGGCTCCCGTCCGCCCGGCGTCGACACAAGTCGCCCGTGCGGTACATGCGTTCACCGTCGTGGCGGACGAACCCGCGCGCCGTCTCGGCGGGCCGGCCGAAGTAACCGGCACTGACGCCCCGGCCGCCGATCAGCAGCTCCCCCACCGCGCCGTCGGGCACCGGCCGCCCGTCGCCGTCCAGCAGGGCGAGCCGCACCTCGCCGATCCCGGTGCCGATCGGGACGGTCGGCTCCTCGGCCGGCAGCTGGCGGGCGGTCGCGGCGAGGAAGCAGGTGGCGCCGACGGTCGTCTCGGTCGGGCCGTAGTGGTTGACCAGCCGGGCGGTGACGCCGGTGTCGAGCAGGGCGGCCGCGAACGGGCGCGGCAGCGCCTCCCCGCCGAGCAGCACGGTGTGCAGGGGCGGGGCGTCGCCGGGCCGGCCCTCCAGCAGGACGGTCAGGTGCGAGGGGGTGGTCTTCAGCACGGACACCCCGGCGCGCCGCAGCGACGCCCAGAACGCCTCCGGGTCGCGCACCTCGCCGTCCGGCACCACGTGCACCGAACCGCCGACCGCGAGGGCCAGCAGCCAGGCGGTGTGGCCGAGGTCGGCGGCCAGCGTGGTGACGTGCGCGACGCACGGGGCGTCGGCCTCGGTGAAGCCCAGCCGGTCGGCCAGCGCCCGCGCGTAGTGCACCGCGTTGGCGTGGGTGACGGCCACCGCCTTGGGCTCGCCGCTCGACCCCGAGGTGAAGGACAGGTACGCGGGGTCCTCGGCCGCACCGAACATCAGCTCCTCGGCCCCGCAGAGCATGAGGTCCTCGGCCCCGCCGGGCATGAGGTCACCGGTCGTACCGGGCACGCTGCCCGGCGCGTCGGGCAGGCCCTCGGGCCCGGCCAGCCGGTCGACGTCCACCACCTCGGCCGGATGGCCCTCCGGCCCGGGGAAGGCCGCCTCGGTGCTGAGCACCCGGCCGATCCGGACGGCCGCCAGCCTCCGGGCGAGGTCGGCCGCCGACCAGTCCGGGTCGGCCATCACCGCCGCCGCGCCCGAGCGCAGCACGCCGTGCAGCAGCACCAGCATGCGGGCGTCCCGGGGCCCGAGCAGGGCGACCCGGTCGCCCGGGCCGGTGCCGGACGCGGCCAGCCGGGCCGCGATCCGGCCGGCCGCGGCGTCGAGGGTGCGGTAGTCGAGGGTGCGGTCGCCGTCGGTCAGGGCGGTCCGGTCCGGGTGCTCCCGGGCGAGCCGTAACAGGAACCCGGACAGCGACCGGGCGGACGACGCGGCCCGGTTGGACGGCGTGGACGGTGCGGACGGCGTGGACCGGACGTGCTGCGTCGCGAAGGTCACTCCGGCTCGCCTCCCGTCCGGGCCGCCCGCCCGGCGCGGACCGGCCCCGTCGCGTGCGGGTCCACGACCAGGGGGTCGCCCGCGAGGAACGCGTCCAGGCGCGGCCGGTCGGGCAGGCGTCCGGCCAGCTCCCAGGCCAGCATGCGGTGCAGGCCGTCGATGTGGATCAGTCCCTCCCGGACCAGCAGGTCCGTGTAGTCGGGGTGGTCGACCGCGCCGGTGCTCAGGTAGACCGGGGTGAACGGGGCCCACCGCAGCAGCCGGAGCTTGGCGGCGCAGACCGGGTTCGCGGCCGACCAGGCGGCCTCGTCGGAGCGGATGCGCTCGGCCGCCTCGGCCACCGTCAGGCCGGAGCGGGGCACGAGTTCGCGCGCGCCGCCCTCGCTCAGGTGCCAGGGCAGGACGACGCCGAGGACGTCCGAGCGCGAGAGCCGGATGCGCCACCAGCCGCCGGGGATCCGGCCGGCGCGTTCGACGTTCTCCTCGCCGTCCCGGTTGCTGTTCGCCTCGTGGGCGCGCTCCACCGGGTGGTCCCGCAGGTAGGCGTGGTGGACCTCGGCGTAGGCGACGGCGGTGACGATCTCCACGCGGTGCTCCTCAGACAGTTCCGATCATGCTGTTCCGGCCAGGGCGTTCCGGTCAGGCGGTTCCGATCGAACAGTTCCGGTCAGGCGGTTCCGACGTACTCGGTGAAGTGCCGTTCCGCGAACAGCTCCGGCCACCGGCCCTCCGCCAGGCCGAGTTCACGGGCCCGGGCGAGCATCAGCCGCCAGTGCGGCTTCACCGGGCGCCAGCGCGCCCCCACCTGGCAGTAGGACGCGTCGATGAAGTACCGGGGCCTGCCCGGGCCGTCCGGCGCCGGTCTGCGGGTGTGGAACAGCGCCGAGTTGAGAAGCACCGTGGAGCCGGGCGGCAGCCGGTCGATGACCACCTCGCCGGGCAGTTCGGCGGTGCCGTGGTGGGCGTACGCCGTCTTCCCGACGGTACGCCGGTGCGAGCCGGGCAGGACGGCCAGGCTGCCGACCTTCTCGTCGAGGCCGCCGAGGTAGTGCAGCGCGTGGACCATCAGCAGCGACGGGTCGGCGCGGTCGTTGGGCTCGCAGTCGTGGTGCCAGGCCTTGCCGGGGATCCCCGGGGCCTGGCGGTCGCTGTGCAGGTGGTGGAAGACGAAGGACGGCCCCATCAGACCGGACAGCGTCCGTAAGAGCGGTGGGTGGGTGAGGAGTTCGCCGTGGGCCGGCAGTTCCAGTTCCAGCACCGGGGGCGGGCCGTGCCGGGCGGGGTCGGTGCAGGCGGCGATCGAGCGGGCCCGTAGGCCCTCGTCCACCCAGCGGTCGACCTCGGGGGCCAGCCTGGCCCCGAGCGGCTCCGGCACCAGGCCGGGCAGGACCAGGTATCCGGATTCCAGGAACTGACGGTGTTGCTCGGTGTCTAGGGCTTCACGCCCTCCGGAAGTCTGCGTCACCGAACCGGCCCCCTCCTTCCGGATGACGGGTCGCACAGTCGGGCACGGCGGATGGGACCTGAACGGGTTCTATGAAACGCACGGGATCATCCAGACCTCGGGTGGCGCCGGGTTCGTCCGTCGTCGCCACAGCTGACACACGTTCACCACGAAAGGGCACGAGTTGATCACGCAAGGTAGTCCGCTGAGGAGTATGAACCGTTGTTCGTGTCCACCACAAGACCATCGCCGACTCCTGGACATCTTCCCGCCACCGTGACGTTCAGCTCCAGCCACCGATCTACTCGTTCCCCACCCGAAACTCCGGACCCATTGAGCCCCGGTGATTCGCCGCTGGCACAGCGGATGCGGCACAGTGACGTCATGAGCGGCGACACCAGGAGTCACGAGAGCGCCGGGCGGGGCCCCGTGACCAGGCGCCGTCCGGTCCAGCAGCGCAGCCAGGAGCGGTACGGCCGGATCCTCGACGCCTGCGCCGGGCTGCTCGACGAGGTCGGCGCCACCGCGCTCACCACGAAGCAGGTCGCCCAGCGCGCCCAGGTGCCGATCGGCACCCTGTACCAGTTCTTCGCCGGCAAGGAGGACCTGCTGGCCGCCCTCGCCGGCCGCAACCTCGACCGCTACCTCCAGCGGCTCGACCACCGGCTGGCGACCGCCGCGCCCCTCGGCCCGGCCGGGTTCACCGACCTCGCGGTGGAGGAGTTCGTCGCGATGAAGCGCGCGGTGCCCGGATTCGGCCAGCTCGACTTCGGCCTCGCCAACGCGACCGCCCCCGCCGGGCTGCGGGACGACCGGCACCTGCTCGACCCGGGCGTGGACAACAACACCGCCGTCGCGCTGCGCCTCCAGGCGCTCGGCGGCGAGGTGTTCGCCACCGGCGACCCGGCGGCGCTCACCCTCGCCCTGCGGGTCGCCCTGGAGGCCGCCGACGCGGTGCTCAAGCTGGCCTTCCGCGGCGATCCGCAGGGCGATCCGGCGCTGATCGCCGAGTGCAAGCGGCTGGTCCGCGCCTACCTCGCGGAGCAGCCGCCCGTTGGCTGAGACCGGTCCCCGCCCGCCCCTCGGGTCCCGCCTCGCCCCCGTGTCCCGCCCGCCCGCGCCGTTGCGAGCCCGTCGCCGCAGCAGCACAGTGGAAAGCGGAACGGCCGCGGAGGCGGCCGCCACGACCCGAGGAGCAGACCATGCACGCAGCGGTAGGTGACCAGCTCCACATCCACAGCAGGTCGGTGGGCATGACGGACCAGAAGGGAGAGATCGTCGAGGTGCGCGGCGTCGACGGCGAACCGCCGTACATGGTCCGCTTCGAGGACGGCCACGAAGGTCTGATCTACCCCGGCCCCGACTGCGCCATCGAGCACCGCCCGGCGGACCGCTGACCGACTCCCCCGCCGCCCCGCACCCCACCCGGGCGGGGTGGTGAGCAGCGGCGCGAGCCCGGCGAGCGTTCCGGGCAGCGGGGCCGTGGGGGCAGCCGGCCCATCCGGGTGGCCGCGCGGCTCAGCGCAGCGGGAACACCTCGAACGGCGCCGCGAACCGCACCCCGAGCCGGCCGCCCGCTCCCCGCCCGGCACCCTCCAGGAACTCGCGTGCGTCCGCCATCTCACCGCCCAGCCCGCCCAGCCCGGCCAGGTACGCCTTGTGCTCCTCCAGCGAGGCCACGCCCAGGTCGAAGTGCTCGGTGGTGTCCACCGCGTGACCCGACTCCGGCGAGGCCGCCGCCCACACCTGCCGGACGCCGTTCCACGGCTCGTGACCCTCGGCCAGCAGCTCCCGGAACACCCACCGGTTACCGGCGTCCCGAGCCGCGTCCAGGGCGGCCCGCCCGACCGCGATGTGGTCGGCCTGGTTGGGGGCGGTCCCGCCGTACGTCTCCCGGAAGTTGCTGGTGATCACGATGTCCGGCCGGTGCCGGCGCACCGCCCGGGCGATGTCGCGGCGCAGCGGCAGCCCGTACTCCACCATCCCGTCCGGGTACCCGAGGAACTCGACCACGTCGACGCCGACCACCCGCGCCGAGGCGATCTGTTCCGCCTCCCGCAGCGGCCCGCACTCCTCGGGGTCCATCGAGTCGATCCCGGCCTCGCCGCTGGTGACCATCACGTAGACGACCTTCTTGCCCTGCGACGTCCACCGTGCGACGGCCGCGGCGGCGCCGTACTCCATGTCGTCCGGGTGCGCGACGACGGCCAGCGCGGTCCGCCAGTCCTCGTCGACGGGCTGGTAGGGCTCGACGGCCTGCTCACTCATGGTGCTCGTCCCTCTCGGCTCGGCTCACAGTCGCCTGGTCCTACGGTCGTTCCGCAGGCGACTCTAGAAGACCCCCACACCCACACCCCGTCGGACACCCTCCCGGGCCGGCGGGGTTGCCCCTGACGCACGGGTCAGGGGTTAGCGTCCGGGCACCCGCGGTGGATCGGCCGCCGCGTCGGTTCTGGAGGAGTGCTGCGATGACGCTGCCCACGACGGCCCGGGTCGTCCGGTTGGTCACCGAGCCGGGCGGGTTGCCCGGGCCCGGGGACTTCGCGGTGGTGGAGGAGCCGTTGCCGGCGCCGGGGACGGGCGAGGTGGTCGTCCGCAATCGGGCCTTCCTGGTCTTCCCGGGCCTGCGCACGCTGATCGGGGGCGAGCTCACGGGGGCGCCGTTGCCGGCGATCGGGCCCGGGGACGCGCTGTACGGGCCGGCCCTCGGGGAGGTGCTGGCCGCTCCGGCGGGCGGGCCCCTTCGGCCGGGCGACCTGGTCACCCACCTGCGGGGGTGGCGGGACCTCGTGGTCGCGGACGCCGCAGGGTTCACTCCGGTCGACCCGGGGTTCCCGGACCCGGTGGCGCTGCTCTCCCCCGGCACGGCCGGCTACGGCGGGCTGACCCGCTGCGCCGGGGTGCGCCCGGGGGACGTGGTGCTGGTGACCGGCGCGGCGGGCGCGGTCGGCACGCTGGCCGGGCAGGTCGCCCGGCTGCTGGGCGCCTCCCGGGTGATCGGCACCACCGGCTCCCCCGCCAAGGCGAAGCGGCTCACCGCCGAACTCGGCTACGACGCGGTACTGGTGCGCGGCGAGCGGCCGTTCGCCGCGCAGCTGGCCGAGGCCGCGCCGGAGGGCGTCGACGTGCTGCTGGACCTGGTCGGCGGGGAGCAGCTGACGGCCGCCGTCGACGCGGCCCGGCCGGGGGCCCGGTTCGCCCTGGTCGGCGCGCTGTCCGGGCAGTTGGCGCCGGAGCGGCGGGGCGGCAGTTCGCCGGCTCTCGTGGACAGCTTCCGGGTGATCATGCTGGGCCTGACCCTGCGCGGCTTCACCGGCGTGGACCAACCGGACCTGGAGGCCGAGTGGCGGCAGCGGTTCGGCGGCTGGCTGCGCACCGGCGAGATCGTCTTCCCGTCGACGCGGGTGGCGGGCATCGACCAGGCGCCGCAGGCGTTGCGGAGGTTGTTCGACGGGGACACCTTCGGGGCGACGATCGTCGACCTCGCATAGCACCGAGGAGGAACGGCCATGCGGATCGGGGACGCGGCGGCAGCGGCGGGCACCACGCCCAGGGCACTGCGCTTCTACGAGCAGCGGGGGCTGCTGCCGCCGCCGGCCCGGTCCGCCTCGGGCCAGCGCGAGTACGGGCCGATCGAGGTCGCCCGGGTGCGGGCGATCCGCCGGCTGCTGGCCGTCGGGCTGACCGTCGACGACCTGGCCAGCCGCCCGCACCGCCTGGACCTGCTCACCGAGGAGCCGCCGCGCCGCTGCTCGGACTCCCCCGGCCTGGAGACCTTCGCCCCCGTGGTCACCGCCCGGCTCGCCGCCCTGGACGCCGAGATCGCCCGGCTGACCGCCCTGCGCGAGCGCCTCGCCCGGCACGTCGCCGCCGGGGGCGCGGACCTGCCGGGCTGACCCGGTCCACCGTCCGGAACGCGGCTCGCCCGGAACGCCGCGACGGGGCAGGCGCGGCGTTCCGGGCGAGGTCTGCGGGGGGAGCTAGCTGGCGTCCGGGGCGAGTCGGCCGTCGAGGGGCTCGGGGTGGGGCTCGGGGCGGGGCTCCGGGGCGGGCCAGCCGATCCGGGTGGCGCAGAGCGAGACGACCGCGGCGGAGACGGCGACGGCGGCCATGCCCCACACCAGGCTGGTGGCGTCGGCGATGAAGCCGATCACGGCGGGCCCGGCGAGCAGCCCGGTGGTGCCCATCGCGGCGACCAGGGAGAGCGCGTCCGAGCCCTGGCGGGCCGCGGCGACGTAGACGCACGGGGTGACCGCCGCGACGCCGAGGCCGACGCAGGCGAAGCCGATCAGGGTCGGCACGACGCCGCCGACGAGCAGCGCGAGGGCCAGTCCGGCGCCGGCCAGCAGGCTGCCGGTCCGCACGATCCGGCCGTCGCCGAAGCGGGTGCGCCAGCCGTCCGCGAAGATCCGGGCGAGCACCATCATCACCGAGACGACGGCGATGCCCAGCGGGGCGAGCCCGGCACCGGCGTTCACGACGTCCTTGAGGTAGAGCGCGGACCAGTCGTTCATGGCGCCCTCGGTGACGGTGCCGAACACCATCGCCAGGCCCATCCAGAGGGTCGCCGCGGCCGGGAGGACGAAGCGGCGGCGGTCCTTCTTCGCGGCCGGTGCCTGCTCCTGGTCCGACCCGTCCTGCGCCGCGGCCGGCGCGTCGTCCGTGAGCAGTCCGGGCCGGGCGGCCACGACCAGCACCGCGAGCAGCGCGGCGGCGACCCCGAAGTGCACGGCGAGCGTGCCGGTGAAGGCGGTGACGCCGGAGGCGAGCAGCGCGGCGAGCAGCGAGCCGGCGCTGAAGGTGGCGTGCAGGCGGGACATGGTGGTCCGCGCGTAGCGGGCCTCCAGCGCCGCGCCCTGGGCGTTCATCGCGACGTTCAGGCAGCCCACGGCGACGCCGTCGCAGAACAGCACCAGCAGGGTGAGCGGGTAGTCGGGCACCACGGACAGGGCGACCAGGACGACGCCGAGGGCGAGCGCGGAGAGCACGGACAGCAGGCGGGAGCCGAACCGCCGCATCAGCACCGCGACCAGCGGGAAGGACACCGCGGCGCCGACCCCGCAGGTCATCAGCAGCAGGCCGATCTGGGCCTCGCCGAGGTCGAGCCTGGTCTTCAGCGCGGGGATCCGGGAGACCCAGGTCGCGTACTGGAATCCGAGCAGGAAGAACAGTGCGGCGATGGCCAGTTGGGACCGGCGGAAGTCGTCGCGAACGGGGGACATGTGCATCAGCCCACTTCGGCTCTGGGTGGGAACCCGGGGGACGGGTCGGTGGAGGAGGTCAACGCCTGGACGGCGGCCGGGACGGCGGCCGGGGCCTGGACGGCGACAGAAGCAGCGGCCGGGCCCAGCGGCATCGCCATGTAGAGCGCCTCGGGGCCGTAGCTCCCGGGCAGTCCGATCTCGGGGCGGGCGCGGTAGCCCAGTGGGGCCCACACCACCTGCGAGCCGCGGACGGCGACCAGGGACATGGTGCGGTAGCCGCGGGCCCGGGCGGTCTCCTCCAGGCCGCGCAGCATCCGGTGGGCCAGGCCGCGGCCGCGCAGCTCCTCGGCGACGACCAGGTCGTGGAGGTGCATGTTGGTCGCGCGGACCCCGCCGGCCTCGGCCCGGCTGAGGTCCGGGCACCGGAACAGCGGATAGGGCAGGGCCAGCAGGTAGCCGCCGAGGCCGTCGGCGTGCTCCAGGACGAAGCAGGTGTCGGGCGAGGCGCGGTGGCGGGAGCGCAGCGCCTCGCGGCCTTCGGACAGGCCGCTGGCAGCGTAGGCGCGCTCCTCCAGCGCGACGACGCCGTCCCAGTCGTCCTCCTGGAGCAGCCGGATGCGGAGGTCGGTCATCTGCCGGTGTCTCCGTCCGGGCCGCCGGTCCCGCCGATGCAGGTGTAGGGCAGCGGCTCGAAGCCGTTGAACCCCTGGGTGGTGTAGGCGGTGGCGTAGGCGCCGCAGGAAAGGATCCAGACCGGTTCGCCGGAGGCGATCGCGCGCGGGACGCGGACCAGGCCGTCCTCCTGGGCGTACGCGTCGTCGCTGTCGCAGGTCGGGCCGGCGACGACGGCGTTGACGAACTGGCCGCCGGGGTGGGTGGGGAATTCGAGCCGGTACTGGAGCTCGTCCATCTCGTACAGGCCGTTGAACTTGCCGCAGCTCAGGAAGAGCCAGTCCTCGCGGGTGCCGTCGAGCTGGTGCCGGGAGGAGAGCCGGGCGACGTGGGCGCGGATGGCGCCGTGGTCGGCGACCAGGTGCCGGCCGGGCTCCAGCAGGAACTCCAGCGGCGCGGCGTTGACGGTGCGCAGCCGGTCCATGCCCTCGCGGATGACCGCGAACATCTTGTCCAGCGGCGGGTCGAGCGGGCGGCCGTGCCGGTCCAGGACGCCGAGGGCGGGCAGGCCGCCGCCGAGGTTGATCCGCTGCGGGGTGATGCCGCGCCAGTTGAGCGCCTCCAGGACGGCGGCGAGCGAGTCCACGGCGGCGCCCCAGGCTTCGGCGGTCATCTGCTGGGAGCCGACGTGCACGGAGAGTCCGGACGGGGTGAGGCCGGCCGAGCGGGCGGCGTCCAGGACGCGCAGGGCGTCCTCGGGCGAGCAGCCGAACTTGCGGCTCAGGCCCCACAGGGCGCCGTCGCCCGAGGTGGCGACCCGGCAGAACACCCGGGAGCCGGGGGCATGTTCGGCGATGGCGGCGACGTCCTCCAGGCTGTCGGTGGCGAAGTCGCGCACGCCCAGTCGGTAGGCCTCGGCGATGTTGCGGTCGGACTTGATGGTGTTGCCGTAGTGGATGCGGTCGGGGCTCACCCCGGTGCGCAGGGCCTGGGCGATCTCCTGGGGGCTGGCCGCGTCGAAGCCGGAGCCGAGGGCGGCGAGGCGCCCGAGCACCTCGTCCACCGGGCAGGCCTTCATGGCGAACCGGACGGCGACGTCGGGCAGTTCGCCGATCAGGTCGGTGTACTGGCGCTCGATGCCGTCGAGGTCGTAGATGATCCGGTCGTCGGTGGCAGCGGCGAGGGCGGCGCGGATCGCCGTCCGGTCGTGCGCGGCCGGGTCGGGCGCGACGCCGGTGTGGGCGGTGGTGTGGTGCGCCGGGGCGCGGTGGGCGATGGTCTGACGTATCACGAATGGCTCCCGGTGCGGCTACCGCGGCAGCCGGTCGGCGGGCGTGGCCTTGCTCGCCCGCATGAGCGGGCCCCACGCGTCGATCAGCAGCGCGAAGTCCTCGATGTCCGCCTGCGCTTCGTCGAGCAGACGCGCCCGCTGGGGCGCCAGGTGGTCGGCGAACTCGGCGTACTTCCCGCCGAGTCGCCGGTAGCAGTGGTCCAGCGCGTCGAGCCGTCGGTGGTTCTCCGCGCGGTCCGTCGCGGCGCTGCGGCGGGCGGAGTCGGCGATGACGTCGGCGCGGATGTGGTTCGCCTCGTCGAGGAGGGCCCCGCCGGCCGCCTCCATCTCGGAGTAGACCGGGTACAGGTAGAGCATGGAGAGCAGGAACTTGGCGTAGCGCAGCTGGTAGGCGGTGAAGCCCGCGCCGGTACGCCGTTCCGGGGTGTAGTAGTTGACGATGTGCCGGTTGTGGACGACGCCGGGCAGGGTGGCGTCGCGGACGAGGTGCAGCAGGAAGTAGTCGCTGCCGATGGTGGCGGTGGCGGGCGGCAACGGGACGCGGTCGTAGACCTCGTGGTCGAGGGCGACGTTGCACATGTCGATCCGCCAGATGTCGGGCAGGTCGAGCACGGCGCGGTCGTGGCGGAACGGGTCGGTGCCGCCGCCGGTGAAGGAGTCGGCGACGAGTTCGCGGCGTTCCTGCTCGCTCGCGCCGGTGGGCGCCCAGAGCGCGACGACCTGGTGGTAGGCGTCCGGGTCGAGTTCGCGGATCTCGCCGATGTCGACGGAGAGTTCACCGACGAAGGAGCCGCCGACCAGGGCGACGGGCTTGTCGGTGTGCACCGGGTCGAGGGTGACCTCGGTGACGGCGGCGGCCGCGTCGGCCGCCTTGAGGCCGAGCGTGGCGAGCTCGTGCTCGATCGGGAACACCGGTTCGCCGTCGAGCAGTTGGTACGCGCTGTCGGAGTCGCGGCGGTGCACGGAGGCGCAGCCGAGCGCGCCGGCGAGCAGGAACGCCCGGTTGGTGCAGGCGCCGTAGGAGACGGCGTCGGGGATCATCAGGTCGAGCAGCTGGTCGCCGAGCGGCCCGTCCGGGCCGGCGGCGCCGGAGCGCTCGATCACGTCGCGCAGGAAGCCGCGTTGGGCGGCCTCGTCGAGGTGGTGGACGACCACCTCCCCGGCCCCGAACGCGGTGCCGGAAGCGGCACCGGACCCGACGGCGGGCAGCGCGGCGACGGCCTCGGCGTGCCGCCGGTAGGTGGCCGGGTCGGCGGAGTCCAGGATCAGCAGGTGCACCCGGACGCCGAACCGCCGTGCGGCGTAGGCGGCTTCGGCGCCGATCGCGGCGATGGTGGCCGCGCACTCGCGGTTGGTGGGCAGGGTCAGGCAGACGGCGCGCATGCCGGCTCCCCCGCGGACTCGGCGGGCTGCTGCGGGGCGGGCCGGTCGCCCGTGGAATCCGGGTCGTGCCAGGAGCGCAGTCCGAGCAGCCGCTCACCGAGTTCGGTGAGTTCGGCGGGCCCGTAGCGCAGCGACTCATGGCGGGTCGCGTCGCCGACCAGGGTGCGGTTCCAGTCCGGGGTGGCGAGGGTGCGCCAGGATTCCACCCGGGAGCGGCGCATCTGCGCGGCCTCCTCCAGCGCGGGCATCATCGACAGGTACTGCACGGCGCGGACGCCGTTCTCGGAGGTGTTGCGGGCGACGCCGTGGGCGAGCAGGCCGTTCCAGATCAGCAGGTCACCGGCCTTCAACTCGGGCCGCACCACCGGGAACTCGGTGCGGTCGACGTCCGGGCGGATCGGGTCGCGGTCGGCGGCCTGGGCGGCCTGCCACTCGTTGAAGCGGCGGAACAGCTCCGGGTCGCACTGGAAGCCGCCGTGGTCGGGCCGGGTGTCGTCGAGCGCGATGATGCCCTGGACGCGCTGGGGCAGCATGCCCTGGGTGGTGTCGACGTCCCAGTGCAGTTCGATGTCGAAGCCCCGGTCGGTGGGCTCGATCAGCGCGCGGTCGCGGTTGCGGATGTTCGGTGGGTTGAGGTTGAGCCGGTCGAGGGTGACCCAGAGCTCCTCGCAGTCCCAGACGTCGACGAAGGCGTCGTAGACCCGCCGGGCCTGTCTGCTGTCCCAGATCAGCTGGTGGTGGTAGGCCTCGACGAAGCCGTAGATGTGCAGTTCCCGGTCGAGTTCGTCGCGGTAGTCGCGTTCGCGGTACCAGTCCTCGGGGCGGTCGGGCGAGAGGCCCTGGAAGTCCCAGGCGAAGTCGAGCAGGCGCCGTGCGGCCTCGGCCGGGATGGCCTCCTTGACCACGATGTAGCCGTAGGTCTGCCAGAACGCGAAGTCCTCCTCGGAGAGCACCCGCAGTGGGCGCTCCTTGCGGACCTCGCGCAGCGCCGTGCGCGCGAGGTAGCTCTCCCCGTCCTCGCTGAAGTAGGGGCGCGCCGAGGCGGCTCGGTGCAGATATCCGTCAGGGCTCGGCATGGGCAGTCACTCCATGGTTCGTAGTCGACGCAGCGCTTCCTGGACGCACAGTGCGGGCACGGCGAGCCGACGGCCCGTCACCGGCCGTGCGTGGAATTCAGCCCGTGGACCGCATGCCGTCCGCATACGCTCCGCCTCGCCCGGGCCCCGACCGTGCAAGGTTCCGCCACGTCAGGGGGCCAACTCGTCCGTCCGGCACGGCCTCTCACCCTGCCTCAGCCCCGGCCGAACCGCGCCCCTCATACGTTGGACTAGACCAACTAATGGTGTCAACCCTCGACGGCTGGTTACCAATAGGGAAATCCGCGCAGTTCAGATGACCCCTCGGGGTTCGCTTTATGTTTCGGAGAGTGACATAAGCCGGAGTATGTTTCGGGAATTGACATACCCGGACGTGAACCGAAACGAGTTCCCCAGCGTTGCGCCCCGTCCTTCGCGCCGTACGTTGGGCCTATGGCACACCGCCCCGCCGCCACCCGGCTCACCCCGCCCGGCTGGCTGACCGCGAGCCTGCGCCCCAAGGCCGCGCCGGTCCCCTGGGCCGCCGCCGCCCGGGCCTCGGTGGCGCTGGCCGCGCCGCTCGCGGTCGGCACGGCCACCGACCGGCCCGGGTACGGCGCGCTGGTGTCGATGGGTGCGCTGTCCGGGGTCATCGGGGACACCGCGGACGCCTACCGGATGCGGGTGTTCAACATCGCCGTGCCGCAGCTCTTCGGCGCCCTCGGGATCCTGCTCGGCACCCTGGTGTACGGTGCGGGCTGGACGGCCGTCGCCGTACTGACCACCGTCGCCCTGGTCTCCGGCATGATCTCCTCGATCGGCGCGGTCGCCTCGGTGTCCGGACTGCTCCTGCTGCTCAACGCGGTGGTCGGCGCCGGACTGCCGCTGCCCTCCCCCTGGTGGCTGCCGCCCGGACTGCTGCTGCTCGGCGGCCTGTTGGTGCTCGGCCTCACCCTGCTCGCCTGGCCGCTGCGCGGCGGCGCGCCGGAGCGCTTCGCCGTGGCCGGCACCTACCGGTCGGTCGCCGACTTCCTGGAGGCCGCCGGCACCCCCGGAGCCGACGACGCGCGGCAGGCGCTCACCCAGTCGCTGAACCAGTCCTACGATCTGCTGCTCGCCCGGCGGGCCCGCCGGCACGGCCGCTCCCCCACCCTGGTCCGGCTGCTCGCCCAGCTCAACGCTGCCATCCCGGTGGTGGAGGCCGCCTCGGCGGCACAGCTGCGCCCGCGCGAGTACGGTCCGCTGCCGCCCGCCTACCCGGCGGCGGTGCGCGAGCTGGCCGCGGCCGTCGAGCGGGGCCGCGTCGGGTCGACCCCGCCGCCCGGACTGCCCGATCCGGCCGGACCGTCCACCCGCGCCCTGGTCGCCGCGATCGGCCACGCCCGGGCCGTCGCGCACGAGCCCGCACCCGACCCGTACGCCGGCGACGACCCGCTCGGCCGGCCCGCCGCACTGCAGGTCCGCGCCCGCCGGGCCGCCCACGCGCTGCTGCTGTCCCGGGCGTCCTGGCGGTACGGGCTGCGGCTGGCGCTGTGCATCGGCCTCGCCCAGATCCTGGTGTCGGTGATCGCGGTGCCCCGCTCGTACTGGGTGTCGCTGACCGTCACCTTCGTGCTGAAGCCCGACTTCGGCTCGGTGTTCTCCCGGGCGGTGCTGCGCGCGCTCGGCACCGCCGCCGGGCTGCTGATCGCCATTCCGGTGCTGGCCGAGGTGCCGCACGGCTGGTGGGACGTGCCGGTGATGGCGGCGCTGGCAACCCTGATCCCGGTGCTGTCGGCGAAGGGGTACGCGTTCCAGACCGCGGCGATCACCCCGGTGATCCTGCTGCTCTCCGACCTGCTCAACCACCGGGGCTTCCACCTGGTGCTGCCCCGGCTGTACGACTCGCTGATCGGCTGCGGCATCGCGCTGCTGACCGGCTACCTGCTGTGGCCGGATTCCTGGCACACCCGGATCGGGGAGCGGCTGGCCGACGCCGTCGCGGACACCGCCGCGTACGTCTCGCTGGCCTTCACCACCGCGCCCGGGGCCGACCAGCCGGCCCGCGCCCGGTACCGGCGGCGGCTCTACCGGGACCTGTCCGCCGTGCGCAGCGAGTTCCAGCGGGCGCTCACCGAACCGCCACCGGTCGGGGCCCGGGCCGAGGCCTGGTGGCCGCTGGTGATCGCGGTCGAGCGGATCGTGGACACCACGACCGCCACCCGGGTCCGGGTCGAGCACGGCGCTCCGGCGCCGTCCCCGGCCGAGGTCGGCGCCGTCGTCCGGGAGCTGGGCGACCTGGCCGGGGCGCTGCGCGGCGGCGGGCCGCTGCCCGAGGCCGGGCCGGACGCCCTCCCGCCCGACTGCGCGCTGGGCCGGCTGCACCGCGAGGTGCAGGCGGCGCGGGCGGTGGTGCCCGTCTGAGGGCCGGGCCGGCCGGGGGCCGGGTCAGTCCTGGAGCGCCCGCCCTGGCGTCCGCCCCGCGAAGGCCCGGTCAGTCCTGGATCCGCCGCCAGGGCCGGTCCGCCTCCAGTTCGAAGGCCAGCTCCAGCAGCAGCCGCTCCTGCCCGTGCGCGGCCGAGATGTGCACACCGATCGGCAGGCCGCTCGGCGCGGCGCCGGTGGGCAGGGCGATGCCGGGGCCGCCGGTCACGTTGTTGACCGGGGTGAAGGCCACGTAGCGCTGGAGGCGCTCGATCAGCTCGTCGAAGGCCACGTTCGGGCTGAGGTGGCCGATCGGCGGGGCGGCGTGCGCGAGGACCGGCGAGAGGATCACGTCGTGGGTGCGGAAGAGGCCCGCGTACGCGGCTTCGGCGCCGCGCAGTCGGCGCAGCACGGCCGGGGTGTGCAGGAACTCCCGCTGGTAGAGCCTGCGCAGCCCGGTGGTCAGGCCGTCGAGCCGGTTGATCCGGAAGCTGCGGTCCAGCATCAGCCGGCCGCTGACCGCGATGGCGAAGGCGATGTAGCCCCAGTAGAGGACGAAGTCGCGGGAGAACTCCTCGCCGAACGGCAGGGTGGTCTCCTCGACGTGGTGGCCCAGTGCCTCCAGCCGGGCGGCGGTCTGCTCGACGGCGGTGCGGGTGGGTCCGTCGGTGGTGGCGAGCGGCGAGTCCACGACCAGTCCGATCCGCAGCCGGCGCTGCCCCGGGCCTTCGACCAGGCCGAGCAGGGGCAGCGCGGGGTTGCGGTGGTGGCGCTCGGCGGCGGCGTAGAAGGCGGCGGTGTCGCGGACGGAGCGGGTGAGCACGCCGTCGGTGACGAGGTCGATCGGCAGCTTGCCGCCCTGGGCGTTGGTGACCAGGCGGCCCCGGGTGGGCTTGAGTCCGACCAGTCCGCAGCAGGCGGCCGGTATCCGGATCGATCCGCCGCCGTCGTTGGCGTGCGCGATCGGCACCACTCCGGCGGCGACCAGCGCCGCCGAGCCGCCGGAGGAGGCGCCGGCCGAGTGCGAGGGCTTCCACGGGTTGCGCACCGGCTGGGCGGTGGCGAACTCGGTGGAGGCGTTGAGGCCGAACTCGGGCAGCCGGGTCTTGCCGAGGACGGCCAGGCCGGTGGCGAGGAACTGGTCGGTGAAGCGGGAGTTGCGCCGGGCCGGGCGGGCCTGGAAGGCCTCGCTGCCCATGCCGGTCGGCAGGCCGCGCAGGTCGACGTTGTCCTTGAGGAAGGTGGGGACGCCGTACAGCGGGCCGTCGGTGCCGTCCGGGCCGAGCCGGGGCCGGTCGTAGGACGGGTGGGCGACGGGGGTGAGCGTCCGGTCGACCCGGGCGGCGCGGGCGGCGGCGGCCGCGGCCAGTTCGGCGGGGGCCACCTCGCCGGCGCGGACGAGGGCGGCCAGGGCCACGGCGTCGTGCGCGCCGAGGGCGTCGTCGGTGAACCCGTGGGCCCGCTCGTCGGTCATCCGAACTCCCCAATCCCTACTGACCGGTAGTCGCGCAAGAGTTCGCAGTGTAGGCGCGGGGCCGCGCCGAGGGATACCCCACCCCCGGCTCCCGCCGCCGAACCCTGACGGCGCACGGGCGTTCGGCATGCGCCCCCGTGTTCACCCCACCCGCCGGTCGGAGATCGTTTCGCCGACGGCCCCGGGGAAAGGCCGGATCACGAACCGATCCGGTCCACCCCCCACCCCAAGGTGACGCCCGTGCCCACCCAGTACACCTCGGCCACCGCCCCCGGCGCCCTCCCCCTGCTCGGCCACGCCCCCGCCTTCGTCCGCCGGCCACTGGAGTTCGTCGCCGGCCTGCCCGCCCACGGCGACCTCGTCCGGCTGCGGCTCGGCCCGCTGGACGCGTACGTCGCCTGCCACCCCGAGCTGGTCCGCCAACTGCTCACCGAGGACCGCACCTACGACAAGGGCGGGCTCGTCCTCGACAAGGCCCGCGAGGTCTTCGGCGACGGCCTGGCCACCTGCCCGGCCGCGGCGCACCGGCGCCAACGCCGCATGCTGCAACCCGCGTTCCACCGCGACCGACTGCCCGGCTACGCCGCGATGATGGCCGAGGAGATCGCCGGCACCACCGCCTCCTGGAGCGACGGCGACGTGGTCGACGTCCCCGCCGCGATGTACCGCCTCACCACTGCGGTGACCGCCCGCTGCCTGTTCGCCGCCCACGAGCGGGCCGGCGCGCTGCCCGTCCACGACAGCATGGACGTCATCACCCGCGGCGTCGGCCGGCGCGTCATGATGCCGCTGCCCGGCGCCGACCGCATCCCCACCCCGGGCAACCGCCGCTTCCGCCGCGCCCGGCAGGACCTGAAGGAGGTCACCTGGCGGCTGATCGCCGACTACCGCGCCGCCGGCACCGACCACGACGACCTGCTGTCCATGCTGCTCAGCGCCCGCGACGAGGACGGGCGGGGGCTCACCGACGCCGAGATCCACGACCAGGTGGTCACCTTCCTGCTCGCCGGCATGGAGACCACCGCCGCCACCCTCTCCTGGGCCTGGACCCTGCTCGCCGCCCACCCGGCCATCCGCGACCGCCTGCACGCCGAGCTGGACACCGTGCTCGACGGCCGCCCCGCCCGCCACGAGGACCTGCCCGCCCTGCCGCTCACCGCCCGGGTGGTCACCGAGACGCTGCGGCTCTACCCGCCGGTGTGGATCCTCAGCCGCGTCGTCGCCGCCGACGCCGAACTCGGCGGCCACCGCGTCCCGGCCGGCGCGACCATCCTGTTCAGCCCGTACCTGCTGCACCGCCGCGCCGACGTCTTCGCCTGCCCCGCCCGCTTCGACCCCGACCGCTGGCTCACCAACACCCGCCCCTCCCCCGGCACCTACGCCCCCTTCGGCCTCGGCCCCCGCCGCTGCATCGGCGACGTGTTCGGCACCACCGAGGCCGCCCTCGCCATCGCCACCATCGCGGCCCGCTGGACCGTCACCCCCACCCCCGGCCGCCCGGTCCGCCCGACCCGCAGCTCCTCGCTGTCCCCCCGCCCCTTCACGGCCACCCTCGCCCGCCGGCCGTGGTGACCGGGGCTCCCGCCCCGCGCGGGCGGCGGACGGGAGCCTTTCCTGACGATGCGTCACATGGTGCGCGGCGGGCGGGGGACGCCCTGCCAGCGGTAGAGCATGGAGTCCCACGTGTAGGTGTAGGCGAAGGTGACGTCGAAGCTGGTGGTCCGCTCCAGGTGCGGCTGCCCGGGGGTCTCCGGGTCGAGCCAGGTGGTCGCGCCGTAGACGGACGCCCGCGGGTACACGCAGATCGTCCAGCGGAACCAGCCCGAGGAGAGCTGGACGTCCTGGGACGGCACGTTGCCGCCCGGCGTGCCGAAGCTCCAGGCGTACGTGCCGGCGTCCAGGAACAGCCGCCGCTCGACGCATTGCTGCGCCGGCGTCACCGGGGCCGGCAGCGGCACCAACTGCCCGTAGCCCTGGAGGAATTCACGTTCGGTCGCGGCGGATGCCGTACCGGCCGTCGGCCCGGCCACCAGGGCGAGCAGGACGGCCGTCAGGGCCGGGATCCAGGAGAGTCTGCGCAGCATGCGTTCCTCCGGCCGGACGGCGGTCCGGCGAGCGTGGACGGAAGTGGTCTACGCCAATTTTGCCGGGCCGGGTGCGGCCGTTCCCATCCCAGACCTCTGGGGTGGCCGCCGGGTCAGTCTTCGCTGCGCCGGTCGGCCGCCAGGGTGGTGAGCAGCCGCTCGATGGCCTCCAACCGTCGGTGCAGGTCCTCGACGTCGCCGCGGGTGGCGCTCTGCTCGGCGGGCTTGAGGCTGATCACCAGCTGGCCGTCGGGCTCCAGCCGCCCGACCGCGACGTCGCGGATGGTGTCGCCGTTCTGGACGCGGACGGCGTGCTCGATCTCGGACGCGCGCAGCGCCAGCCCGCGCAGCGCGCCCGGGACGAGCTTGCCGTCGCGCACCACGGTGGTCGGGGTGCCCTCCAACAGCCGGGCGGCACGCGGGTCGTGGGCCAGCCAGCGGGTGACGGCGGCGTTCACCGCGATCAGGGTGACCGCGCCGATGGCGCCGCCGAGCAGGCTGTTGTCATTGCCGATGATCGCGTTCTGCACCACGTTGGACAGCAGGAAGATGACCACCATGTCGAAGGTGTTCAGGCCCGCCAGCCCGCGCTTTCCCGCGATCCGGAACAGGATCAGGATCAGGGCGTAGACCGCGATCGTGCGGAGGATCTTCTCCACGATCGGAATCTGGACGATCACCAGGTCGTGCCACATGGCCCCGCTCCTTCAACCCCTCGGCCGGACGGGGCGGGCAGCGCCCGGGCCCGACGGTACGCGCCCCGCCGGGCCCCGGCCAGCACCCGGACGAACCCGGGCTTCCGACTAGGAGCGGCGCTTCGGCTTGCCGCGCTTGGCGGCGGCCGCACCCCGGCCGCCCGCCGCGGGCTTCGGCCGGCCCTTCTGCTGGCCGCCCTTGTGCTGACCCGCCTTCTGCTGGCCGGACTTCTGCGGCTGGGACTTGCGCGGCGCCGCGGCCTTCTGGGGCTCGGCCGCCGGCTGGGCGCCGCGCCCGCGCGAGCTGTTGACCGTGCGGCCCCGGACGATGCCGATGAACTCCTCGACCAGGTCCGTCGTGCGCTCCTCCAGCCAGGCGAGCGCCACCTGGGACTGCGGCGCCTCGGCGACCGGCCGGAAGGTGAGGTCCTTGCGGTGGTGCAGCCGGGCCAGCGACTGCGGCACCAGCAGCACGCCGACGTTGGCCGCGACCAGCTCGACGGCGTCGGCGGTGCTCGCCGGGCGCTCGATCGCCGGGCGGCCGGGCAGCCCGCCCGGCCAGCCGAGGGTGTCGTCGAGCGGGTGGAACACCACCTCCTCCGCGAGGTCGCCGAGCGCGACCTCCTCGGCGGCCGCGAGCCAGTGGTCCTTGGGGAAGACCACGACGGTGGTCTCGGCGTAGAGCGGGATCGCGCTGAGCACGTCCCGGTCGACGGGCAGCCGGACGAGCCCGGCGTCCGCGGTGCCCTCGCGCAGGGTCGCCTCGCCGTCCCCGGCCGGGACGGCGAGGAGGTCGAGCGGCACGTCCGGGAGCCGCTCGGACCACACCCGGACCCATTTGCCGGGGGTCACGCCCGGGACGTACGCGAGCCGGAAGGACGGGTTCACCTGCATGTCTGTCACAGGGCAAGGCTACCGACCGTGACCGGGAGCGCCCGCTCACTCCCTTACCCTTGTCACCATGACATCGCTCAAGCAGAAGACCAGCCAGACCATGAAGCCGGCCACCGCCGCCAAGAAGCTGGGGATCTACCTCGACGCGGCGCCGACCGGCTTCCAGGAGGGTGTGGTCTCCCGCGAGGAGCTCAACGCGCTTCAGGCCGACCCGCCGCAGTGGCTCCAGGAGCTGCGCCAGAACGGCCCGCACCCTCGCCCGGTGGTCGCCGCCAAGCTCGGCGTCTCCATCGCCGGCCTGGCCCGCGGCGGCGTGACCGAGGCGCTCACCACCGAGCAGATCGAGGCCGTCAAGGCCGAGAACCCGCTCTGGCTGCAGCACGAGCGCGCCAACCAGGTGGACGTCCGCAAGGAGGCCGCCCGGATCAAGGAGAAGCAGGAGAAGGACGCCGCGGCGCTTGCCGTCAAGGCCACCAAGGCCGCCAAGGCCGGCTGACCCGCGCGCTCCGGCCGCCGGCCGGGCCCGATTGTCAGACCCCTGCGCAAGGCTGGTGCCGACGTCCGTTCCACGGGCGTCGGCACAGTCGTCGGCGGACATGCGGACAGGGAGCTTGCGGATGGCACAGACAGCAGGGGCAACAGGGGCGGCGGGAGTGCTGGACGGTCGGATCGCCCTGGTCGCGGGGGCGACCCGAGGAGCCGGGCGGGGCATCGCGGTGGAGCTGGGCGCCGCCGGGGCGACGGTGTACGTGACCGGGCGCAGCACCCGCGAGAAGCGCTCGGAGTACGACCGGCCGGAGACCATCGAGGACACCGCGGACCTGGTCACCGCGGCCGGCGGCCGGGGCATCGCGGTGCCGACCGACCACCTGGTCCCGTCCCAGGTGGCCGCCCTGGTGCAGCGGATCGACGCCGAGCAGGGCCGGCTGGACGTCCTGGTGAACGACATCTGGGGCGGCGAGAACCTGTTCGGCTGGAACGTCCCGGTCTGGGAGCACGACCTGGACGACGGCCTGCGGCTGCTCCGCCTCGCGGTGGAGACGCACGCCGTCACCAGCCACCACGCCCTCCCGCTGCTGCTGCGCCGCCCGGGCGGCCTGGTCGTCGAGATGACCGACGGCACCGCCGAGTACAACCGCGACACCTACCGCAACTCGTTCTTCTACGACCTCGCCAAGGCCTCCGTGCTGCGGATGGCCTTCGCTCTCGGCCACGAGCTGGGTCCGCGCGGCGCCACCGCCCTGGCGCTCACGCCCGGCTGGATGCGCTCGGAGATCATGCTGGGCCACTTCGGCGTCACCGAGGAGAACTGGCGCGACGCCGTGGCCCGGGAGCCGCACTTCGGCATCTCCGAGAGCCCGTACTTCGTCGGCCGGGCGGTCGCCGCCCTCGCCGCCGACCCCGAGGTCTCCCGCTGGAACGGCGGGTCGGTGTCCAGCGGGCAGCTGGCCCTGGAGTACGGCTTCACCGACCGCGACGGCAGCCGGCCGGACTGCTGGCGCTACCTGGTCGAGGTGCAGGACGCGGGCAAGCCGGCCGCGCCGGAGGGCTACCGCTGACGGGGCGTCGGCGGCGGCGCCACCGGGCGCCGGGGAGAACCGCTTTCCCCGCGCCGCGTATTGACCGCGCCGCCGCCGACTCCGAATAATCGGCGCCACCGGGGCGCCCAGGCAACCCTCGTCACTCTGACCACACCGGACCGGGGAGCGCGCATGACCGACCAACCGCACCACGACCGACCCGCCGCGCTCACCGCCCCCACCGCACTCGCCGCCCTGGCCGAGGAGTACTTCGCCGCCGAGAACGCCCACGCCCCGTTCGACGCGACGCTGAGCGGGGTCGAGGGCTACGCCCACGAGGTGCCCGACCCGTCCCGCGCGTCCGCGCTGCGCCACCGGGACGCGCTGGCGGGCTTCGGGGCGCGACTGGCCGCGATCCCGGTGGACGCGCTGGCCGGCGAGGACCTGGTCACCCACCGCGTGCTCGGGCGGCTGATCGACAACGGCACCGGCCGGATCACCCACGGGCTGGGCGACTTCAGCATCTCGGCGACCATCACCGCACCGCAGAACGAGGCCTTCACCTCGCTCGCCATGACCTCCGTCGACCAGGAGGGCGCCGACGCGTACCTGGAGCGGCTGGCCGGCCTGCCGGGCTACTTCGACGCCGCCCTGCAGCTCCACCTGGACGCTGCGGCCGAGGGCCGCACGCCACTGCGCAGCGGCGTCGACGCCGCCCTCGACCAGCTCGACGCGTACCTGGTCACCGGCCCGGACGACGACCAGCTGCTGCGCGCGCTGCACGGCCGCCCGGAGTTCGACCGGGGCCAGGTGATCGTCCGCGACGGCGTGCGCCCGGCCGTGGCCCGCTACCGGGCCGGCCTGGCCCAGCGGCTGGCCGCGGACGCCCGGCCGGACGACCGGGCCGGGGTCTGTCACGTGCCCGGCGGCACCGAGGGCTACGCCGACGCCGTCACGCGCTACACCCGGCCCGGGCTCACCCCGGAGGAGGTCCACCGGATCGGCCTGGACACCCTGGCGCAGCTGCGCGCGGAGTTCGCCGAGCTGGGCGGCAAGGTGCTCGGCATCACCGGCCCCGACGCCGTGCTGGCCGCGCTGCGGGAGGACCGCGCGCTGCGCTTCGACAGCGCCGAGGAGATCATCACCCTGGTCGACGAGGCGCTGGAGCGCGCCCGCCGCGCCTCGGCCGACTACTTCCGGGCCTACCCGATCGCCGACTGCGTGACCCGGGAGATCGACCCGATCGAGGCGGAGACCGGGCCACTGGCCTACTACCAGCCGCCGGGCCCGGGCGGCCTGCCCGGCACCCACTGGATCAACACGCTGCGCCCGCAGACCAGGTTCAGGTACGAGTACGAGGCGATCGCCTTCCACGAGAGCGTGCCCGGGCACCACCTGCAGATCGCCGTCGCCCAGACGCTGCACCACCTGCCGGAGTTCCGGCGCCGGCCGAGCGGCCAGCTGACCGCCCACGTCGAGGGCTGGGGCCTGTACACCGAGCGGCTCGCGGACGAGATGGGGCTGTACAGCTCGGACCTCTCCCGCTTCGGCATGCTGTCGCTCGACGCGCTGCGGGCCGTGCGCCTGGTCGTGGACACCGGGCTGCACCACTACGGCTGGTCCCGGGAGCGGGCGATCGCCTTCATGCGGGACAACACGGCCACCACCGAGGCCAACGTCCGCAACGAGATCGACCGCTACCTCGCCTGGCCGGGCCAGGCGACCGCGTACCTGATCGGCCGCCGGGAGATCGTCCGGCACCGCGAGCGCGCGCAGGCGTCGCTGGGCGCCCGGTTCGACATCCGGGAGTTCCACCACCAGCTGATCGGGCACGGCAGCCTGCCGCTGGGAGTGCTGGACACGCTGGTCACGGACTGGATCGCGACGCAGTAGGGCCCGTCGACGCAGTGGGGCCCACCGCTGCGGGGCCGGGTTCAGCCCCGCAGCGGCACCGCGGTCAGAAGCCGACCACCCGGAGGGACGAGCCGTCGCCCTTGGGCCCGACCAGGTACACCTCGGCCACCTCGTAGCCGGTCAGGGTCACCGCACCGGCGAACTTCCGCTGGACGGCGTCGTAGCCGAGAACCCGGCCGTCTCGGCTGCCCAGGCGCACGGCCCAGGGACCGTACTGGTCAACGATTCCGCACGCCCTGAGCGGTCCTCCCGCGCCCGGACGTGCCGTCACCCCTTCGGCCCCTCCAGGCGGTAGTGTCCGCTGGCGCGGCAACCGGCAGGTCCGTCGGCCCGCCCCGCGCCCCACCGCCCCGATCTGGAGGAACCCGTGCCGGCTCCCGCCCGCGCCGCCCTGGCCATAGCCGTGGCCGCCCTGCTCGCCGCAGCCTCAGGCTGCTCGTCCGGCGGCGGCCACACTGCCCGGCCGGCCGGACACGGCCCGGCCTCTTCCGCCACCGACGCCCCGCCCGCAGCCGACGCCGCAGCCGCCGGAGCGCCGCCCGCCCCGGCGGCGATCGTCACCGGCGCCGGCCCGAAGAGCTCCTACGACGTCCAGCCGCAGCCCGCGCCGGGCAGCTGCACGTACCGCTACACCGCGGACAAGCAGCCGCTGCCCGACCCGAAGTGCACCCCGGGCGCGATCAGCCCGGCGGTCAACCAGGGCAACATCAACGACACCATCTGCAAGCCGGGCGGCTACACCTCGACGATCCGCCCGCCGGCGAACATCACCGGCAAGGAGAAGGCCGAGAACGCCAAGTCCTACGGCTACACCGGCCCGATGGGCGACGCCGAGTACGACCACCTGATCAGCCTGCAACTCGGCGGCGACCCCAACGACCCGCGCAACCTGTGGGTGCAGCCGCCCTCCCCCGGCCATGTCCCGGGCAAGGGCCCCAACAACCCCAAGGACTCGGTGGAGACGCACCTGCACACCGCGATCTGCAAGGGCCAGGCCACCCTCGCCGCCGCCCAGCAGGCCATCGCCACCGACTGGACCACAGCCGAGGCCAAGCTCGGCATCAAGTCCGGCGGCTCCCCCACCGCGGCCGCCGACACCGACGGGGACTGACCGCCCGCCCCTGGGGCCCGTCTCGGCGACGTCGGCGGGGGTGCCGGCACGGCCCACCAGGGTGTCCGCGACCTCCCCGGCGTGAACTCCTCACCCCAACCGGCGCCGACCCGTCCGTGCGTCAGTCCGTCTCGGCGACGTAGTAGGCGCGCATCAGCTCGGCCGACCAGGCGGGCTGACGGACCTCTCCGCGCGGGCCGAACTCGGCCAGGTAGGGCTTGATGTCGAGCACCGGCGTGCCGGCCACCGCGTCCAGCCCGGTCACGTGCAGGTCCAGGCCCTGCACCCGGACCAGTCGGCAGCGCGAGACGCCGAGCCGGTTGGGGCGGTTCTTGCCGCGCTGGGCGAAGATGCCGACCAGCGGCCAGTCCGGGTTGCCGCGCGGGCGCCGGGCACCGGTCTCCACCCTGTCGGCCGGCACCCGGTCGAAGTGGTACACGATCTCCAGGTGCGAGAAGTCCGCCAGCCCGTACAGCGCCTCCTCACCGAACTGCGCGCCGTCCACCCGGATCACCGCCCCGACGCTCCCCCAGCCGTCGTCCCGGACTTCCTCCCGACCGCCGACCACCCATGCCACCGGACGCGATGTCACCTCGTCCACGCCGTCCCCCTTCGATGTCGAAGCCTGTTCCCCGTACGTAACCACGCCCCCGCCCGGGTCGTCACCGGGGCTGCCGACGGTGGTGTCCCCACCCGGCCTGAAGACACGCCCTACGCCGGGGTGGCGGGCGGGCGGCGCTTGTGCTCGGTGCGGCGGTAGTGGCCGAGGACGGTGCGGAAGACCTCCTCGCTCACCGGCCGCTCCTCCAGGAAGTCGTCCAGGGCCTCGTAGGGGACGCCGAGGGCGTCCTCGTCTGGGCGGCCGGGGGCGAGGGTCTCCAGGTCGGCGGTGGGAGTCTTGTGGACGAGGTCCGCCGGAGCCCCCAAGGCCTCGGCCAGGGAGCGGACCTGACGCTTCGTCAGTCCATCCAGGGGCATCACGTCGGCGGCGCCGTCACCGTACTTGGTGAAGAAGCCGACGGCCGCCTCGGCGGCGTGGTCGGTGCCGACGACCAGGCCGCCGGTGGCGCCCGCGACGGCGTACTGGGCCACCATCCGCTGGCGGGCCTTGACGTTGCCGCGGACGAAGTCCTCGTGGGAGCGGTCGGCGAAGGTGAGGCCGGCGGACGCCAGCGCGTCGAGGGCGGCGTCGGTCGCGGGCCTGATGTCGACGGTCAGGGTCCGGTCCGGCTGGATGAAGTCGAGTGCGCGGCGGGCGTCCGCCTCGTCCGCCTGGGTGCCGTAGGGCAGCCGCATGGCGCAGAACTCGGCCTGGTGTCCGGCGGCGCGCAGCCGGTCGACGGCGAGCTGGCAGAGCCGCCCGGCGGTGGTGGAGTCGACGCCGCCGCTGATGCCGAGCACCAGCGTGCGGGCGCCGGCCGCCCGGAGCTGGTCGGCGAGGAAGTCGGCCCGGCGCTCGGCCTCCTGCTCGGGGCTCGGGACGGGGGCCACCCGTAGGGTGCGGGCGATCTCCCGCTGGAGGTCGGCGGACAGGGTTTCGGTCATATCGACTCCCGGGTGAAGGTGACACGGTGGGTGCCCGCCCTGGACGCTACCAGCGGGTTCGACGCGTTCGACGAGGTGGTGGCGGTGCTGCGGCGGGCCGGGGCGAGCGCCTACGCGGGGTGCCGCAGGATGTCGAGGACGACGGCGCCGTCGACGGTCTCCTGGGCGACCAGCAGGGCGGCCAGTTCGTCGAGGTGGTGGCGGTGTTCGCGGAGCAGGTCGACGGCGCGGCGTTCGGCGCGGCGCAGCAGGCGGGCCACCGCCTCGTCGACGGCGCGCTGGGTCTGCTCGGAGTACGGGCGGCGGAACAGGTCCTCGGGGCCGTCGCCGAGGTAGTTCGGGGAGCCGCTGGAGTAGCCGACCGGGCCGAGTTCCGGGGAGAGGCCGAATTCGCGGACCATCCGGGTGGCGACGCCGGTGGCGTGGGCGAGGTCGTTGGCGGCGCCGGTGGAGCCCTCGCCGAAGACCACCAGCTCGGCTGCCCGCCCGCCGAGCTGGACGGTGATCAGGTCGATCAGGTAGCCCTCGGTGTACAGGTGGCGTTCCGCTTCGGGGAGTTGTTCGGTCGCGCCGAGGGAGACGCCGGCCGGGAGGATGGTCACCTTGGCGACGGGGTCGGCGTGTTCGCACAGCGCGGCGGTCAGGGCGTGCCCGGACTCGTGGACGGCGACGGCGTGGCGCTCCTCGGGCAGCAGCGCGTTGGAGGAGTCCCGGCGGCCGAGCAGGACGCGGTCGCGGGCGGTGTCGAGGTCGTCGGCGGTGAGGGTGGCGCGGTCGGCGCGGACGGCGTTGATGGCGGCCTCGTTGACCAGGTTGGCGAGGTCGGCGCCGGAGAAGCCGGGTGTGCCGCGGGCGATGCGGTTCAGGTCGGCATCGGGGGCGAGGGTCTTGCCGCGGACGTGGACGGCGAGGATCGCGGCCCGTTCCGCCTGGTTGGGCAGCGGGACGGTGACCTGGCGGTCGAACCGGCCGGGGCGCAGCAGGGCCGGGTCGAGGGCGTCCGGGCGGTTGGTGGCGGCGATGACGACGATGCCGGTGGTCGGGTCGAAGCCGTCCATCTCGGAGAGCAGCTGGTTGAGGGTCTGTTCGCGCTCGTCGTTGCCGCCGAGCCGGGTGCCGCCCGCGCGGCGCCCGCCGACGGCGTCGATCTCGTCGATGAAGATGATGGACGGCGCGCGTTTGCGGGCCTCGTCGAAGAGGTCGCGGACGCGGGAGGCGCCGACGCCGACGAACATCTCGACGAAGCCGGAGCCGGTCACGGAGAGGAAGGGCACCTCGGCCTCTCCGGCGACGGCCCGGGCGAGCAGGGTCTTTCCGGTGCCGGGCGGGCCGACCATGATCACCCCGCGCGGTCCCTTGGCGCCGGCGGCGGCGTAGCGTTCGGGGCTGCGCAGGAAGTCGACCACCTCGCTGACCTCCTGCTTGACGCCCTCGTACCCGGCGACGTCGGCGAAGCGGGTGGCGGGCCGCTCGGCCTCGATGATCTTGGCGCGGGAGCGCCCGATGGCGCTCAGGCCGCCGCCGAGCGAGCGAGCGGCCATCCGGCCGGACCACAGGAACAGCCCGCCGAAGAGCAGCAGCGGCAGGAACAGCAGCAGCGTGGACCAGATCGAGCTGCCGCCGCTGCGGCTGGCGGTGACGTCGACGTGCTGACCGGCCAGCTCGCCGCTGAGCTGGGAGGTGTCCAGGGCGGTCGGGATCTGGCTGGTGAAGTGCGTGCCGTCCTTGAGGGTGCCGGTGACCCCGCCGGTGTCGGTGATGTCCACGGTCTTCACCTGCCCGGCGCCGACCCGGTTGAGGAAGTCGGTGTAGCCGTAGCTGGCGCCGGTCGAGCCGGAGCGCGAGAACAGGATGAGCAGCAGCAGGGTCACCAGGACGGCGACGGGCAGCAGCCAGCGGCGCATCGCGGGCGCGGGCGGCTTGGGCGGCGGAGGGCCGCCGGGGGTGCGGGGCCGCTCGGGGCCCCTGCCCGGGGGCGGCGGGGTCGCGGGGTGGCGGGCGGCGCGCAGCCGGATTCGGGTGATCATCCACGCTCACCGCCTCTCCGCCGCCGGGCCCTCCTCTCCATGGTGGGGGGAGAAGGGCCCGGACGGGAGGTTCAGGACGAACCGGTCGGCCCCGGCGCGGGGGCCGGCGGCGCCGTCAGGAGAAGTCGAGCGAGCCGGTCCGGGTCCGCTTGAGCTCGAAGAAGTTCGGGTAGCCGGCCAGCAGCCGCACCCCTTCGAAGACCCGGACGGCGTCCTCGCCGCGCGGGATGGCGCTCAGCACCGGGCCGAAGAAGGCGACGCCGTCGACGTGGATGGTCGGCGTGCCGACCTCCTCGCCGACCGGGTCCATGCCCTCGTGGTGGCTCTTGCGCAGCGCGAGGTCGTACGCCGTGCTGTCGGCCGCGGCGGCGAGTTCCTCCGGCAGTCCGGCCGCGACCAGGGCCTCCCGGATGACGGCGTCGTCGGCGGGCCGGTCCTGGTCGTGCAGGCGGGTGCCGAGTTCGGTGTACAGGTCGCGCAGCACGTGCTCGCCGTGCTGTTCGGCGGCGGCGATGCAGACCCGGACGGGGCCCCAGCCGGTGGTCATCAGGCGCTGGTAGCGCTCGGGCAGGTCGGTGCGGCCCTCGTTGAGGACGGACAGGCTCATCACCCGGAACGTGAGGTCGAGCTCGCGGTGGCGCTCGACCTCCAGGATCCACCGGGAGGTGATCCAGGCGAACGGGCAGATCGGATCGAAGTAGAAATCGACTTTGGTGGTCACGGTGAAAAGCCTAGGCGCCGAGTGGACCGCTTTCCAGGGCCAATCGATCACCATCGTGGTGGGCCACTTCTCAGCTGCAGGTCTTCCCGTCGGCCGGCACGGTGCCGTCCAGCAGGTAGGCGTCCACGGCCTGCTTCAGGCACGGGTCGCCGGTGTTGTAGCCGCCGTGGCCCTCGCCCTGGAGGGTGACGTTGACGCCGACGCCCGGGCCGAGCTGCTGCGCCATCGCGTGGGCGCCCTCGACCGGGGTGGCCGGGTCGCCGGTGGTGCCGACCACCAGGATCGGGGCCGCGCCGGCGGCGGAGACGTCCGGGTGGTCGGCCTTGCCCGGCACCGGCCAGCCGGTGCAGCTCGTCAGGCCCCAGGCGGAGTAGGGACCGAACACCGGGGAGGCGGTGCGGAACTGCGGCAGCTGCTGTTCGACGTCCTGGTCGGAGTAGCGCTGCCGGGCGTCCACGCAGTTGATCGCCCGGTTGGCAGCGCTCAGGTTGGTGTAGCGCCCCTGCGGGTCGCGCCCGAACATCGCGTCGGAGAGCTGGAGCAGTGTGTTGCCGGTGCCCTGCTGCATCGCCTCGGTGAGCCCGGCGGCCAGGACGGGCCAGGTCTCCTCGCTGTACAGGGCCGCGGCGATCCCGGTGACGGCCAGGGTCTCGGTGAGCTGCCGCCCGCTGGTGGTGGGCAGCGGGGACTGCTCCAGCTTCTGCAGCAGCGCCGTGACCGCCGCCGTGCCCTCGACGCCGCCGGCACCCGTCGGGCAGGCGGCGGCCTCCTCGGCGGCGCAGGCCTTCATGAAGTTGTCGAACGCGAGCTGGAAGCCCTGGGCCTGGCCGAGCGCGGCCTGCTGCGGGTCCTTCGTCGGGTCGACGACTGAGTCCAGGACGATCCGGCCGACCTCCTGCGGGAACAGGTGCGCGTAGACGCCGCCGAGCTGGGTGCCGTAGCTGATGCCGAAGTAGAAGAGCTTCTGGTCGCCGAGCACCTGCCGCATCAGGTCGAGGTCGCGGGCGGCGCTCTCGGTGTCCACGTAGGGCAGCACCGGACCGGAGTTGTGCTCGCAGGCGGCGGTGAACTGCGCGTTGCTGGCGTCCAGCGCCTTCACCGCGTCGGGGGTCCCGGGGGTGTTGTCGATTTCCAGGGTGGTGTCCATCGCCTTGTCGTCCAGGCAGCTCACCCCGACGCTGGCACCGACCCCACGGGGGTCGAAGCTCACCAGGTCGTAACGGGCGTTGAGGGAGGCGTAGTCGGCGGCGAGGGCGGGCAACGTGGCGACGCCGGAGGCACCGGGGCCGCCGAAGTTGAACAGCAGCGAGCCGATCCGGTGCTTCTCGTCCTTCGCCCGGCTCCGGATCATGGCCAGGTCGATGGTCGGGCCGTCCGGCTTGCCGTGGTCGAGCGGCGCCTTGAGGGTGGCGCACTGCCAGTCACCGGCGGGCGCGGTGCCGCTGCCCTGCGCGGGGCTGGGGGCCGGGCAGGCCTGCCAGTCGAGCCGCTGGGCCGCGAGTCCGGTCGCGGACGCGGCGGGCGAACCGGCCGGGGAGGCCGGGGAGGTCGGCGCGGGCTCGACGGCGGAGCGGGCGTCGCCCTGGCAGCCGGCGGCGGAGGCGAGCAGCAGCGCGGCCAGGCCGAAAGCGCCGGCGCCGCGGACGACGGTGTGCATGGAGCGGTCCACCTCTCGGGTTACCGGGCGCGCCCCGGCGGACGGCGGGGCGGCGTGCGCCCCGGCGCTCGGCACGGTCAACGCACCACAGACCCTAGGGGCGGTGGGGCGGTCGCGCCCGTCGGAAGGCCCGGTGGAGGGGCGTGCGCCGGTCCGGCTGCCACCCGCCGTCCGGGTGAGGTGACCCCCGCTCCCGCGGCCCTCGGCGGCGAGCAGCGTCCGGATCGCCCACTACCTGGCGTCGCATGCTATCTTGCATCGCATGGTACCTGGCATCACACACCACGACGGCGACGCCGGTACGGCCGACGGACCGGTGGCGACGCAACTGCGCAAGGGCGTACTGGAGTACTGCGTCCTGGCGCTGCTGCGGGACGGCCCCCGGTACGGGGTGGAGCTGCTGCAGGAGCTCGGCCGGTTCCCGATGCTGGCGACCAGCCAGGGCACCATCTACCCCCTGCTGTCCCGGCTGCGCCGGGCCGGCCTCGCCGACACCTTCCTGCGCGACTCGGCCAGCGGCCCGTCCCGCCGGTACTACACCCTCACCGACACCGGCCGCAGCGCACTGGAGGAGTTCACCACGCTGTGGCCCGCCTTCCGCGAAACCGTCGACCACGTCCTGGCCCCGGGAGAGAACCCGTGAACAACCCCATCGAGCACCCCCTGGTCCGCGCCCACCTGGACGCGGTCGCCCGGTACACCGCCCCGCTGCCCGAGGAGCGCCGCCGCGAACTGCTCGCGGACCTGCGCGAGCACGTCGAGGTCTCGCTCGCCGAGTGCGACCCCGCCGACGAGGCCGCCGTCCGGCGGGTCCTGGAGCAGCTGGGCAGCCCCCGGCAGATCGCCGACGCCGCGCTCGACGAGGAGGGCGGCGCCCGACCGGAGCCGGAGAGCCGCGGCCGCACCGTCCGCACCCTGGTCTTCGCGGTGCTGCCGGTTCCGCTGTCGTTCGTCCCGGTCGTCGGGCCCCCGCTCGCGCTGGCCGCCGCCGTCATCGCCGCGAGCAGGGTCTGGCGGTCCACGCAGTGGAGCCGCCGGGAGAAGCGGCTGGCGGCCCTGCTGCTGCTCTCCCCCGTCCTGGTCACTCCGCTGGCCGGCATCGCCGCCGCCGTCGTGTCCCCGGTCGGCCTGACCGTGGCAGCCGTCCTCGCCGCCTGCGCGGTGGGCTTCTGCCCCGCCCTGCTCGCGGCGTTCTTCCTGGCCCGGTCCGCCGCCCGGCTGCGCAACGCCGCGCTCATGGCCTGAACCGGCTTCATCAATCAACACCGACGTTTCGCCAGCCCCCCCTGGTGATGTTGGAGACCGCCCCCCACATACAAGGGAGGCGGTCTCCACACGTCGGAGGCTCGCGCTTGCGCGCGTGCCTGCCCGGCGACTAACGTCTTACCTGTTTCTCACCATCAAATCCGTTTTTGGCCAAGGCCGTTCATACGGTTAACGGAAACCCGCATACAGTGTGCGGGCTCGGAGAATCCGAACCGCCGCCCCCTCCATCTGGGGGCTTTTCCATTACGCGGGAATCAAGGCAACTCACTTTACCGTCAGGCTCGTTGACCCAGTTCTCCGGCGGCTGCTTTGCTTCTCGGCGGCCGAGGCGGGCCTGTTTCCGCCCGGTGATCCGTTGTGCGGCGGGTCATCCAGGCATTTCCACCGCCTCCGGCCTCTCCCTGTCCTTCGCGACCACCCGTCACCCACCGGTGCCCGGGCGGTCGGCATGAGAGAGGCAACCCTCACATGGGCCGAACCCCCACGTTCCGTCACGCCGGACGGGCGGCGCTCACCGGCGTCGCCGCGCTCGCCCTCGCGGCGGCCGGCTTCACCGCGGCACCCGCCCAGGCGCAGCCAGACGACGCCGCGCACCCCACGGCGTCGGCGAACCACCCGTACCGGCACGGCGCCGTCCCGCTCCGCGGCCAGCAGGCCGCACCGAACGCCACCTCCGCCAACAACCTCAACTACGGTGGCGGGGCGGGCAGTCCGAGCATCGGCGTGACCACCGGACCGGAGCACGTCTACCTGGTGTTCTGGGGCTCCCAGTGGGGCAGCTCCGGCACCGACGCCAACGGCAACACCACGCTCAGCGGCGACGCCAAGGGCATGGCCCCGCGCCTCCAGCAGCTGTTCAAGGGCATCGGCGCAGGCAGCGAACTCTGGTCCGGCGTCATGACGCAGTACTGCGAGGGCGTCACCACCGGCTCCCAGACCTGCCCGGGCAGCTCCGCGCACGTCGCCTACCCCACCGGCGGCGCGCTCGCCGGCGTCTGGGTGGACACCTCCGCCGCGGCGCCCGCCGCCGCGACCGGCAACCAGATCGGCGCCGAGGCGGTCAAGGCGTCCGGCCACTTCGGCAACACCACCGCCGCGGCCAACCGGAACGACCAGTACGTCGTCGTCTCCCCCACCGGCACCACCCCCGACGGCTTCAACACCGCGTCCGGCAACTTCTGCGCCTGGCACGACTACACCGGCGACACCACGCTCACCGGCGGCGCCGTCTCCTCCCCGTACGGCGAACTGGCCTTCACCAACCTGCCGTACGTGACCGACGCGGGCTCCGGCTGCGGCCAGGGCTTCGTCAACGCGGGGACGGCCGGCACCCTGGACGGCGTCACCATTGTCGAGGGCCACGAGTACGCCGAGACCATCACCGACCAGAACCCGGCCGGCGGCTGGACCGACAGCAGCGGCGCCGAGAACGGCGACAAGTGCGCCTGGGTCAGCAGCGGCCAGGGCGCGTCGGCGAACGTCGGTTTCACCACCGGCAGCTTCGCCATGCAGTCGACCTGGGCGAACGACTTCAACAGCGGTGCGGGCGGCTGCGAGATGTCCCACCCGATCGTCGGCGGCACGACCGGCAACACCGTCACCGTCACCAACCCTGGCGCCCAGGCCGGCACCACCGGCAAGGCCGTCAGCCTCCAGATCGCGGCGACCGACAGCGCCTCCGGCCAGACCCTCACCTACACGGCGAGCGGCCTGCCGGCCGGCCTGTCCATCTCCGCCTCCGGCCTGATCAGCGGCACCCCGACCACCGCCGGCACGGCGAGCGTCACGGTCACCGCCAAGGACGCCACCGGCGCCTCCGGCTCCGCCGCCTTCGGCTGGACCGTCACCTCCGCGGGCGGCGGCGGCCTCACCAACGGCGGCTTCGAGACCGGCACCCTGAGCGGCTGGACCTCCACCGGCAGCGCCGCCGCCGCCAGCGCCGCCAAGCACACCGGCGGCTACGGCGCGATGCTCGGCTCCACCGGCCCCACCACCACGTCCACGGCCGGCCAGACCTTCACCGCCCCGGCCGGCAGCAGCAAGGTCGCCTTCTGGTACGACGTCACCTGCCCGGACACCGTCACCTACGACTGGGCGACCGCCACCCTCAAGGACAACACCACCAACACCACGACCACGGTGCTCGCCAAGACCTGCACCAGCGGCCTCGGCTGGAAGTCCGCCTCCGGCACCGTCACCCCGGGCCACAGCTACACGCTCACCCTCACCAACGTGGACGACAACTACCCGGGCGACCCGACCTACACCTACTACGACGACGTGACCGTCTCCTGACCACCGCCCGTCCACGCCCCTGACGCCGCCGGGGCGGGCCACCACGGCCCGCCCCGGTGACACTGCGCCCGGTGGCACTGCGCCCCGCGCCTCGCACCCCGCGAAGGAGGAGAGCCGTGACCGTGCGAACGCTCGCGGCGGCCGCCCTGCTCGCCCTGGCGGCCGGCTGCTCGTCGAACACCGGCCCCGCCACACCGGGCCCGCCCACCCTGGTGCTCGACGAGCACGCCGACGGCACGACCGTGCCGGTGGCACCCGGCACCGTCATCCGGGTGGAGCTGCACAGCACCTACTGGTCCCCGGCCGCCGGCGACAGCCCGCGGACGCTGCGTCCGACCGCCACCGCGACCACCCCCGCCCCCTCCTGCCGGCCGGGCGGCGGCTGCGGCCGGGTCACCGCCGGTTTCCTCGCCACCGCCCCCGGCACCGCCCGTCTCTCCGCCCACCGCACCACCTGCGGCGAGGCGCTGGCCTGCCCGCCCGGGCAGCGGGCCTTCACCGTGACGGTGACCGTCGGCTGACGGTCAGTGCTGGACGCCGGAGGACAGCGAGAAGTCCGCGAAGTAGGCGCGCTGGGTGCTCGCCGGGCCCCAGCTGGTGTCGTGGCCACCGTAGAAGGTGGAGAAGAACACGCCGCCGAAGGGGATCCTGCCGATGCCCGAGGCCACCCCGCGCGCCGCGTAGACCTGGCGGCCGTCGTACCAGACGGTGACGTCCCCGGTGCCGCGGTCGACCAGCTGCTCGACGCTGTGCCACGCGCCGTCGGCCTGGAACCGCCAGTCACCGAGCCCCTCGTCCACCCCGTAGCCGGTCGGGCCGGAGTTGGTCGGGGTGTAGAGGTAGACCTCGCCGTTGTCCGGCACGCCCTTGGCGCCGCGCCACATGTAGCGCGTCGACCAGCCCGCGCCGTGGTTGCCGCCCGACTCCTCGCCGATCTTGCCGCCGTACAGCCCGGGCAGTTTCCCCGCCTTGCCCCAGTCCCGGCCGGCCGGGAACTTGAGGGAGTACTTCAGGTCCAGCGTCTCGCCCTGGGCCAGGGCGGACAGGCCCAGGGTGGTCAGATCCGTGTAGAACTGGCCGCCGCCCGGGTTCGGGCAGTCGGTGCACTGGTTGGAGGAGGACCCGGCACCGTAGGTGACCTGGAGCGCCGAGCCGCCCCCGGGAGCGGCCGCGTCGTCGACCGCGCTCAGGTCCGAACCGCCCCACGTCCCCTGGTCGACCGCGCCCCAGGCGTGCTTCCACTGGTCCGTCCCGTAACCGCGGAACTGGCCGGTCCAGGCCGCCTTCCCGCTCGCCACCGCGGCCGGCGCGGCTCCCCTGGCTCCCTCGGACCCCGAGGCGGCCGGCGCGGCGATCGAGGCCGCAGCGGGCGACGTCGACGGGGCGCAGGCGGCCAGGGCGGCGGCGGCGAGCACCGCTCCGAACACACGACGAGTGCTTTTCATGACTGCCCTTCCCGACGGGACCGGCCGGGACGGCCCACCCGCTCCATGTGACGCTCCGCCACCGGGCCACAGTAGCGGCGCCCGAGGTGACGTGACCATCACACTCCCGGGTGACGGCGGGACGATTCCCGGCCCCCGGCCCTCCCGATGCGGGCCATGCGGAGATGTGCGAGGTGCGAGGTGGCGATCCGGCCGCGAAGATTCCTCCGAACGTCCGGCGGAGGACGTCAAGACCGCGGCGACGGCTCCGACCACCGGTCGAGGAGCCCAGCCGGGCCCGCGAACCACGAGGAACACGAGGAGCACGAGATGAAGTTCCTGATCAGCCTGCACATCAACCCGGCCGTGATGGACGCGCTGACCGACGAGGAGAAGGCGGCGATCGGCCACGGCCACGGCGAGTTCATCGAGGCGCTGAAGGCGTCCGGAGAGCTGATCACCACCCAGGCACTGGCCGATCCGGCCCAGGCCGCCGTGGTGACCGTGCGCAACGGCCAGCCGGTGGTGACCGACGGCCCGTTCCTGGAGGCCAAGGAGTACCTGGGCGGCTTCTACCTGATCGACTGCGAGGACAAGGAGCGGGCGATCGCGCTGGCGGCGCTGATCCCGGACACCGCGATCGAGGGCCTGGGGGTCGAGGTGCGGCAGGTGATGTTCGCCGACGGACACTTGGAGGCATGACAGCACCGGACTTCGAGGACCTGCTGCGTGCGCTCACGCCACAGGTCCTCGGCACCTTGGTTCGCCGGTACGGCCGGTTCGAAGGGTGCGAGGACGCCGTCCAGGAGGCCGTCCTCGCCGCCACCGTGCAGTGGCCGTCCGAGGGCATGCCCGACAATCCGCACGGCTGGCTGGTGACCGTCGCCGCCCGGCGGCTCATCGACCAGCTGCGCCGCGACCGCGCGCGCCGCGAACGGGAGTCGGCGACGGCCACCGAGGTGGTGCCGCCGGAGGTGCCGGACACCGACGACACGCTCGTCCTGCTGTTCCTGTGCTGCCATCCGACGCTCACCGCGGCCTCCCGGACCGCCCTGACGCTGCGGGCGGTCGGCGGTCTGACCACCGCCGAGATCGCCCGCGCGTTCCTGGTGCCGGAGGCCACCATGGCGGCCAGGATCAGCCGGGCCAAGCAGCGCATCAGGGCCGCCGGCAGCTCGTTCGCCCTGCCGGACGGCGCGGAGCGCGAGGAACGGCTGCGGGTCGTGCTGCACGTGCTCTACCTGATCTTCAACGAGGGCTACACCGCCACCTCCGGACCGGAGTTGCACCGCCCCGACCTCGCGCACGAGGCGATCCGGTTGACCAGGACGGTGCACGCGCAGCTGCCCGGGGACGACGAGGTCACCGGGCTGCTCGCACTGATGCTGCTGACCCACGCGCGCCGGGAGGCGCGCACCACCCCGGCCGGCGACCTGGTGCCGCTGGACGAGCAGGACCGCAAGGCCTGGGACCGGGCGCTGATCGACGAGGGCGTCGCACTGGTCGAGGCGGCGCTGGCCGGGCCGACCCTGGGGCCCTACCAGTTGCAGGCCGCCATCGCGGCCACGCACGCCGACGCGGCCACCGCCGAGGAGACCAACTGGCCCCAGGTGCACGCCCTCTACCTGATCCTGGAACGGATCGCGCCCAACCCGATGGTCACCCTCAACCGGGCGATCGCGCTCGCCGAGACCGACGGCCCGGCGGCCGGACTGGCCCTGCTGTCCGCCCTGGACGGTGACGGGCGGATGGCCGGGCACCACCGGCTGCTGTCCGTCCGGGCGCACCTGCTGGAGAAGGCCGGCGACCCGGCCGGCGCCCACGAGCACTACCGGCGCGCCGCGAAGGCCACCGCCAGCCTCGCCGAGCGGCGCTACCTGGAGGCCCGGGCCGGCCGGACCGGGCCACGCTCCGGCTGATCACGCGTCCGGGACGTCCGGCACGCAGCCCGGGGACGGCCCGGGGCGGGCCCGGGGACGGCAGGGCTCAACTACCCTGCGGCTCCATCCCCGGCCTGCCCCGCAC
The DNA here is from genome assembly GCF_040685715.1 of Kitasatospora sp. NPDC088264. Classification (NCBI taxonomy): domain Bacteria; kingdom Bacillati; phylum Actinomycetota; class Actinomycetes; order Kitasatosporales; family Streptomycetaceae; genus Kitasatospora; species Kitasatospora sp. NPDC088264. Next base: position 52,063 of record NZ_JBFBIR010000030.1, read on the forward strand.
CGCGTACGCCGGCAGCCGCAGCTCGCCGAGGACGGCCCGGGGCAGGCTCAGCCCGAACCGCCGCCCGACCACGCCGAGGGTGCGGCGGCGGACGGCCGCGGGCGGCTCGCCCCCGGGGCCGCGGGTGATCCCGTCGGGCTCCAGGACGCCCGCGGCGACCAGCTCGGGGACCAGCAGGTCGGGCTCCCGGCCCCAGCGCCAGCGCTCCTCGGCGAGGCCGAACCCGCACAGCACCGCGCCGTCGCGGGCGTAGTCGAGCAGTGCCGGCGGGTGGTCCGGCATCGGGCGGAAGTGGACCACCTCGACCCCGTCGCGCGCTATCTCGGTGAGCCGTTCGCCGCCGGTGGAGTCGCCGTACTCGACCGCGAAGGACCAGTCACCGGACTCGCCGACCCGGATCACGCCGTCGCCGTCGTCGCTCGGGCGGAACACCTCGATGTCGAGGTCCCACACCTCGGTGCCGCTGAGCGGCCCGGCCGCGGCGGCCGGATCGGCGCCCATCCGGCGGGCGAGCTCCTGCGGCGGTATCCCCCGGGCGAACAGGACGCCGTCGACGGAGCACCCGGCGTCCGCGAGCCACCGGATGCCTTCCTCGCCCCCCGCCCCTTCGGTACCGCCCGTCATGACGCCCCCTCACCTCGCGCCGGCCCGCGTGGCCGGGCCGCCGGTCCGCACCCTAACGGACGCCACTGACACTGATAGTGGTAACCGGGTCTCCGGTGGTCGTGGCTCTGCCACTGACTGACGCCCTGCTGGGCTGTCCTCCGGTTGTTCCGTCCGGCTGCCGGGGCCCGTTCCCAAGGCCCCGGCCGGGCGGAGCATGACCTTATAGGAGCCTGGCCAGAGGCCCCCTCAGTGTCCTGTCCGCCCCACCCGGCGGAGCCCGCATCGACGCAGGTCGGGGGTTATCCCCCCGAGGAACCCGGCGGTCGGCCCCAGCGCGCCGCACCCCCGCCGCGAACGATGATCTTCTCACCGAGCTTTCGGGACAAGGAAACTGAGGAGAGATCGTGACCACGGCGAACAAGCGAACGGTCGGCCGACGCGGACTGATCGCGGTGACGGTGGCAGCCGCCGGCACCGCCCTGCTGGCCCCGGTGGCCTCCGCCGCCCCTGCGGCGGACGGCCAACGGAGCACGGTGGTCCGCGCGTTGGAGCGGTCCGCGCACCCGCTGCGGTCGACCGAGCCCGGCGGCAGCACCAGCGACCTGCGGGCGCTCGGCGCGATGGTCGGGGACGCCAAGGTGGTGGGCCTCGGCGAGGCCACGCACGGCTCGCACGAGTTCTTCACCATGAAGCAGCGGGTCTTCCGCTACCTGGTCCAGGAGAAGGGCTTCACCACCTTCGCCCTGGAGATGAGCTGGTCGGCGGGCCTGAAGATCGACAAGTTCCTCCAGGACGGCAAGGGCGACGCCCGGCAGATCGTCAAGGACGAGCTGGGCCAATCACCTTGGGAGCGCCAGGAGTTCGTGGACCTGATCAGCTGGATGCGCGAGTACAACCGCCAGCACCCGGAGCGCCCGGTCCACTTCATGGGCGACGACGTCGGCGCCCCCAAGCTCGGCGAGGAGGTCTTCGCCCGGGTCGACGCCTACCTGCGCAAGGCCGACCCCGCGGCCCTGGCGCGCGTGGACGGGCTGTACGCGGGCCTGCGCCCGCTCGACGACACCGTCGGCTACCTGAAGCGGCCGGTGGCCGAGCGGAAGGAGAACGCCGCCAAGGCGCAGCAGGCCCTGGACCTGGTCACCGCCGCCAGGGGCAACGGCGGCGAGGAGTACGACTGGGCCGTGCAGCACGCCCGCATCATCGCCCAGACCTTCGCCTTCGCCACCTTCGAACTCACCGACCCGGCCTCGGTGAACGCCGCGGAGGTCATCCGCGACCAGGCCATGGCCGACAACACCGCGTGGTGGCAGCGCCACACCGGCGACCGGATGCTGCTCTCGGCCCACAACGGGCACGTCGGCTACCTGGCCAGCGATCCCGAGATGTACCCCAAGACGCAGGGCTCGATCCTGCGCGACACCTTCGGCCCGGAGTACCTGAACATCGGGTTCACCTTCGACCGGGGCTCCTTCCTCACCATGGGCGCCGCCCTCGGCACCGACTGGGAGAAGAACACCGTGCCCGCGGCCACGCCCGGCATGAACGAGTACACCCTGGACCAGGTCCGCCGCCAGGACTACTACGTCGACCTGCGCACCGCCCCGCGCGTGGTCCGCGACTGGCTGGACACCGCCCGCCCCGTCTACGAGGCCGGGTCCACGTTCACGAAGGACCCGCTGCCCTCCGTCGCCCTCGGACGGGCCCACGACGTCCTCGTCCACCTCCACCAGGTCCACGAGGCCGAGAAGCTCTGACCGGGCTCCGGCCCCGCCTCGGATCGGCGGCCCGGCCTCAGGCCGGCGGGGTCGCCGTCTCGGGGAACGCCCGGTCCAGCAGCGCGCCCAGGGCGGCCCGGTCCTGGCCGGAGAGCTGTTCCAGCGCGGTCAGGCCGGACATCAGGTCGGCCCGGATCAGCCGGACGGTCTGCTCGCCCCGGTCGGTCAGGGCGATGCTCTTGACCCGGCGGTCGGCGGGGTCGGGCTCGCGGCGGACCAGGTCGCGGCCCTCCAGCCGGTCGACGATGCCGGTGACGTTGGAGGCGTCACAGGACAGCAGACCGGCGAGGGCGCGCATGGAGCGCGGCCGGGTGAGCAGGCTGAGGGTCTTGCCCTGCATCAGGGTCAGCCCGTGCCCGGCCGCGGCGGAGGCGAAGTGGCGGTAGTAGGCCGCGGCCACCCGGGCGAGCTGATCCATCAGCTCGCCCGGCGTGGCCGGTGGGTCCGGGTGGGGGTTCTGGTGCACGGTTCGAGCATAGGCACATTGCTTGACACCCTCAACCATTGAGGTTTACCGTCCAAGAATGCTTGAGGTCATAAACCATCGACGACCTCAAGGCAGCTGGAAGGACCGCGAGACCCTCATGAACCACACCCCCGCCGCCACCCCGGAAGCCGCTTCCGAAGCCACCCCGGAGACCGCCGCCGCCACGGTCACCCGCCTGCGCGCCGCCTTCGACACCGGCCGGACCAAGCCGCTCGCCTGGCGCCAGGCCCAGCTGGCAGCACTGCGCTCGCTGCTCACCGAGCAGTCCGCGGCGTTCCTCCAGGCCCTGCACGAGGACCTCGGCAAGAGCACCGCCGAGGCCTACCGCACCGAGATCGGCTTCACGCTCAACGAGCTCGACCACACCGTCACCCACCTGGAGCAGTGGCTGCAGCCGAAGCCCGCCGCCGTGCCCGAGTTCTTCCAGCCCGCCGCGGCCCGCGTGGTGCGCGACCCGCTCGGCGTGGTCCTGATCATCGCACCCTGGAACTACCCGCTCCAGCTCGCCCTGTCCCCGCTGGTCGGCGCACTGGCCGCCGGGAACGCGGCCGTCCTCAAGCCCAGCGAGCTCGCCCCCGCGACCTCCGCCGCGCTCGCCCGACTGCTCCCGCGCTACCTCGACCCGGCGGCCGTCGCGGTCGTCGAAGGCGCCGTCCCGGAGACCACCGCGCTGCTGGAGCAGCGCTTCGACCACATCTTCTACACCGGCAACGGCGCCGTCGGCCGGATCGTCATGGCAGCCGCCGCCCGGCACCTCACCCCGGTCACCCTGGAACTCGGCGGCAAGAGCCCGGTGGTGGTCGAACCCGGCGTCGACCTCGCGGTCACCGCCCGGCGGATCGCCCGGGGCAAGTTCCTCAACGCCGGCCAGACCTGCGTCGCCCCCGACTACGTCCTCGCCATCGGCGAGAGCGCGCCCGCGCTGGAGGCACACCTCGCCGACGCCGTCCGGGAGCTGTACGGCGACGACCCGGCGACCGGCGGCGAGTACGGCCGGATCGTCAACGAGCGCCACTTCGACCGGCTCACCGCGCTGCTCGGCGACGGTCGGACCGTCACCGGCGGCACCCACGACCGCGCCGACCGCTACCTCGCCCCGACCGTCCTCGCCGACGTCTCCCCCGAGGCCCCCGTGATGCGGGCGGAGATCTTCGGCCCGATCCTCCCCGTCGTCTCCGTGCCCGACCTCGACGCGGCGATCGCCTTCATCAACGAGCGCGACAAGCCGCTCGCCCTCTACGCCTTCACCGAGTCCGCGCACACCAAGCAGCGGCTGACCGAGGAGACCTCCTCCGGCGCGCTCTCCTTCGGACTGCCGGTCTCCCACCTCGCCATGCCCGAGCTGCCGTTCGGCGGCGTCGGCGAGAGCGGCATGGGCCGCTACCACGGCGAGTACTCCCTCGACACCTTCAGCCACGCCAAGGCCGTCGTCGACAAGCCCCTCGCCTGACCGCTCCCCCTCGTCCGATCGTTTCTCCCCTCCCCGCCACCCCGACACCGAGCGAGCATCCTCATGACCACCATCGACCACGGCGCCGCCGTCGCCGCGGAGACCGCCCGGCTCGTCGCCGCCCTCCAGGACGCCGACCCGGCCACCCCGGTGCCCACCTGCCCCGGCTGGACACTGACCGACCTCACCCGCCACACCGGCAGCGTGCAGCGCTGGTTCACCGTCCTGCTCCGACAGCGGATCCAGCAGCCGCCCCGCAGCCGCGAGGTCGACCTGCGGCTGCCCACCGGGCCGGACGGCTACCCCGCCTGGCTGGCGGAGGCCGCGGCCGAGGCCGGCGCCACGTTCGCGGAAACCGACCTCGACGCCCCGATGTGGGCCTGGGGCGCCGACCAGCACGCCCGCTTCTGGGTACGGCGGATGCTGTTCGAGACCCTGGTGCACCGCGCCGACGCGGAACTCGCCCTCGGGCGCACCCCGGTACTCGACCCGGAGCTGGCCGCCGACGGGGTGTCCGAATTCCTCACCAACCTGCCCTTCGCCGCTTTCTTCGCCCCGGGGATCGCCGAGCTGCGCGGCGCGGACCGCACCATCCGCTTCACCCGCACCGACGGCAGCGCCACCTCCGCGGACGGTGACTGGCTGATCCGCCTGCGGCCCGACGGCTTCGGGCTCGACCGCTTCGGGCTCGACGCGGACGGCCCGGGCCCGGAGGCCGACGTGACCGTCCGCGCGAGCGCCGCCGATCTGCTGCTGCTCCTGTACGGCCGCCTCGACCTGGCCTCCGCCCGCCTCGACGTGCGCGGGGACGAGGAACTGCTCGCGCACTGGTGCGCCAACTCGGCGTTCTGACCTGCCCGGACGAGGGGCGGCGGCCGGGCCGCCGCCCCTCGTCCGTACGGGTGATCGACTGTCGGTGGCCGGTGCTAGCGTGCCGTTCCGTCAACAGACGATCAAGGAAAGGCGGCATCGGATCGTGGACGTCGAGGTCACGCGCCACCAGGTCGCACCCCAGCGGATCACCCAGGCCCTGAAGGGCATCGAGGACCGGGCCCTCACCAGCTGGTACCGGATCCACTACGGCCGCCTGGCCATCCAGGAGATCCGGACGATGGGCGAGGAGCTCCTCGACCACATCGGCGCGCTCACCCTGGAGGGCCGGCCGCTCAGCGGCTACCCCGCCCGAGTCATCCTGGAGACCGCGGCCGAGTGCTCCCTCGGTGTGCTGTCCCTCGGCTGCTTCCCCCGCGGCGACTTCGAGGTCCCCTTCCCGTTCATCGGCGAGACGCTGACCAGCGAAGAGACCAGCTTCGGCGACACCATCGACTTCGCCCCCACGGCCGCCACCTGGGTCGACGCCTTCGCGATGTGCGTGATCAGCGGCCTGATCCAGGAGCGCCACCGCATGCTCGGCCCGCTGCTGAAGGACGACTACGGGCCCTCGGTCCGCAAGGGCCTGCCCCACTCGGACCTGGACTCGACCTCCGATCCGGCGAGCCTCGCCGAGCTGGACGCGCTCTGCTCCTACCTCCACGTCGTGCCGACCGCCGTCTCACCCTGGGTCGCCCCCGGCCCCGTGCCCCTGCGCAAGCCGGACGCCGAGGAGCGCGCCACGGCCGCCCGGGCGCTGGACGCCGCCGGTCCGCTCACGCCGGACCAGCAGCTGCTGCGCATCCTGCTCGACGACGACCGGAGCACCTTCGAGCGGGCCCTCGCCGCCCGCCTCGGCCAGCACCGCGAGAGCAGCGCTCCGGACGCGGCCCCGCGCAGCCTGCTCCCGGTCCTCCCGATCGCCCTGGCCGCACTCGCCGTCCAGGCGCACGGCTGGCAGCTCCGCCTCTCCTCCGGCTACCTCCCGGCGACGCTCATACAGCCCCCGGTGCTCTGACCGCCCCACCCCAGCCATCCGCCCGTCCGCCCGTCCATCCGTCCATCCGTCCATCCGTCCGCCCGTCCGTCCGTCCGTCCGTCCGTCCGTCCGTCCGCGGAGTGTCCAACGGTTGCCCAACAGACGAAACATCCCACCTATAGCCGCCGATCCCCGGCCGGATCGGCGGGCATCCCGTCCGCTACCCGGTCTCCTGGTGAGCGCACCCGCCCCCGGCAAGCACCGAGCCCTAGAAACCGCCGCGACGGCCGGGTCATCCGATCGGATGGCCCGGCCGTCCGCGTTGTCGTCGTCCTGGCCGAAGAACGCCGAGCCCAGCCCGGAACCACCGGGACCAGGGGCACGAACCGGGCTCAGCCGGCCGCCGGGCGGTCGAGGAAGCGCCGGAGCCCCTCCCGCACCCCGTCCGTCGGCACGGTGGCCGCGAAGCAGGCCGCCTCGACGGCGAGGCCCTCGTCGATCGGCAGGTTGATGCCACGGGTGACGGCCCGCAGGCAGGCGGACACCGCGGTCGGCGCGTGTCGGATGATCCGGTCGACCAGGCCCCGTGCCGCGTCGAGCAGTTCGCCGGCCGGGACGACGGCGTTGACCAGTCCGATCTCGGCGGCACGGGCGGCCGGGACCGGGTCCCCGGTCAGGATCAGCTCCAGGGCGCAGCACCCGACCGCACGCACAGCCACCGCCCGCACGAGCCCGCCCGACGTCCTGCCCCGGTGCCCTACTCCCCCACACCGCCCCGCGCGGCCCGGGTGAACCGCGCGCCCCACTCCTCGACGAGGTCGAGCAGTTCGGGCGGGCCGAGGACGCGGAAGTCCGCGCCCAGCGAGCCGAGCGCCATGGCCGGCCAGTCCAGGGAGTCGGCGGTCATCTCCAGGTGGCAGCGCCCGGCGTCGACCTCCTCGACGGTGCCCCACCGGCCGACCCGTGCGCGGACGGTCGCGGCCGGGGCGTCCACCAGCGCCGCCACCCGGTACGGGCGCGGTACGCCGTTGAGACCGGCCCGGACGAACTCGGCGGCGTCGGCGGCGGGCAGCGAACGGGGCCCGAACCGGACGCCGCCGCCCTGCGGCGCGCTCAGCCGGTCGAGCCGGAAGGTGCGCCAGTCCTGCCGGTCGAGGTCGTAGGCGACCAGGTACCAGCGGCGGTGCAGGCACACCAGCCGGTGCGGTTCGACCTGCCGTTCGGCGTGCCGGCCGTCGGCGGCGGTGTAGGAGAAGCGCAGCCGTTCGGTGTCCCGGCAGGCCAGCGCGACCACGGTGAGCCGGTCCGGATCGACGCCCGGCCCGGCCGTGGCGCCCCCGCCGACGGGGACGGTCACCGCGCGCAGCGCCTCGACCCGGTGCCGCAGCCGGGCGGGCATCACCTGCACCACCTTGGCCAGCACCCGCACCGAGGCCTCGGCGATGCCCTCCACCGGGCTCTCCGCCGCGGCCTGGAGGCCCACGGCCAGGGCGACCGCCTCCTCGTCGTCGATCACCAGCGGGGGCAGGGCGGCGCCCGCGGCGAGCTGGTAGCCGCCGTCGACGCCGCGCTGCGCCTCCACGGGGTAGCCGAGTTCGCGCAGGCGGTCGATGTCGCGGCGCAGGGTGCGGATCGAGACCCCGAGCCGGTCGGCCAGTTCCTCGCCGGGCCAGTACCGGTGGGTCTGGAGCAGGGAGAGCAGTCTCAGCGTCCGGGTGCTGGTGTTCGCCATGACTCCGATCATCCCGGAATTCAGGCCAGAAAGTGGCCGCTATCGCGTTTAGCGTGGACCTTGTCCGAAGGAGCAGGAACCGAACGGAAGGCCACCACCATGACCAGCACCGCGACCCCGAACAACAGCACCACCACCGGCGAGCGCGCCGACCTGCTGGCGGCCCTGGCCAAGCAGCGGCACTTCCTGCGCTTCACCACCCGCGACCTCACCGACGAGCAGGCCGGCCTGCGGACCACCGCCAGCGCACTGTGCCTGGGCGGCCTGATCAAGCACGTGAGCGCGGTCGAGCGGTTCTGGGTGGCCTTCATCGTGGAAGGCCCGTCCGCCATGCCCGATTTCAGCAGCTTCACCGAGGCCGACTTCGCCCGCCGTGCGGACGAGTTCCGCCTGCTGCCCGGCGAGACGCTGGCCGGCGTCCTGGCCGAGTACGCCGAGGTGGCCCGCCGCACCGACGACCTGGTCGCCACCCTCCCCGATCTGGGCGCCACCCAGCCGCTGCCGAAGGCCCCCTGGTTCGAGGCCGACACCGAGTGGTCGGCCCGCCGGGTGCTGATGCACATCGTCGCCGAGAGCGCCCAGCACGCGGGCCACGCCGACATCATCCGCGAGGCCCTGGACGGCGCGAAGAGCATGGGCTGACGCCGGTGGACGGCCCGGGCGCCCGGGGCCTGTCCGGCGGATCCGCCGGACAGGCCCCGGGCCGCCCCTCCCCCTCGGCCGGTTGCCGGGGGCGGGTCAGCCCCGGCCGACGAAGGTGAACCCGGCCCCGGCGACCGCGCCACGGAGCACGGCGTCGTCGAGCGGTTGCGCGGACGCCACGGTGACGCGGCCGGTCGGCGCGTCGGCGCTGACCCCGGTGACGCCGGGGAGGGCGGCCAGCCCGGCGCTGACCGTCCTCTCGCAGTGGCCGCAGCTCATGCCGTCGACGGTGAGGACGGTGGTGATGGACATGGTGGTGCCTCCGGTGAGGTGGGGTGGGGTGGGGAAGCCCGGCCGGGCCCGCTCGGACGCGGCCGGTGATCAACGTGCACCACGACAGCGGAAAGCGCCGCCGACGCCGAGGGACACGCCGCACGGGTGGCACCTTCGAGTGGTTCCGGGAACCGATCGGTCCGCGCGACCGACGGGTCGTCACCGACCGGCTGAACCGGTGGTCCGCTTTCGCCCGTTCCTCCCCATAACGCCCTTCCTTTCCGCGACCGAACCCCGTCCGAACCTGCCTGAACCCGTCCGAACTCCGCCTAGACTCGTCTGATCCCGACCGGACCCGCCCAGGAGCCCTTCACCGCCATGCCCACCCCGACGCCCCACACCTCCATACCCGGCGGGTCCACCGGACCCGACCCGACCACCGGAGCGAGGGCGCGCCTCGCAGCCGGGGGCAGCCGATGAAGAGGTTCACCGGATTCCGGCGCCTGCGGCTCTGGCACGGCGCGCTCGCCCTGGTGGTGGCCGGCGCCGTGACCGCCGGCCTGCTGTGGTGGCACCCGTGGGCCCCGGGCGAGGGGCAGAAGCCGATGCAGTTCACCACGGCCGCCGGCGACTCACCCCGCTTCGGCACCGGCGAGCACCTGTACCGCTACAAGGTGCGGGCGGAGAACGGGATCGCCGAGAGCCCCGGGCAGTTCGCCACCGAGGTCGACGCGGTCCTCGGGAACGTCCAGTACGGCTGGGCCGCCGGTGGCACCGCCTCCTTCCAGCGCATGCCCGCCGACCCGGTGGACTTCACCGTCTACCTGGCCACCCCGGAGACCACCGACCGGATCTGCGGCCAGTACGGCCTGGACACCGGCGGCACGGTGAACTGCGGCGTGGGCCACCAGGTCGTCATCAACCTCAAGCGCTGGACGGAGCTGTCGGAGTTCTACGTCGGCAAGCCCGAGCTCTACCACGCGCTCGCCGTCAACCACGAGGTCGGCCACATCCTCGGCAACGGCCACGTCGACTGCCCGGGCGCGGGCGCGCCGGCACCGGTGATGATGCAGCAGATCAAGGGCCTGCACGGCTGCGTCCCGAACGGCTGGCCCTACTCCGACACCGGCACCCTGCTCACCGGCCCGCCCGTCCAGGCCCCCACCTCCGCTCCCTGACGGCCCACCCCTCCCGTCCGCGGCCGGCCGCCCGGCTGGCGTCAGGACCAGGCGGCCGGCAGCGGACGGGCATGCAGTACGTCCAGCCGGGACACCGCCCGGGTCACGACCACATAGAGGCGGTGCAGGCCGCGCGGTTCGGCCTCGACGATGGCGGCGGGCTCCAGCACGATCACATGGTCGTACTCAAGTCCCTTGACCAGCGAGGCCGGTAGCACCGTGACCCGCGCCGGGGTGCCGACCTCCGCCGCCGACGCGGCCGCCACCCCGGCCTCCCGCAGTGCCGAGGCGGCCCCCGGGGCCTCCGCGTCCGCGGCGATGACCGCGATCGACCCCTCCCGCTCCAGCGCGCCGCGCACCGCCTCCACCACCGACCGCCCCGGGTCACCGACTTGACGTACCGTCAGTTCGCCGTCCTGGCGCAGCGAGCGGGCCGGCGGGACTCCCACGTCCAGCGCGGCGAGCAGTTGGTTGGCCAGGGCCAGCACGGCCGCCGGCACCCGGAAACCGGTGGTCAGCGGGACCACGGCCGCCTGCGGCTTGCCCAGGTGGGCCAGTTGCTCGGGCCAGCTGCGCGCCGACCACGGCGCGGTCGCCTGCGCGAGGTCGCCGAGGACGGTGAGCGAACCGAAGGCACTGCGGCGGGCGATCGCCCGGCACTGCATCGGCGAGAGGTCCTGCGCCTCGTCGACCACCACGTGGCCGAAGCCGGCCGGCCGCTCGATCAGCCCGGCCACCTCGTCGAGCAGCAGCAGGTCGTGCCCGGACCAGCGTGCGCTCTTCGGCGAGCGCGGCGGCCGGTGCCAGCGGATCGCCGCCTGCTCGGCCGGGGCGAGCAGGCCGTCCGCGGCCTCGGCCAGGACGGCGGGGTCACCGAGCAGGGCCGCCAGCACCGCCTCCGGGCGCAGCGCGGGCCACGCCGCGTCGAGGAAGGCCGCCACCGGCCGGCAGCGGCCGATCCTCGTCCGCCAGGCTCCACCCTTGATCCCGGACCGCCGCTCGGCCCGGTCCTGGAGTGCGGCCACCACCCGGGTGCGGAGGTTTTCCCGGCCGATCGCGTACGGCGCGTCCTGCTCGCGCAGTTCGGCGACCATCCGGTCCAGTTCGTCCGCCGGGACGCGCCAGCGGTAGGAGCCGTCCGGGACGACCAACGCCTCGGAGCCGGTCGCGCCGACCCGCCCGTACAGCGCCCGGCGCAGCACGGCCGCCATCCGGGCGTCCTGCTTGACCACGGCGGCCCGCTCGTCGTCGTCCGCCTGGACGGGGTGCGTGGCCACCAGGTCCTCGACGGTGCACTGGGCGATGTCGATCTCGCCGAGCGCGGGCAGGACTTCGGCGATGTAGCGCAGGAAGGTCGGGTTCGGGCCGACGACCAGCAGGCCACCGCGCTGGATCCGCTGGGGGAAGGTGTAGAGCAGGTAGGCGGCGCGGTGCAGGCCGACGGCGGTCTTGCCGCTGCCCGGCGCGCCCTGGACGCACACCGACTCGGTCAGCCCGCCGCGCACCAGCGTGTCCTGCTCGGGCTGGATGGTGGCGACGATGTCACGCATCGGCCCGGTCCGTGGGCGTTCGATCTCGGCGGTGAGGATGCCGCCGGCGCCTCGCCGCCCACCCCGCGCCTCGGCGCGGCTCAGGTACTCGTCCTCCAGGCCGGTGAGGTCCTCGGGCGCGCCGGGGCTCGACGGCGCCCAGCCGAAGCGCCGTCGCCTCGCGAGGCCGAGCGGCCGGTCGGCGCTCGCCTGGTAGAACGCCCGGGAGACGGGGGCCCGCCAGTCGATCACCAGCGGCGGCGCGGCCGGGTCGGCCGAGATCCGGCGGCGGCCCACGTGGTAGCGCTGGCGCCGGTGGTCGCCGGTCTCCGGGGCGTCGTCGAAGTCGAGCCGGCCGAAGAATGCCGGGCTCTGCGGCAGTTCCCGCATCCGCCGGGCCCGGGTCCGCAGGTAGCGGCCGAGGGCCTCCGCGCCGGCACCGTCGCCGGAGACGTCCTCCGCGGCGACGACCTGGTGGTCCGCGTCCTCGACCTGCCGGGCCAGTGCCGCCCGGCAGGCCTCGACATGGGCCCGTTCGCCTTCCAGCTCCCCGTCGAGGCCGGCCGCCGTCCGCTCGCCGTCCGCGCGCCGGAGGTCTCCCGCCATCGCCGCACCCCTTTCCCCGTCACTTCCCTGCCACCGGTTCCGCCCGGCCGTGCGCCCGCAGCACGTACGCACGGAGCAGCATAACTGAACCCAGTTAAGAGAATGACCGAGTTGTGTTTTGGGCGGGTCCGGGGATCGACGGACGCCCGAGGCCTCCCCGGCCGCCCCTCCCGCGGGCGCCGACCTCGCCCTCGGTGCTCATCCGCGCATGCCGGAGCACGGATAATCCTGTATCGGACCAGGTCGTGGTCCTGATCGTGCCCATGGAGGAACAGCGTTGAACGGTATGCCCGCCGGAGAGAACCTCGACTACCGGCTGCTGCTGGATGCCGCGGCGGCGGCCGCGCGGGCGACCGGCGACCAAGGGCATGTCGCCGACTACATCCCGGCCCTCGCCACGGTCGACCCGGACGCCTTCGGCATGGCGGTGGCCACCGTCGACGGCGAGCTGTACGGGGTCGGGGACTGGGAGCAGCCGTTCTCCGTCCAGAGCGTCTCGAAGCTGTTCACCCTGGCACTGGCCCTGGCGTACGGCGGGGACACGGTCTGGCGCGGGGTGGGGCGGGAGCCGTCCGGCAATCCCTTCAACTCGCTGGTGCAGTTGGAGAGCGAGCACGGCATCCCGCGCAACCCGTTCATCAACGCCGGCGCGCTCGTGGTGACCGACCGCCTGCAGACCATGACGGGCGACGCCGCCGGGACGGTCCGCGAGTTCCTCCGCCGGGAGTCCGGCAACCCGCTGCTCGACACCGATCCGGTCGTGGCCGCGTCCGAGGCCGAGCACGGCCACCGCAACGCCGCCCTGGCCCACTTCATCGCCAGCCACGGCAACCTGGAGAACCCGGTCGAGACCGTCCTCGACCACTACTACGCGCACTGCGCGGTGTCCGCCAGCTGCCGGGACCTGGTCCTGGCCGGCTCCTTCCTGGCCCGCTACGGGGTGCGCACCGACGGCACCCGGCTGATGTCGCGCAGCGAGGCCAAGCGCGTCAACGCCGTCCTGCTCACCTGCGGCACCTACGACGCGGCGGGCGAGTTCGCCTTCCGGGTCGGGCTGCCGGGCAAGAGCGGCGTGGGCGGCGGCATCCTCGCCATACTGCCCGGGCGGGCCGCGGTCTGCGCCTGGGGCCCCCGGCTGGACCAGGCCGGCAACTCGGTGGCCGCGGTCACCGCCCTGGACGCCCTGACCACCCTCTCCGGCTGCTCGATCTTCTGACCTCCCGACGGCCTCCCGACCGCCGCCCCGCCGCTCCGCCGCTCCGGCGCTCCGCGGGCTCGCGCGCCACACCCGGCCGTCGCCCAACTTGTGGCGTTGATCCGACTGTTGGGCACCGACCGGCCGGTTGTCCATGGCATGCTCCAGGCGGGGGCGCCGATCGTGATGACGATCGGCCGGCCATGAGGAACACGACCAAGAGGAAAGTGGGGGTCCCGTCCCATGCGAACCGTCGTAGCAAGCTTGTTGGCCCTGGCCGGCGCGGCAGGGCTGGTGCTCAGTTCGTTCCAGCCCTGGTACGCCAAGAGCGATCCGAGGTCCGTACCGGTCGCCGACCTGTTCCGGGGCATGTCACCCACCCGCACCACGTCGACCGGCATGTCGATGTTCCTGCTCCTGGCCGTCGCCGCGGCGATCGCGGTGCTGGCGCTGCTGGTGCGCTCGCGCCCGGGCCTGCTCCTGGCCGCCGTGGTCGCGGTGGTCACCGGCGTGCTCTGGGTGTACCAGAAGGGACGGGAGGTGAAGCCGCTCTCGCTCGGGATCGGCGATCTGGAGAACGGCTTCTGGAACGCCTGCGGCGGCGTCCTGGTGCTCCTCCTCGCCCTGGCCGTGCTGCCGCCCAAACGCTCCTGAGCCTTCCCGCCTCCCGGCCCGGTCGCCCCCACGGCGGCCGGGCCGGAGTCGTTTCCACCCAAGGTGATCCACTCCCCATCACTCCCTAAAATCACCTTTACTTCACTCCTCACGGTAGCTTAAGGATAGATACCAACCTATCGAGCGAGCTGGAGTACGGCATGACCATCTACACCTCCGACGCGGGCGCCCGCGTCCTCGCCCAGGAGTACACCGCCCTCCTGGACCGCTGGCCCGTGCCCGCCGAACGGCTGCACGTCCCCACCCGCCAGGGTTCGACCTTCGTCCTGGCCTGCGGCTCCGAGGACGCGGCGCCCCTGGTCCTGCTGCACGGGTCCGGGGCGAACGCGGCGATGTGGGCGGACGACATGGCCCTGTGGGCCCGCCACTTCCGCGTCTACGCCGTCGACGTGATCGGCGAGCCCGGCCTGAGCGCCCCCGTGCGCCCCGACCTGCACTCCGACGCGCACGCGCTGTGGCTGGACGACGTGCTGGACGCGCTGCGCGTCGAACACGCCGCCTTCGTGGGGACGTCGCTGGGCGGGCTGCTGGCCCTCGACTACGCCATCCGCCGCCCGCAGCGGGTGGACCGGCTGGCGCTGCGCTGCCCCTGCGGGATCGGCCGCCAGAAGCGGGGGGTCCTGGTCGCCGCGTTGTTCGTGCTGCCGTTCGGGGACTGGGGGCGGCGCACGATGCTGGGGCTGGCCCTGGGCCCCGCCCCCACCACCGTCCCGCCCACGGCCGAGGAACGCGCCTTCGGCGAGTACGTGCTGCTCATCCACCAGCACTTCCGGCCGCGCCGGGAGAAGCTGCCGGTCGTCACCGACGACGACCTGGCGGGCCTGGAGATGCCGGTGCAGGTCACCATCGGTGGCCGCGACCGGCTCATCGACTCGCACGGCACCCGCCGCCGGCTCCAGCGGGCCGCCCCCCGGGTGTCGGTCACCTTCCTCCCCGAGGTCGGCCACCTGCTCAGGGACCAAACCCGGCCGGCCCTCGACTTCCTCCTCGCCGAGGAAGGCGGCCCGCCCCGGGCCTGAACGCGAGCGGCCCCGTGCTCCGCCGCCCGTCGGGGCGAGGAGCACGGGGCCGTCGTACCGGGACCGGCACGAACCGGGTCAGGACCGCGCGGCGGACCTCACGGAACGCGGATGACGGGCGGCGGCAGCGCCGGCAGGGCGGCGGCGCCCGCCACCGACGGCGCCCCGGGCGGAGCGGCGGGGACGCTCGACGACCGGGTCGGGGATCGTCACGGGGATGCCGGTCGGAACGCGGGCGCCGGTGAGGCGGGCGAGTTCGTCGTCGTCGGAGTGGACGCGGGTGGCCGTGGGGGCGATCCCGGCGGTGGCCGCCAGCCGGGCCATCTGGCGGCGCTGGCTGGGCAGGACGAGGGTGACGACGGTACCGGACTCGCCGGCCCGGGCGGTGCGGCCGCCCCGGTGGAGGTAGTCCTTGTGGTCGACCGGCGGGTCCAGGTTGACGACCAGGTCGAGGCCGTCGACGTGGATCCCCCGCGCGGCGACGTTGGTGGCGATCAGCGCGGTGACCTGGCCGGTGCGGAACTGCTCCAGGGTCCGGGTGCGCTGGGGCTGGGACTTGCCGCCGTGCAGGGCTGCGGCCTTCACCCCGTTGGCGAGCAGGTCATCGACCAGCGCGTCGGCACGGTCCCGGGTGTCGGTGAACATGATCACCCCGCCGTCCCGGGCCGCGATGCGGACGATCAGGGTGTTCTTGTCGTGGTTCTGCACATGCAGCACGTGGTGCTCCATGGTGGTGACCGCTCCGGCCGACGGATCCACCGAGTGGGTGACCGGGTCCTTGAGGAAGCGGCGCACCAGCCGGTCGACGTTGCGGTCCAGGGTCGCGGAGAAGAGCAGCGTCTGGCAGTCGGCGGAGACCTGGTCGAGCAGCTCGGTGACCTGCGGCAGGAAGCCGAGGTCGGCCATCTGGTCGGCCTCGTCCAGGACCGCGATGCCGACGTCGTCCAGTCGGCAGTGACCGCGCTGGATCAGGTCCTTCAGCCGGCCGGGGGTGGCGACGACGACCTCGGCGCCCCGGTGCAGCACCTGGGACTGGCGGCCGATCGACATCCCGCCCACCACGGTCGCCATCCGCAGCCGCACCGAGTGCGCGTAGGGGGTGAGCGCCTCGGTGACCTGCTGCGCGAGTTCGCGGGTGGGGACCAGTACCAGGGCCAGCGGGCTGCCCGGCTCGGCCCTGCGGCCGGCGGCACGGGCGGCGGTGCGGGCCAGCACCGCGAGGCCGAAGGCGATGGTCTTGCCGGAGCCCGTCCGGCCCCGGCCGAGCACGTCACGGCCGGCCAGCGAGTTCGGCAGCGTGGTGGCCTGGATGGGGAACGGCGAGGTGACGCCCTGGCGGGTCAGCGTCTTCAACAGGGCCGCGGGCATGTCCAGTTCGTCGAACGACTCGACGGCGGGCAGGGCGGGGGTGGTGCTGACCGGGAGTTCGAACTCCTGCTGGGAGGAGCGGCCCTGGGCCCGGTTCGGGGCTCCGGTCCGGCGGTGCGGGCTGCGGTGCGACGGGCGATTCGAGCGGTTCATACGGAACCTTCCTCAAGACGGCACGTCGCGAGGAAGGCTCCGCTGCACGGGCGCGCGGAGATCACAAGAAACGGGCCGGAGATGTGCCGGGCGGGGCGCGAACGATGCGGCCGGGCGAGGCATGGACGGTGCAGCCGCCGGTGGGCGGGCGCCGGTGCGCGGTCGGCGCGACACGGCCCGCGCGGGACGGCGGACGACGGCCGAAGGCGGATCCACAGGGCCCGGTACGGCCGGGGCGGCCTGGCGGCCAGGACGGCCGGAGGCGATTCGGGGGTGGAACGGCCGAGGGGCCCGCACCGGGCGTAGTGCACGGTGCGGGCCCCTCGCTACCAGGCGAGTGCCGTGGCAGAGAACTACAGCGGGCGAATGTTCTCGGCCTGCGGGCCCTTCTGGCCCTGCGTGACGTCGAACTCGACCTTCTGGCCCTCGAGCAGCTCACGGAAGCCCTGGGCGTTGATGTTCGAGTAGTGGGCGAAGACGTCAGCGCCGCCGTCCTCCTGCTCGATGAAGCCGAAGCCCTTTTCCGCGTTGAACCACTTCACGGTACCAGTAGCCATAAAAAAATCTCCTTCGAGAGACTGTACGAAGTCCGCACCGTGCGGACCGTCGAGTCGCCGCGATGAGCACCCGCCGGGGAAAGAGCCGGAAAACAAAAAATGCGCCTGCAATACATCAGCAGGCGCACACAAAGTTCATGGGAACCACTACTGCAACTAAATCGACTGTAGCAGGCCCGGGCTCGTCGCGGTGGACATTCCGCGGCCGGTCTTTCCGGCCCCTCCCCCACGGGAGCGGCTCGCCCGCCGACGGGCTCGGCAACGGGTGGTGCCGCCACGGCAGTTGGGACACCGGCGGCGGGGCCCGGTCGGGCGAAGAATTTTTTCGGGCCGGGCGGGTCCGCCGAGCCAGGGCCGGCTGGTCGTGCCCTGTCACCCGGCGGGGTTCCGGCCCTCCGGAAGGGTCCACTCCCCGGTTTTTCGGAGCATACTGATCGGGATGACGAAATCACCGGCAGTCCGGCGCCACCTGCCCACCAGTCCCTTCAAAGCCCCGGCCGAGGTGCCCCGCAAGCGGTTCGCCGCGGGCGACCGGGTCACCCACGACAAGCACGGCCTCGGCCGGGTCGTCGACGTCGAGGACGGCAGCGACATCGCGGTCCTCGTCGACTTCGGCTCCCGCCAGGAGCGACTCACCCCTCCGTACGCCGAGATGTGGAAGCTCTGACCCGGGGCTCCCCCCGGGACACCAGGGCCCGGGCCCCGGAACGATCCACGAGACCTTCCCCAGGACGCCGGACCGTGCGTAGGCCGTAGGACAGGCCGCGCGCACGGTCACGCGCCCGGCCTGCGCCGAACCGTGCACGAGGCCACCGAAGCCGGCGGCGGCGCAATAGTCTGGGTGCATGTCGAACTCTGATGAGCTCCTCGTTGACATCGCCGCCATGGTGGAGTCCGAGCACAGCAACCAGATGTCCTTGACCGTGGTCGTCCCCGGAGCGGTCATCACCGGCCGGCTCGCACCGATGGACCTCTGGTTCGAGCGGGTGTCGGAAGTCCTGCACACCTCACAGCACTTGAAGCCGTTCGCCGCCCTCTTCTCCCCGCCCGCCGCCGGCGCGCCCGCACGGCCGACGCACCTGCACCTGCACCGGGCGCGGATCCTCCAGGGCGACTTCGGACTGCCCCATACCGGCGGCATGTACCGGATCGCCATCGAGGACGTGAGCAGTTGGACGGTGGGTGACCTCAGCTACTCCGACGCCTGACCTCCGACGGGCCCCGGGCGCCACACGGCCGCCCGGGGCCCTGTCCGTCCGCGAACACGGGCCCGCGCCGCGCCGTCAGCGGCCGGTGAGCGAGCGAAGTTCGGCGGCGTAGAGCTCGGCGGGGTCGAATCCCATGCCGGTGAAGTGGCCGGCGAGTTCGAGGGAGAGCACGCCGTGCAGCCGGGTCCAGACGGCGAGGGCCAGGCGGAGGACCGCCGGCGGGGCCGGGTGCCCCCCGGCCCAGGCCCGGTGTTCGGCGAGGTGGGCGTCGAGCGGGGACGGCGGCACGGCCGGTGACTGCTCCGCGGGTGACTTCTCGACGGGCGGCTGTTCGGCGGCGCAGGCATCGAGCAGGACGGCCATGATCTCGACGGAGATCCGGGTGGTGTCCTCGGGCGCCCGGTAGCCGGGCACGGGGGTGCCGTAGACGAGCAGGTACCGCTGGGGGTCGTCCAGGGCCCACCCGCGCAGGGCCTGCGCCAGCCCGGCCACGTCGGTACCCGCGGCGGCGCGGGCCTGGAAGGCGTCGGCGAGGCTCCGGTAGGCGTCCCGGACGAGTTCGGTGATCAGCTCGTCGCGACTGGCGAAGTACCGGTAGAGGGCCGGGCCGCTCATGCCCATCCGCTTGGCGATGGCGTTGAGGGACAGCGCGGAGGCCCCGGCGGTGGCGATCTGCTCCCAGGCCCGCTCCTTGATCTCCTCCTGCACCTGGGCGCGGTAGCGCTCCCGGGGAGTCCTCACATCCGACGCGCCCATGGCCGCCTCCAGACCTCACGACGACGACATCACCATCTCGTTAGAGGCTATCACTCCCCCTCTTGACTCTCACCGACGCCGTTCGTTATAACTTCTAACGAAGGCAACAACATCTACCGAGAAGGAGGGCGTCATGGACACCGAACGCCTCGTCCAGGTCGTACTGCCGGGCATCGTGGCGCCGGAGGGCCTGGAGATCCGGCACGGAGCCGTACCGCGGGCCGGCCGGGGGCAGGTCCTGATCGCCATGGAGGCGAGCGGCGTCTCGTTCGCCGAGCAGCAGATGCGCCGCGGCCGGTACTACGACCAGCCGCCGTTCCCGTTCGTCCCCGGCTACGACCTGGTCGGCCGGGTGCTGGCCATCGGCGAGGGCGTCGACCCGGGGCTGGCCGGGCAGCGGGTGGCCGCGCTGATGAAGGTCGGCGGATGGGCCAGCCACGTGACCGTCGACGCCGCCGACGCCGTGCCCGTCCCGGACGGCCTCACCGCAGCCGAGGCGGAGACCGTGGTGGTCAACGGCATCACGGCCTGGCAGCTGCTGCACCGCCGGGCACGGGTGCGCGCCGGGCAGCGGATCCTGGTGCACGGCGCCTCCGGCGGGGTGGGCTCCGTCCTGGTCCAGCTGGCGCGCGCGGCCGGCGCGCAGGTGATCGGCACGGCGTCCGCGCGACACCACGACGCCCTGCGGGAGCTCGGCGCGACCCCGGTCGACTACCGCACGGAGGACGTGGCGGCCCGGGTCCGGGAGCTGGCGCCCGGCGGGGTGGACGCCGTGTTCGACCACGTCGGCGGGCGCAGCGTGATCGACTCCTGGCGCCTGCTCGCCCCCGGCGGCACGCTCGTCGCCTACGGCAGCGCCTCCACCCGCGACGACACCGGCTCCAAGCAGTGGCCCGTGCTGAAGATCCTCGCCCGCACCTGGCTCTGGAACACCCTGCCCAACGGCCGCCGCGCCCACTTCTACAACATCTGGGCCGGCCGCGCCCTCGGCCGGGACCGCTTCCGCGCCCGCCTCCGGTCCGACCTCGCCCAGGTGTTCGCCGCCGTCGCCCGCGGTGACGTCACCGCCCGGATCCCCGCCCGGCTCCCGCTCGCCCGGGCGGCCGAGGCCCTGCGGCTGGCGGAGTCCGGGACCGTCAGCGGCAAGATCGTCCTGGTTCCCTGACCCGCGGGGCACGGGGGCACGGGGCCCGGCGACGACTCGGCAATGACCCGGCAATGGTTCAGACCATTGACGGCCCGGACGGGGGCTTCTACGGTGTCAGCACCGACCTGACGCAGGCATGCCACGATCTTCGGCCGCGCCCCCACGCGCGCGCGCCCTACGTCGGGCGCACACTCCATCCACCCCCACGGAGGAGCACCATGCGCAAACGTCATCTCGCCGGCGCGGCCGCGGCCGCGATCGCGCTCCCGCTCGTGCTGGCCCTGCCCGCCCAGTCGCACGGCTACATCAACCTGCCGCCCAGCCGGTCCGCGCTCTGCGGAGCGGGCGGGGTGCCGTGGGACTGCGGCGACATCCAGTGGGAACCGCAGAGCGTCGAGGGCCCGAAGGGCTTCCCCGGCCGGGGCCCGGCCGACGGCACCATCTGCGCCGGCGGGGACGCCCGTTGGGCCCCGCTGGACGACCCGCGCAACGGCACCTGGCCGACCACCCGGGTGACGGCGGGCCAGCAGCTCACCTTCACCTGGTACATCGAGGCCCGGCACTCCACCACGAACTTCAGGTACTACCTCACCAAGCCCGGTTACGACGCCGGCCAGCCGATCACCCGGGCCAGCCTGGATCTCACCCCCTTCCTGACCGTCCCCTACAACGGCCGCCAGCCCGCCGCCACCACCACCCACACCGCGACCCTCCCCAGCGGTCGTACCGGGCACCAGGTGGTGGTGGCGGTCTGGGACGTCGCCGACACCGGCAACGCCTTCTACTCCTGCACCGACGTCCAGTTCTGACGGTCCTGACCGCTGCACCGTACTGACGGCCCCGGTCCCGCCGCCCCTCGCCGGGGCGGCGGGACCGGGGCCCCAGCCGTCAGCCGTCAGCCGTTGGGGAGGATGACGGCGCGCCCGTTGATCCGGCCGCTGTGCAGGCGCTCGTAGGCGAGCGGCGCCTCGTCGATCCCGTAGGTCTCGACGTGCACGTCCACCGCGCCGGCCCGGGCGAGGTCGAGGACCTCGATCAGCTCACCGCGGGTGCCCCAGTACGGGGAGGACACCGAGACCTCGTACGGCAGGGCGCCGAAGCCGACGGCCAGGGTGCCGCCGCCGAGGCCGACGATCGTCACGTCGCCCTCCACCGCCGCCATCGCTCCGGCCGCGGCCGCCGTGGGCGGGGCGCCGACGAAGTCCAGCACCACCTGGGCGCCGATGCCGCCGGTGAGTTCACGCACCCGGGCGGGCGCGGAGGCGTCGGAGCGGACCGTCTCGTGCGCGCCGACGCCGCGGGCCAGCGCGAGCTTCTCCTCCGTCACGTCCAGGGCGATCACCCGGGCCGCGGTCATCGCGCGCAGCAGCTGGATCGCGACGTGGCCCAGGCCGCCGGTGCCGATCACCACGGCGGTGCTGCCGGGCGTCAGCTTGCCGAGCGAGCGCTTGATGGCGTGGTATGGGGTCAGGCCGGCGTCCGTGAGCGGCACGGCCCGGACCGGGTCGAGGCCGCCGAGCGGCACCAGGTGCCGGGGGCTGTCCACCACCATGTACTCGGCCATCGCCCCGGGGGCGCCCAGGCCGGGCGGGCGGATGCCCAGTTCGGCGGCGCGCAGGCAGTAGTTCTCCTTGCCCTCCGCGCACTTGGCGCAGTTGCCGCAGCCCCACGGCCCGTAGACGGCGACCGGTTCGCCCTCGGCCAGGCCGGTCACGCCCGCGCCGAGCGCGGCCACGGTGCCGACGCCCTCGTGCCCGAGGGTGAGCGGCAGGGGGAAGGAGAGGCGCTCGGCGGGCATGCTCATCACGGCGATGTCGGAGTGGCACACCCCCGCCGCGGTGACCTTGAGCAGGACCTGGCCGGGGCCGGGCTCCGGATCGGGGACGGTGACCACCTCGGGGGCGGCGCCGACGCTGCGGTACTGGACTGCCTTCATGGGTTTCGGACTCCCTCTCTCGGTCCCCCCGGTTGCGCTGCCCCGGCTCCCGGACGGGCCGGTGGCGGGCCGGTCAGCGGGCCGCGTAGGCGCCGTCGACCAAGGTGGTAGCTACCGTGGATGAAGGAGGCCCGGTCGGAGAGCAGGAAGGCGGTCAGTTCGGCGACCTCCTCGGCGCGGCCGAGCCGGCCGGCCGGGTGCAGGGCGACCAGTGCCTGACGGGCCTCCTCGTCGGCCGCGCTCAGCAGCGGGGTGTCGATGAAGCCCGGGCCGACGGCGTTGATCCGCACGCCCTGCGCGGCGTACTCCAGGGCGGCGGTCTTGGTCAGGCCCACCACGCCGTGCTTGGCGGCGGCGTAGGCGGGCGAACCGGCGAAGCCGTTGGTGCCCAGGATCGAGGCCATGTTGACGACGGCGCCGCCGCCGGCCGCCAGGATGGCGGGGATCTCGTAGCGCAGCGAGTAGAAGACGCCGTCGAGGTTGGTGGCCAGGACCCGGCGCCACTGCTCGGGCTCGTACGCGCCGGTGGGGGCCTTCGCGCCGCTGATGCCGGCGTTGTTGACGGCCAGGTGCAGGGCACCGAGACCGTCCACGGTGGCCTGGACGGCGGCCCGCACCGACTCCGGGTCGGTGACGTCCGTCCCGATCGCCAGGGCCCGGGCGCCGGCGGCCTCCAGTTCGGCGGCGGCCTTGCGGGCGCCCTCCAGGTCGAAGTCGGCGACGGCGACGGCCGCGCCGCCGGCCGCCAGGCGGCGGGCCACGGCGAGGCCGATGCCGGAGGCACCACCGGTGACCAGTGCGGCCTTGCCGGTGAACTCCTGGGGGTGGTCGGTGCCGGTCATGGCGTACGTCCTTTCGTGCGGGTGCGCCGGGGGGGCGCGGTGGTTCAGGCCGGGCCGTCGGGGGGCGGTTCGGCGGCGAGCAGGTCGAAGGCCCGTTCCACGAGGTCGGGCAGATCCGGTTCGTCGGCGCCGACGGGGTGGCGGACCCAGGCGCGGGAGGCGGCCTGGAGGGCCGCCACGCCGAGGCCGACGGCGACGGCCGGGCGCAGGTCGTACTCCGCGTCCAGGCCGAGGCGGGCGGCGGCGATCCGGATGGAGGCCTCCTCCTCGTCGACGCAGATCCGCCGGTAGGCGGCGGTCAGCGAGGGCTCGGCGGCGATCAGGCCGAACAGCTCCCGCACGCCGGGGCGCCGGTGCCAGGCCGGGTCCCGCTCGTCGCCCAGCCAGACCCGCAGCGCCGCGCGGTAGGCGGCCACCGGGGCCTCGGCGGCGGGGCGGGCCGCCAGCGTCGCGTTGATCCGGCCGAAGTCGGCGCGCAGGCAGTCCAACACGGCGTCCTCGCGGGAGGCGAAGTATCGGCTGAAGGTGCGGCGGGAGACGTCGGCCCGGTCGGTGACGTCCTCGACGGAGACGGCGGCCAGGCCGCGGTCCAGCACCAGCTGGAGGGCGGCGGCGGCCAGTGACTCGCGGGTGCGGCGCGCCTTGCGGTCACGCCGCCCCTCGGTGCTGTGCTCGGCCTTCTCGGTGGTCACGGGAGCCACCGTACACCCGGAAATGTCTCATTGGGACATGAGTCCCGACGGGACGCGAACCCGCCCCGGGCCCCGCGGGAAGGCGGGGGCCGGGGCGGGCTCGGAGGCGGGTCGAGTGGAACGGGTCAGGCCGACGGTTCAGGCGGCCGGGTCAGGCGGGGACTATCGCGAAGGAGCCGTTGCTGAGCGGGGTCTCGGTGTAGGGGCCGCTGTTGATGGCCTGCGGGGAGTAGCCGTCGAAGACCTGGCCGTTGACCGTGACGCCGGAGAAGTCCAGGCGGCTGAAGGAGGGGTAGCTCTGGCTCGGGGACTCGATCACGGCCTCGGCGCTGACGTTCTGGCCGTCGAGTTGCTGGCGGGTGCTCTCGCTCCAGCCCTTGGTGGTGTCGGTGATCTGCAGGGTGTAGCCGGAGCCGCCGTCGTTGACCACCGAGGCGGTGAAGCTGTCACCGGCGTCCACCGGGTCGCTGAAGTACTGCGGCGGGGCCGGGTACATCTCGTACCAGGCCGAGTAGACCGGGGAGCCGCTGGAGCAGTCGGCCTGGACACCGGTCTGCTCGACGGTCTGCGAGCCGTAGCCGTCGATGCCGACCCACGGGGCGAACAGGTCGTTGGCGGTGTTGCACTGCACGGCGGGCATGGTCCAGGAGCCGGAGACGCTCTGGAAGCCGCTGCCCTGGGCGACGTAGCCGCCCCAGACTCCGCCGTCGTAGCGGGCGCCGTGGCCGAAGCGGTGCGCGGCGCCGTAGCCGTGCGCGGCGGTGTGGGCGGCGGGGGCGGCGGTCGCGGGGGTCGCGGGGGTCGCGGCCGCGGCGGCCGGGAGGGCCAGCAGGGCGGCGAGCACGAGCCGGCCGGTGCGGGAAAGGGCCATGGGGGGCTCCTTCACTGGGGGTTGAGGGGGTGCCGCCCAGCTTGCGGGCGCCGCGGGCGGGCCGGGAAGGGAGCCGCGTGGGCAGGAACCCGACATGGCGGGAACATGTCGACCGATCAATCCCTTGATTTCGGGCACCGAGTGGCGCACAGTCGGCTCGTCCACTGGCGGTGGAGGGCGAGGAGGGCGCAGTGTCGGGGACGGGCATGCTCGCCGGACTCGGCCTCGGCGCGGTCGAGGAACAGCTCTACCTGCGGCTGCTCGGCGTCCAGGCCGCCGACCCGCAGTGGTTGGCCGCCCAGATGAACCTCCAGGCCTCGATCGTGCTCGCGGCGCTGGTCTCGCTGGCCGCGCAGGGGCTCGTGGAGGCCTGCGCGGCCGGGGCCTGGGCGGCGGTGCCGCCGGACGTGGCGGTGGAGGAGCTGCTGCTGCGGCGCGAGGTCGAACTGCGGCGCGCCCGGGGGCGGATGGGCGAGCTGATGCGCGCCTACCGGCAGGGCCGGGACGGCAGCGGCTCCGACGGGCCGGCCGAGGTGATCTGCGGGCGCAGGTCGGTCGCCGAGCTGTGGCGCACCCTGCAACAGGGGGTGCGCCGGCAGTTGCGGGTCCTGGACCGGCCCCCGTACATCCGGCGCAGCGATCCGCAGACCGAACTGGCCCTGCTGGCAAGGGGGGTGACGACCAGGGTGGTGTACCACAGCCAGGTGCTGCGCGATCCGGAGCGCCTGGCGGAGATCCACTCCTTCACCACGGCCGGGGAGCAGGCCCGGGTGCACACCGAACTGCCGCTGAAGCTGGCGCTGTTGGACGACCGCTGGGCGCTGCTGCCGGTCAGCGCGGGCACCGAGCTGCAGAGCGTGCTGCTGATCCGGCCCTCCACCCTGCTGGACGCGCTGGCCGGGCTGTTCGAGCTGTACTGGGCGCAGGCGATGCGGCTGCCCGCCCTGCCGGAGGAGAACCCGGAGGACCGGCACCGCCGGCTGCTCCCGCTGCTCGCGGCGGGGCTCACCGACGAGTCGATCGCCCGCCAGCTGGGGGTGTCCACCCGGACGGTGCAACGCTGGGTGCGGGAGCTGATGGACCGGTTCGGGGCCCGGACCCGGTTCCAGGCGGGCATCCAGGCCGCCCGGGCCGAGCTGCTGTGAGCCGGCTGCGCCACCGTCGGGCCGGCCGCCGGGGCCGGAGGCCTGGCCGAGCGGCCTGAAGGCCGCCGCCGAGGGCGGTACCGCGGGCGGTACCGAGGACATCGCCGACGGCGCCCGGGCCGGCTCCCGCACACGCGGGCCCCGCCCCGCTCCGCGCGAGTGCGCAGGTCAAGGCCGGGCCGGGTGCGCGCGGGAGGCCCGGTGACCGGGAGAATGGTGCGGACAGTTCACCGGAAGTACAGAGAAAGCGAACCCCCACCATGGATCTCGGCGTGCGCTGGAAGCTGCACGGTGACGGGCGTACGCCCGCGCCGGGGGCGGTCGTCCGCCCCGACGAACGGCTCTCCTGGCCCCGCACGGCAGGGCTCGGCGCCCAGCACGTGGTGGCCATGTTCGGCGCGAGCTTCGTGGCGCCCGTGCTGATGGGGCTCAACCCCAACCTCGCGATCATGATGTCCGGCGTCTCGACGATCATCTTCCTGCTGGCCACCCGCGGCCGGGTGCCCAGCTACCTCGGCTGCTCGCTGTCCTTCGTGGGCGTGGCCGCGGTGATCCGGGCGCAGGGCGGCACCAGCGCGACCGTGACCGGTGCGGTGTTCGTGGTGGGCGCGGCACTGTTCCTGGTGGGCCTCGCGGTCCAGCGGTTCGGGGCGCGGATCATCCACGCGGCGATGCCGCCGATCGTGACCGGCGCGGTCGTCATGCTGATCGGCTTCAACCTCGCCCCCGTCACCGCGTCGACCTACTGGCCGCAGGACCAGTGGACGGCGCTGCTGGTGATGCTGTTCACCGGTCTGGCCGTGGTGTGCCTGCGCGGCTTCTGGTCGCGCGTCGCGATCTTCCTCGGGCTGCTCTTCGGGTACGGGATCTCCTGGCTGTTCGACCAGGTCTTCGGCAAGATCCACTCGGTGGACGCGGGCGGCCACCTCACCGACCACTGGCGCCTGGACCTGTCGGGCGTCGGCAAGGCGGACTGGATCGGCCTGCCCGCCTTCCACGGCCCCTCCTTCCAGTGGTCCGCGATCCTGGTCGCCCTGCCCGTGGTGATCGCGCTCGTCGCGGAGAACGCCGGGCACGTCAAGGCCGTGGGCGAGATGACCGGCCAGACCCTGGACGACAAGCTCGGCGTCGCGATCTCCGCCGACGGCGTCGGCTCCATGCTCTCCACCGCGCTCGGCGGCCCGCCGAACACCACCTACTCCGAGAACATCGGCGTCATGGCCGCCACCCGGGTCTACTCCACCGCCGCCTACTGGGCCGCGGCCGGCTTCGCGCTGCTGTTCGGCGTCTGCCCGAAGTTCGGCGCCGTCGTCGCCGCGATCCCCGGCGGGGTGCTCGGCGGCATCACCGTCATCCTGTACGGCATGATCGGCCTGCTCGGCGCGCAGATCTGGATCAAGTCCAAGGTGGACCTGCGCAACCCGCTGAACCTGGTGCCGGCCGCCGCGGGCATCATCATCGGCATCGGCAACGTCACCCTGAAGTTCACCGACACCTTCAGCCTCAGCGGCATCGCGCTGGGCACCCTGGTCGTCATCACCGGCTATCACACGCTGCGGGCGCTGGCCCCCGCACACCTCAAGACGCAGGAGCCGCTGCTGGACGAGGGCACCTCCTCCTACGACGAGGGGTCCGGCGAGGACGGCGAGTCGGGCGGGGCGCAGCGGCGCACCCCGTAAGCGGGGCGGTCGCCGTGGCCGTGGCGGCGCCCTCGGCCACGGCTACGGCTACGGCTACGGCTACGGCTACGGCTGGAGCCGACCGGCGGAAGTGACCGAAAGGTACTTCCGCCCGTGCTTCCGCCTGGCCCGACGGGCCGTCAGGTGGTCGAATCGCTCCGTGCACCCGGGCCGGCCGGCCCGGGCGCGTCCGTTCCGGCCACTCATCCCCCCGGGAGAGGCATGTCCCTTCTGTCGCACCACCGCAAGGTCGCCGTCGGCGCCGTGGCCCTCGCCACGCTCGCGATCTCCTGCGGCTCGGCCACCGCGAGCAGCTCCGCCGTCGTCGCCGGCCCGACCGGGGCCGCCGCGGCGGGCAAGGTCCTCTGGACCCCGAGCACCAGCAAGGGCCCGTCCTCCTTCGCCTCCGTCCAGTGCGCGTCGGGGAACTTCGACGTCGTCAAGGACCCCGCCAAGGGCAGTGTGTGGCGGGCGTTCCAGGCCGCGGGCGAGGAGCGCTGCGAGACGCTCAGCCCCAACCTGAAGGAGGGCGACACCTTCTACCTCGGCTGGTCGTCCAAGGTCGACATCCAGGACTCCAACAGCCGCTACGTCTTCCAGCTCAAGTGCTCGCCGAGCACCGACACGGCGAACCACCCGATCGAGATCGACGCGACGACCGGACGCATCCGCCTCCAGGAGTGGGACACCGACCACGTCGCGCACTCGCTGTGGACGGCGCCGACCACCAACGGCCAGTGGCACTCGTACGCACTGAAGATCCGCCTGGGCCGCACCGACGGCACCATCGACTTCTGGTTCGACGGCGTGAAGCAGACCTTCACCACCGGCTCGGGCACCTTCACGGGCACCACCTGGGACGGCGACCGCAACTACCTCAAGTGGGGCTCCTACCACCCCTCCTCGGGCGACGCGACGAACACGTTCACCAGCCCGATCATGGCGACCACCCTGGAAGCGGCCACGGCCGGCTCGTAACGACGCCCGGCCCAGATCCTGTCCGGAGGCCCGGACCGCAGCTCGCGGTCCGGGCCTCCGGCCTTTCCCAGCGCGGCGCCGGAGCTCGTCACGGCCGGCCCGCCGCCGGGCCGACCCGCCCTCCCCCGCCGGCCGATCAATTCGCAGCGCCCGAGCGGCCCGACCGGTGAATTCCCCCGGACATCGACCGGTGCGATGTGGCGCCGGTCACACGATCGGGGCCTTCGGGGGCCTCCGGGTGAGAAGGGTCACGCCCGGCGGGCCGGCGGGCGCCCGGACGGCGACAGGGCCCGGCAGGACTGGGCGGGCGGGGTCGCGACACGGTCCGAGGTCCTGTCCGCTTCGGGACCTTGGTCGCGACTTCGGCCGACCTTCGGCCCGGTGGCGCCCCCCTCGCACCCGGGCAACCGTGGACGGTCGCCCGGTGTGAGCGGGCGATGGCGCCGTCCGCCGGACGGCGTCCTTCCCTGCCGTCTACCCGGCGCACGGTGAGCGGGCCATCCGCCGCCGTACGCTCCGGAGGACCCCCAGCACATGTCCCAGACCATCGACAACGCCCCGTATACCGCCTTCCACCGGAGACTGGCCCTCGCCTGCTCCGGTGGGCCGCTGCTCGACGGCTACATCCTGAGCATCGTCGGCGTCGCCCTGATCGGGATGCGACCCGAGCTCGGCCTGTCCACCGCGGAGGTCAGCCTGATCGGCGCCGCCGCGCTGGTGGGCATGTTCGTCGGCGGCGCGCTCTTCGGCGTGCTGACCGACCGGATCGGCCGGGAGGTGATGTACACCGCCGACCTGCTCGTGATGGTCGCCTGCTCGGTGCTCTCCTTCTGGGTCGACACGGTGTGGGCGATCGCCGTGCTGCGCTTCGTGCTCGGCATGGCCGTGGCCGCCGACTACCCCATCGCCACCTCCCTGCTCGCCGAGTGGCTGCCCGCCAAACAGCGCGGGCGGCTGCTCGGTCAGCAGATCATCGCCTGGTACGCCGGCTCCGTGCTCGCCTACGTGGTGGGCTACGCGTTCCTGGAGCTGGCCGGGCCCGGCAGTTGGCGGTGGATGCTCGCGAGTTCCACGGTGCTGTGCGTGGTGTTCCTGGTGATCCGCCGCGGCACGCCGGAGTCCCCGCGCTGGCTGGCCGCCCACGGGCGGGTCGGCGACGCGGTGCGCGTGGTCGAGAAGCACCTCGGCGTACGGGTGGACGGCCGCGAGCTGATGCCCGACCCGGCCGAGCGCGGCCGCCCCGGCGGGCTGCGCCTGCTGATGACCCCGCCCTACCGGCGCCGCACCCTGTTCTGCGGCCTGTTCTTCCTCTGCCAGGTCGGCCCGCTGTTCGCGATGCTCACCTTCGGCCCGCAGATCCTCTCCTCCTTCGGCATGCCCGGCGGCACCGTGATGGAGACCCTGGGCACCGGGCTGATCAGCCTCGTCTTCCTGCTCGGCTGCTACCCGGCCCTGCGCCTGATCGACACCCGCGGCCGGCGCCCCGTCATCATCTGGTCGTTCGCCCTGATGGCCGTCCCGCTGGCCCTGCTGGGCGTGTGGCCCACCGCCCCGGCGGCCGTCGCCCTGACGGCGCTGTGCGCGTACGCCTTCCTGTGCGGCGGGCCCAACGTCCTCGACTGGACCTACCCCAACGAGCTGTTCCCCACCGAGATCCGGGCGACGGCGGTGGGTGTGGCGACCTCGGTGAGCCGGATCGGCGCGGCCGTCGGCACCTACCTGCTGCCGCTGTCGCTGTCCGGACTGGGCACCGGTCCGACCATGCTCATCGCGGCCGGCACCACCGTGGTCGGCCTGCTGGTGTGCGTTCTGTGGGCCGAGGAGACCCGGGGCACCGCCCTGGGCGCCGCCCCGGCCGCCGGCCGCACGGCCGCCAGGCCGGCCGTCCCGGGCCAGCGCGTCCCGCAGACGGCGCGCTGAGGGTGCGCCGAGGTGCACTGACGGCCACCGCGTGACGCACCGGCGGCGCTGTCCGGGACCTTCCGGGCAGCGCCGCCCGGCCGACCGGACCTGAGGTGTGACGCTCGTCACAGGCGACCGGAACGGCTCGCCGACACCCTCGGGGCGGTGCGGGGCGGCCGGCGCCCCGGCGTCGCCGCCTGTCGCACCGGAGGGCGGGCGGGCTGTCGCAAGAACGGGCCGCGCCCGCCGCCGCCGGCCGCCCGACCTGCGGGGGTGGGACTCGCCGGCCGGAGCCGGCACCGGCGCCGCTCGCCGGCTTCACCCCTCGGCCCGTCCGCCCGCGACGGGCCGCCGCAGCGCATCGCGGTGGTCACCCCGTGGCGCGAAGCTGGCCGATCCCGGGCTGGTCGGCGGATTCTCGCTGAACCCGACTCAGATGTTCATCCGTAGGTTATGCGACGGTCGACCGGTGGTGGGCCGCTGGACGGAGGGATGGACGATGGGACGAGTTCTGACCGAATTGGTGGGCGACGCGGCGACGTTCGCCGAGGCGCTGGAAGAACGCCGGCCGCAGGTGTTCCGCACCGCGGGCTGGCCGGCGGGGCTGCCCCGGCCGGGCGAGTTGGACGAGGCGCTGCGCGGCGGACTGCTGCGGGTGCCCTACGTCGAGATGGTCCGGGCGGGTGCGGTCGTACCGCCCGCGGAGTTCTGCACGACCCGGGTGGTCGCCGGGCGCCGGGAGGAGGGCTTCGCCGACCCTGACCGGATCGCCGCCCTGCTGGCCGACGGCGCCACGCTGCTGCTGCCGCAGCTGGACCAGTGGCACGCGCCGGTGCGCGCGCTGGCCACCGACATCGCGGTCGAACTGGGCCGCCGGACCGAGGCGTTCTGCTTCGCGACGGGTGCCGGCCGGCGCGGGCTGGACGTGCACCGGGACGACGCGGACGTGCTGGTCGTCCAGCTCGCGGGAAAGAAGGAGTGGACGGTCCACGAGGCCCCCGCCGACGGGCGCTGGCGCCCGGGGCTGGCCCCCGAACCCGGCGCGGTGGCGCTCAACTCGGTGCTCGGGCCGGGCGAGGTGCTGTACGTGCCACGCGGTGCGCCGCACACCGCGACGGGCCACCAGGGCCTGTCGGTGCACCTCTCGTTCACGATCCGGGAGGCGGGCACGGGGCAACTGCGCGGCGCCGTCGGCGAGTGGCTGGCCGGCGGCGACTGGGCGGCCGGGCTGCCGGAGCGCCCGGCGAAACCGGCGGAACTGCTGGACACGGCCGCGGAGGTGCTGCGACTGGGCCGCGCCCGGCTGGCCGAACTGACCCCGCAGGAGCTGCTGCGGCTGGCCCGGGGGCCGCTGCCCGCGCCGGTGACGGACGACGGTCAGGCGGCGCCGGGTCACGGACCGCTGGCCGCCGGCGGCTGAGCCGGGCCGAGACCGGGCGGGGCCTGAACGCACGAGGGCGCGGTTGCCCGGACCGTCTGGTCCGGGCAACCGCGCCCCGTAGTGCCGGTACTGCTACCGGACTAGATGCACCACGGACGGGTGCAGGACCCCTCACAGGAGATGCTGAACGCGGACTCCTCCTGCTCGCCGAGCTCGGTCGAGACCAGGTCCTGCACGTCAAGGTCGAACAGCTCCAGCATGTCGTCGGCCATGAGGGCCTCCCTTCGTCAGTGCCACGGTTGACCGCGGCGGACTGCAGCGGACGTTAGGCACTCCTGCATGGGCCCAGCAATGGTTCTGCACGGATGAATGGATTAACTCAGCCAAAAATCGAAACAGTTCGATCGATGGTGGACAGTTTTCGATCGCCGAGGTAGACACGACCCGACCCGCCGTCAGGAGTGCGAGCCGCGTGGCGGCATCGGTACGGGGCGTGTGGCATGAGGCACCGAGGCACGAGGAGCACAGTGGTCGAGACGCACGGAGCGCCCCAGGACGGACTCTTCACCGCGACCGGCCCGGTCCTGCTGCGGACACCCGCGCTGCCGCGCTCGCACCGCCACACCGTCCCGGCCGACCCCGCGCACCCCGCGCCGGGGTCCGCCGACACCGCGCTCCTGGCGCACCTCGCCGAGGCCGCCGCCGACCCGGCCCTGCGCGAGGCGATCGAGCTCTCCAGCCCCTCCCTGGCCGACCTGCTCGACCAGGTCGCCGCAGGCACCGTGCCCCGCCCGGCCGCGCTGCGCCGGGCGGCCGAGGCGGTCAGCCGCTACCGGTTGCGGATGGCCACCCGGCCGACGCCGTTCGGGCTGATGGCCGCGGTGGTGCCGGCGCGCTTCGGCGCGGCGGCCAAGGTCCGCTGGGGCGGGGCCGACCGCCGCGCCCTGCGGCCCGACCTGGGCTGGCTGCTCCCGCTGCTCGACCGGCTGCGGACCGACCCTGCGGTGCTGCCCGGCCTGCGGCTGGCCGTGGACCAGCAGGCCCGGCTGCGCGGCGGTCGCCTGGTGCTGCCGTACCTGCCCGAGCGTCGGCCCGCCGCCGCCGGTGCCGAGGCGGAGCCGGTCGCCGAACGGACCGTACGGGCCACCGCCGTCGTCCGGGCCGCGATCCGGACCGCCGCCGAGCCGGTCCGGCACTGCGACCTGCTGGCCGCGCTGACCGCCGACTTCCCCACGGCCCCGGCCGAGGCCGTCGCGGCCCTGGTCCGCTCGCTGGTCGGCCAGGGCTTCCTGCTCACCGACCTGACGCCTCCGGCGGACAGCACCGACCTGCTCGGCCATGTGCTCGACCGGATACCCGCCGACCACCCGGTGCACCCCGAACTGGCGGCCGTCCGGAGCGCGTTGGCGCAGGCCGCCGCCCTGCCCGGCGGGCAGGCCACCGACCTGCTGCGCGAACTCCGGACCCGGATGACCCGGCTCGCCCCGGCCGACCGCCCGCTCCACGCGGATCTCGCCCTGGACGCCGAGGTGGTCCTGCCGGACCAGGTCCGCACCGAGCTGGAGAGGACCGCCGCGCTCCTCTGGCGCCTGTCGCCGCCGGCCCCCGGGCCCGAGCACCTGCGCGCGTACCACGCGGAGTTCGTCGAGCGGTACAGCACGGACAGCCCCGTCCCGCTGGCCGAACTGCTCGACCCCGACACCGGCCTGGGCCCGCCGGCCGGCTACCGGCGCCCGGCCGGCCCCCGCGGCACGGCCAACCCCCAGCCCGCCCGGGCCCGCACCGACGCCGACGCGGCCCGCGACCGGTTGCTGGCCGAACTGGCGGCGGGCGCCCTCGCCGACCGGGAGCCGGACGGCGCGCTGCCCGAAGTGCTCCTGGACGACGACCTGCTGGCCCGGCTGGCCCCGCCGCGCGACGAGGCGGGCGGCGCCGTCGACACCCCGCCCGCATCCCTGGAGCTGTACGCCGAACTGGCGGCGGACTCCCTGGAGGCGCTGGACGCCGGGGACTTCCGACTCGTGCTCTCCCCTGTCGCCGGCAGTGACCGCGCCGGAGCCACCTTCGGCCGCTTCGCCACCCTGCTCGCGGGTGCGGGGGGCGACCGCGGCCCGGGTGCCGAACCGGGCGCGGACCCGGGCCGGTCGGCGGACGACCCCGCGGCGGCCGGCGGGGCACTGCTGGCCGAGGCCGCCGGGTCCGTGCAGTCCGCTGGGCCCACCGGATCCGGCGACCACGGCGCACTCGAAGCGCACCTGGAGTTCACCCCGTACCGCGCGCGCCATGCCAACATCGCCCTGACCCCGCGCTGGCTCGACCACCGGGTGGTGGTCAGCGCCTTCGCCGACCCGGGCGGCCCCTCCGTACTTCCGTTGGACGACCTGGTCGTGCTGGCCGACCCCGACCGGCTCGCGGTGTACTCCCGCCGCCTCGGCCGCGAGGTCCGCGTCGCCACCCATCACGTGCTCAACCTGCGCAGCGGTGCGCCCAACGCGGCCCGTTTCCTCCAGGAGGTGACGCTGACCGGGCAACGGCCCTGGCAGCCCTGGGACTGGGGGGCGGCGAGCAGCGCGCCCGTGCTGCCGCGCGTCCGCCGGGGCCGGGTGGTGCTGGCCCCGGCCACCTGGCGGCTGACCGCGCCCGTCCCGGCGGCCTCCGCCCCGTTCGAGCAGTGGGACGAGGGCCTGGCCCGCTGGCGCCGACGCTGGGGAGTGCCGGCCGCCGTCCGCCTGATCAGCGGCGACCAGCGGATCAGCCTGGACCTCGACCTCCCGTGGCACCGGCGGCTGTTGCACAGCCAGGCGCGGTCCGCCGAGCCCACCGTGCTCCAGGAGGACCCCAACCCGGCCGGCGACGGAGGCTGGCTGTGCGGACCGGATGGTGCGCGGACCGCCGAACTGGTGGTCCCGCTGCGCCGCAGCACGACCGGGCCGACCGCGTCCGGACCTCGCCGCCCGCTGCCCGCCCGGCGCGACCGGACCGTCGAACTCCCCGGCGGATCCTGGCTGTTCGCCCGGCTGGCGGCCACCGAGGCGCGCCAGGAGGAGATCCTGGTCGAACACCTGCCCCGGCTGCTCGACGCCCTGCCCGCCGACGTGGACCGCTGGTTCTTCATCCGCTATCAGGACTCCGCGCCGCATCTGCGGCTGCGTTTCCACGGTGCGCCGCCGGTCCTCGCCGCCCGACTGCTGCCCACCGTGCACGACTGGGTGCGGGAGCTGCACCGGGCCGGGCTCGCCGCCGACCTGCGCCTGGAGGGGTACGCGCCGGAGACCGACCGCTACGGCGGCGCCGAGGTGCTCGCCGACGCCGAACGGGTCTTCCAGGCCGACAGCCTGGTCGCGCTGGCGGCGCTGCGACTGGCCCGGGCGGAGCGCTCGCTCTCCCGGGACCTGCTCGCCGCCGTGAACCTCGCCGGCACCGCGCAGGCCTTCCTGGCCGGCCGCGCGGGGCAGTCGGCGGGGCAGCCAGCGGGGCAGCCGGTGGGAGACCGCGTTCCTGACGACGGGCCCGAGGGCCGCACCGACCTCCCCACCAGTCTCTCCGCCGACCTCCCCGCCGGCCTCCCCGCCGACCGGCAGGCCGTCGCGCCGGCCGTCCCCGGCGTGCCCTCGGTCGGGGCCTGGCTGGCGGGGGTCTATCCGAAGTCGGAGCGCCACCACCAGGCGTTCCGGGCCCAGCGCGCGGCCGCGTTGCGGGCGATCGGCCCCGACGGGCCGACCGTCCCGGCGGGCGGCCTGCTGCCCGCCGACCCCGCGCTGGCCGACGCCTGGCGGCAGCGGGCCGTCGCACTCGCGCGGTACGCGTCCCGGGTGGAGCCGTCGTCGGCCGACCCGGTGCTGGCCTCGCTGCTGCACATGGGCCACAACCGGCTGATCGGGATCGACCGCGAGGCCGAACGCCGGGCCTACGCACTGGCCCGAGGCGCTGTCGAGGCCCACCGGGCCCGCCGCTCCAGCCCGCGGGAGGGGCGATGAACACGACGGATCCGATCCGCGCCGTGGCCGAGTCGCTCAGCAGGCCCGGTGCGCTCGAAGAACCGGCCGCCGGCACCACGACGCCCTCGGCGTCCGCGCCGCCCCCAGCGGCGCACGCGCTCGGGGCCGGCCGCAGCGGCGCCGCGCTCGCACTCGCCGTACTGGCCGACCGCGAGGACGACGCCGCGCTGCGCCGCGCCGCGCACGGGCACCTCACGGCCGCCGTGAAAGCCCCCGGGGCGATGCGGGGCGGCGGACTCTTCTCCAGCGCCGCCGCGATCGCCTTCGCCGCCCGCACCATGGCGCGGCGCCCCGGCGAGTACCGCACGCTGCTCGACGGGCTGACGCCCCGGGTCCGGCAGGCCGCGGCCGGGCGCGTCGCCGACCTGCGCGCCGATCTGGCCGCCGGCACGGGCCTGCGCGCACACACCTTCGACGCCGTCTCGGGCGCGGCGGGCCTGGGCCGGCTACTGCTCGCGCTGGAGCCGGCCGGACCGGCACTGGCCGATCTGCTCACCGCGCTGGTCGCGCTGGCCGAGCCGACCGGCGGTGTGCTGCCGCGCTGGTGGACCGCCGGTGGACCGGGACTGCCCGGCGCGGATCCCGGGTTCCCCCGGGGGCACCTCAACCTGGGCCTGGCCCACGGGGTCCCGGGCCCGCTCGCCCTCCTGGCGCTGGCCAGGCTGCGCGGTGTGGAGGTGCCCGGGCAGGACGAGGCGATCGAGGCGCTGGCGAGTTGGCTCGCCGCCCGGCGGATCCCCGGCCCGGTCGACCCGGTCGATCAGGGCGCCCCGGTCGATCCGGTCAGGCCCGTCCCGCCGGCCGCTTCGGGGCCCATGGATCGGCCCGGCGTGGGCGGCTCCTGGCCGATGACCGTGCGCGTCGAGGACGAGGAGGCCGGCCGGCTGCCGGCCGACCAGCCGACGCGGGCGGCCTGGTGCTACGGAACCCCCGGTGCGGCCCGCGCGCTCTTCCTGGCGGGCGCGGCCCACGGCCGCTCCGACTGGCGGACCACCGCCGTCGCGGCGCTGACCGACACGCTGCGCGACCCCGCCGGCTGGAACCTCCAGGGCCCCGGACTCTGCCACGGCACCGGCGGCCTGCTGCGGATCGCCCAGCGGATGGCCGAGGACTCCGGCTCCGTCGAACTGACCGCCCGCCTGCCCGCGCTCGCCGCCACCGTCGCGAGCCGGCTCGACACGGCACTCGGCGCCGGAGACCCGCCCGGCCTCCTGGAGGGGACGGCAGGCGCGGCCCTCGCCCTGCACGCCCACGCCCGTGCCCGTACCGCTGCGCGGGCGTCCTCGGCGGGCACCGGCGACGCCGCCGAGGAGTGGGACGCCTTCCTGCTGATCTGCTGAGCCGCTGATCTGCTGATCTGCTGATCATCAGGAAAGCCGTCCCACCCGCCGGGCCGTCACTTCTCGGGGGCGCCCTACTCCACCGTCACGCTCTTCGCCAGGTTGCGCGGCTTGTCGACATCGCGGTCGAGGGCCACGGCGGCGTGGTAGGCGAGGAGTTGGAGCGGGATGTTG
Source organism: Kitasatospora sp. NPDC088264 (assembly GCF_040685715.1). Lineage (NCBI taxonomy): Bacteria > Bacillati > Actinomycetota > Actinomycetes > Kitasatosporales > Streptomycetaceae > Kitasatospora > Kitasatospora sp. NPDC088264. The sequence goes on from NZ_JBFBIR010000030.1 coordinate 89,206, forward strand.
AGCAGCAGCGGGTCGAGCTCGGGCTCGCTCTTGGGGACGAGGACGCAGTGGTCGGCGAGCTTGTCCTCGGGGCGGCGGTGCGCGATGGCGATCACGCGGCCGGAGCGGGCCTTGATCTCACCGAGGGTGGTGAGGTTCTTGTCGAGCAGTTCGTCGTCCGGGACGAGTGCGACGGTGGGCAGTTCGGGGCTGATCAGCGCCAGCGGACCGTGCTTCAGCTCGCTCGCCGGGTAGGCCTCGGCGTGCACGTAGGAGATCTCCTTGAGCTTCTGCGCGCCCTCCCGGGCGACCGGGTAGCCGCGGACCCGGCCGATGAACATCATGCCCGCCGATCCGGCGTACTCGGCGGCGAGTTCGGCGATGGCCTCGGTCTGCGCGAGCACCTCGCGGATCTGGTCCGGCAGCGCCTTCAGGGCCGCGACGATCCGGCGGCCGTCGGCGGGCGACAGGTCGTGGATGCGGCCGAAGTGCAGGGCGAGCAGCGCGAAGGCGACCACGGTGGAGGTGAAGGCCTTGGTGGAGGCGACCGAGATCTCCGGCCCGGCGTGCAGGTACATGCCGCCGTCGCACTCGCGGGCGATGGCGCTGCCCACGGTGTTGACGACGCCGAGCACCCGGCCGCCCTTGCGCTTGATCTCCTGGACGGCGGCCAGCGTGTCGTAGGTCTCGCCGGACTGGCTCACCGCGATGTAGAGCGTGTCCGCCTCGATCACCGGGTTGCGGTAGCGGAACTCGGAGGCGGGCTCGCTGTGCGCGGGGATGCGGGAGAGTTCCTCGATCAGCTGGGCGCCCATCTCGCCGGCGTAGTAGGCGGATCCGCAGCCGAGGATCTTCACCCGGCGGATCTCGCGCAGCTCCCGGGCGTCCAGGTTGAGGCCGCCGAGGTGCGCGGTGGAGAAGCGCTCGTCGAGCCGGCCGCTGAGCGTGCGCTCGACCGAGCCGGGCTGCTCGTGGATCTCCTTGAGCAGGAAGTGCTCGTAGCCGCCGGTGTCGTAGGAGTCGATCTCCCAGTCCACGGTGGACGGCTGGTGGTGGGTGGTGCGGGCGTCGGTGGTGAAGGTGCGGAAGCCGTCGGCGCGGACGGTGGCCAGCTCGCCGTCCTCCAGGTGGACGACCTGGCGGGTGTAGCGGACGAGGGCGGAGACGTCGGAGGCGACGAACATCTCCTTCTCACCGAGGCCGAGCACTATCGGGCTGCCGTTGCGGGCGGCCACGATCCGGTCCGGCTGCTCGGCGTCGAGCACCGCGATGCCGTAGGTGCCGACCACCCGGGCGAGCGCGGCGCGCACCGCGTCCTCCAGCTCGACTCCCTCGCCGACGTGCGCGGCGATCAGGTGGGAGAGCACCTCGGTGTCGGTCTCGGAGCGGAACACGACGCCGTCGGCGGTGAGCTTGGCGCGCAGTTCGTCGGCGTTCTCGACGATGCCGTTGTGGACGACGGCGATCCGCTCGGCGCCGTCCAGGTGCGGGTGGGCGTTGGCGTCACTGGGCACGCCGTGGGTCGCCCAGCGGGTGTGGCCGATGCCGGTGCCGCCCTTGAACCGAGCCGGGACGGCGGCGGCCAGGTCGGCGACCCGGCCCTTGACCTTGCGGACCTTGAGCCCACCGGTGCGCCCGGTGACGGCCACGCCGGCCGAGTCGTAGCCGCGGTACTCCAGCCGGGCCAGGCCCTCCAGCAGGAAGGGGGTCGCGTCCTTGGGGCCGATGTAGGCCACGATTCCGCACATGCGTGGTCTCCTCTTCGTGAATGCCGTAAGTGCCGTGAATGCCGTGAATGCCGCGAGTGCTGCGAATGCTGCGAATGCTGCGAATGCGCCAGTGCCGCGCCCCCGCCCCGGCAGCGCTCAGCCGTAGACGATCCGGCGCAGCTGGCGGGCCGAGAGCTCGGGTGCCGCGACCCGGCGGGCGGGGAGTTCCTCGGCGAGCCGGGTGAAGATCCGTTCGTTGGTCAGTCCGCGTGCCTGGAGCTCGCCGTGGCGGCGGCGGACGTACTCCTCGGTGCTCTCGGAGAAGTACGCCAGCACCTCCGCCACGACCCGCGCCGCCTCCCGGGGCCCGAGCGGGCTGGTCCGGGTGAGGTGGGCGAGGAGGTCGTCGTGAGGGTGGGGTGAGCTCGGCACGAGTGAGGAGCCTAGGCCGCGCCGCCTCTGGGGCCAAGAATCCTGCCCGAAATCGGGCAGACTTTACGACTTTCAGCTCAAACAATCAGTCACATCGTCCTCCCGAGCCCCTTCCGACTCCTTCCCGACGCACCCTTGTAGCCGCACCCCTCCGACACGTAGCGTCATTTTCCGCATACGTAGCGGAAGACCGGAGGCTTGCTGATGTGCGGGATCACCGGATGGGTCGCCTTCAACCGTGACCTCACCGCCGAACGGGCCGTCGTCGACGCCATGACGGCCACCCAGATCTGCCGCGGCCCGGACGCCGGCGGCGTCCACCTGGAGCGACACGCCGCCCTCGGCCACCGCCGCCTCGCGGTGATCGACCTGGAGGGCGGCGTCCAGCCCATGACCGTCGAGCACGACGGCCGGCTGCTGGCGGCGCTCACCTACAGCGGCGAGGTCTACAACCACCGCGAGCTGCGCGCGGAACTGAAGGCGGCCGGACACCGCTTCCGCACCCGCAGCGACACCGAGGTCGTGCTGCACGCCTACCTGGAGTGGGGCGAGGGCCTGGCCGAACGCCTCAACGGGATGTTCGCCTTCGCGATCTGGGACGCCCGCAGCGAGGAACTGCTGCTGGTCCGCGACCGGATGGGCGTCAAGCCGCTGCACTACCACCTCACCCCCGACGGCGTGATCTTCGGCTCCGAGGTGAAGGCCATCCTGGCCCACCCCGCCGTCCGCCCGGTGGTCGACCTGGACGGGCTGCGCGAACTGCTCGCCTTCACCCGCACCCCGGGCATCACCCCCTACCGGGGCATCGTCGAGGTCCGGCCCGGGCACGTCGTCCGGGTCCGCCGCGAGGGCGTGTCGGTGCGCCGCTACTGGGCGCTGGAGGCGCGCGAGCACACCGACACCCTCGAGGCCACCGTCGCCACCGTCCGGGCCCTGCTGGACGACATCGTCCACCGCCAGCTCGATTCGGACGTCCCGCTCTGCTCGCTGCTCTCCGGCGGTCTGGACTCCAGCGCCGTCACCGCCCTCGCCGCCCGGGTCCTGCGGGCCGAGGGTGCCGGCCCGGTGCGCTCCTTCGCCGTCGACTTCGCCGGCCAGAGCGAGAACTTCCACGCCAGCGAGGTCCGGCCGACCCTGGACGGCCCGTACGCCCGGCTGCTGGCCGAGCACGTCGGGGCCGACCACAACGTGATCGAGCTGGACGCCGCCGCGCTCACCGACCTCGCCCAGCGGGACGCCGTCCTGCGCGCCCGCGACCTGCCCGGCGGCTTCGGCGACATGGACATCTCGCTGTTGCTGCTCTTCCAGGGCGTGCGCCGCCAGTCCACCGTCGCCCTGTCGGGCGAGTCCGCGGACGAGCTGTTCGGCGGCTACCGCTGGTTCCACGACCCGAAGGCCGTCGCCGCCGACGACTTCCCCTGGGCGGTCTCGCTGACCGGCCTCGGCGGCCAGGGCACAGGGCCGCGCGAACACCTGCTCGACGCCGGCCTGCTCGCCGAGCTCGACCTGCCCGGCTACCGGCGGGCCCGCTACCACGAGGCACTCGCCGAAGTCCCGCACCTGCCGGACGCCGATCCGCTGGAACGGCGGATGCGCGAGATCTCGTACCTCCACCTGACCCGCTTCGTCTGCATCCTGCTCGACCGCAAGGACCGGATGAGCATGGCCAACGGTCTGGAGGTGCGGGTGCCGTTCTGCGACCACCGGCTGGTCCAGTACGTCTTCAACACGCCGTGGGCGATGAAGCACTTCGACGGCCGGGAGAAGAGCCTGCTGCGCGCCGCCGTCCGGGACGTGCTGCCGGACGCCGTCGCCGACCGGGTGAAGAGCCCGTACCCGGTCACCGAGGACCCGCACTACCCGGCGCTGCTGCGGGCCGAGCTCGCCCGGCTCGCCGCCGAGCAGAAGTCCCCGGCGCTCGCCCTGCTCGACCGGCGGCGCCTCGCCGACGCGCTCGATCCGGGCACCGACCCGCAGTCCGTCCGGCTGGCCGTCGACTTCGCGCTCGAACTGCACACCTGGCTGACGGACTACCAGGTGACGCTGGACATCTGACGGCGGGCCGCCCCGGGCGGCGCGGCGGCCTCGACGGCGGGCCGCTGCGCCGTTCGGGTGATTGATCCGGGTGACGAATCCCGGGTGATCATCCGGAACCAACCCGCCGCGCCCGGGCGTCGGACGGTGCGGTAGCGTCGCCGACACCTCCCGAATGGCGGGCGATAACGCGGATTCCCGCCGCCGTGCCGTCAGGATGGGAGCGAACCGTCCACCTCGATCCGCCGGGGGATCACCTCATGCAACCGCGGGTATTCGCGATTCTCACCGCCCTGCTCCTGGGCGTCCTGGGCCTCGGGTCGGTGGCCGTCACCGACTGGTCGCCCGCGACCGCCACCGTGGCAACGACCCCGGCCGCCACCGCGGGCTCCGGCGCCGCCGCGCCCGGCGTCGCGCCGGCGGCCGCGAGCGCCACCCCGACCGGCGACCCGGCGGTGTGGACCCGCTCGACGCTGCGCAACAAGCTGATGGCCGAGATGGACGCCAGCGACCCCGGCGTCGCGCTCGCCGACCTCGACAAGATCACCAAGGAGAAGCCGTACACCGTGCGCTTCTGCCACCCGATCGCGCACGAGCTCGGCCACGCGGCGGTCAAGCGCTTCAACGCCGACTTCCAGAAGGTCATCTCCTTCCCGCACGAGACCTGCGCGGCCGGCTACCTGCACGGCGCGGTCGAGGAGATGCTCAACGCCTCCGCCCAGCCCGAGGTGGACCTGCTCAAGCTCTGCGCGCCCAAGAACACCGGCCCGTGCATCCACGGTGTCGGCCACGGCACCATGTTCGTCGCCAAGCAGGACGTCCCCAAGGCGCGCGAGCTGTGCAGCAAGTTCCCCAGCGACCAGAACAAGATCCGCTGTTCCGAAGGACTGTTCATGCAGCTCTTCGGCCCGGACGAGGAGGACGAGAAGGCCAAGGCGAACCTGCCCGCCGACAAGCTCGCCCAGGACCCGCTGTACCCGTGCAAGGACCAGCCGGGCCTGTTCCAGTCCGCGTGCTTCTTCTACGCCCCGACCTTCTACCTCTCCTCGCACGACTACCCGAACCACCCCGAGGTCTACGCCGACGCCCTCAAGTGGTGCCTCAACGGCAAGGCCAGCGGCGGGGCGACCGACTGCAGCCGCGGCGTCGGCTCGCGGACGATGAAGTACAACCTCGACCGCGAGGACTGGGCCGCCCAGCAGTGCGGCACCGCCGCCGACGGCTGGCAGCGCAAGGCCTGCGCCGAGGGCCTGGTCAGCTACTACACGGTGAACTACACCGACGACGGCGCGGCCGGCCGGCTCTGCGCCAAGATCACCGACAGGGAGATGCAGGGCTACTGCCGCTCCGCCAGCGGCCTGTCCAGCTCGCTCGACTGACCTCGCCCGTCCCACCGGGACCGACCGCCCCGTCTCACCTGGAGGGCCCGCGCCGCACGGCGCGGGCCCTTTCCGTAGGATCGGCCGACCGGTCCACCGGACCGGACGATCAGGGTGCGCCGAGGACGCCGCGCCTCCCCCGCCCCTGGAGAGCCGCCATCATGACCGCCGAGGACTTCCGCGCCGCCGCGCACACCGCCGCCGACCTCGTCTCCGACTACCTCGCCGAACTGCCCGGGCGCCCGGTCTGGCAGCCGATGGACGACACCGCCCGCCGGGCCCTGCTCGACGCCCCGCTGCCCGCCGCCGGCCGCCCGCTCGCCGACCTCCTCACCGCCATCGGGCAGGACGTCCTCCCCCACCCGATGGGCAACGGCCACCCCCGCTTCTTCGGCTGGGTCAACTCCGCCCCCGCCCCCGCCGGAGTCCTCGCCACCCTCGCCGCCTCCGCCATGAACCCCAGCTCGGCCGGCGGCGACCACGCCGACGTCCACCTGGAACGCGCCGTGGTCCGCTGGATCGCCGAACTCGTCGGCTTCCCACACCCGGCCGGCGGCGGCCTGCTCACCTCCGGCACCTCGATGGCCACCATCGTGTGCCTGGCCGCCGCCCGCAACCGCGCCGCCCGCCGGGCCGGCTGGGACGTCCGCGAGGACGGCCTGGCCGGCCTGCCGCCGCTGGTCGGCTACGTCACCGGCGAGACCCACTCCTGCGTCCGCAAGGCCGCCGAACTCCTCGGCCTCGGCAGCCGGCACCTGCGCACCGTCGCCACCGGGCCGGACGGCCGCCTCGACCCCGCCGAACTGCGGGCCGCCGTCGAACGCGACCGGGCCGCCGGACTGCTGCCCTTCCTGGTCGTCGCCTCGGCCGGCACCGTCGGCACCGGCGCCGTCGACGACTTCGGCCCGATCGCCGACCTCTGCGCCGAGCAGCGCCTGTGGCTGCACGTCGACGGCGCGTACGGGGCCTTCGGCAGGCTCGACCCGGCCATCGCCCACCGCTACGCCGGCCTGGAGCGCGCCGACTCCCTCGCCCTCGACCCGCACAAGTGGCTGGGCGTGCCCGTCGACTGCGGCTGCGCGCTGGTGCGCGACACCGAGGAACTGCGCGCCACCTTCAGCCTCGTCCCCTCCTACCTGCGCGACGAGGCGGCCGGCGCGCTCGGCTGGTTCTCCGAGTACGGCACCGAGCAGACCCGCCCGTTCCGCGCGCTCAAGGTCTGGGCCACCATCGCCCACAAGGGCCGCGACGGCATCGCCCGGGACATCGCCCGCTGCACCGCCCTCGCCCGCCGCCTCGGCGAACTGATCGGGGCAGACGGGGAGTTGGAGCTGCTGGCCGAGGTCCAGACCTCCATCGTCGCGTTCCGCCACCGCACCCCCGGGCACGACGAGGCCGCCGTCGACGCCCTCAACCGCGAACTCCCCGCCGTCGTCCAGCGGCGCGGCCGGGTCTTCGTCACCGGAGCCCGCCTCGGCGACCGCGAGATGCTCCGCGCCTGCCTGCTCAACGCCGCCACCACCGAGGCCGACCTGGAGCTCCTGCTCACGGAGGTCAAGGCGGCGGCTGCGGACCTGCAACCGTAACGCGGGCCCGGCGACCTTAACCACCAGGTCACGGCGGGTTCGTGGACAGGAAACACCCGTCGGGCAGAGTGCTGTCATGGAGCAGACGGAGCACACGGAGCACCCGACCATGCAGCCGACGCCCACCCTCCCCCGGGCCCGACGACGCGGCGCCGGCACCCACCGCTGGCGCCGCGACAGCGTCGAACTCGCCGCCGTCTTCGTCTCGGTCACCGCGGCCGACCTGGTCGCCAAGATCGTCGTCCGCGGCCCCGACGGCCCGGTGGTCCTCGCCGCCGCCGCCCTCGCCCTCCTCGCCACCGCCCTCTTCCACACCTGGTGGTCCCAGCGCCACCACCCCCACTCCCCCGCGCCCCCGACCACCCTGTGGCGCGTCCGCACCGCCGCCCGCAGCACCCCCGACGACCTGGCCCGCGTCCACACCGCCCTGGCCGACCAGCACGTCGCCGTCCTCTCCCGCCAGCCCCACCCCCTCCCCGGCACCACCGTCGACGAGCTCTACCTCCGCGCCCCCCACACCCTCACCCCCACCGACCTCACCACCCTCCTCGCCACCACCGGCCACCCCCTCCTCGACACCCCCACCCGCATCGGCTGACCGCGGCGCGACCACGGCGACGCGGCGGGCTCCCCAATACCGCTCCGCAGGAGGGGGTTCGACGCCCCTCCCGCGAGCCCGCACGCCGCGTCCGGCTCAGGACCGCGGGGCGGCCGGAGTGAGACGGTAGGCGGGCAGGCCCCGGCGGCGGATGAGGAATTCGGCGACTATCAGGTTGGGCAGCCAGCTGAGGAACGGGACGGCGGCGTAGGCGTTGTCGAAGAAGCGCTCGCCGTCGACGTGTCCCTGGGCGGTGAGCGTCTGGAGGAGGATGAGGACGCCGAGCCAGGACCGGAGGGTGACGGCGGCGTAGGTGAGGGCGAAGCTGCGGATCATCCAGGCGCGGTGGCTCGGCAGGTCGCGGTCGCGGACGGCGCGGTAGCCGCGCCAGGTGGTCCAGGCCCAGAGCAGGGCGAGCCCACCGAAGCCGAAGAAGCCGTTGAAGGCGGCGGAGTTGAAGAACGCCATGACGAACGCGGCCAGGGATCCCACCGCGACCCCGAAGACGTAGACGCGGCCGGTCCAGCGGTGGACGGCGGGGGATCGCCGGCGCAGCGTGGTGGAGAACTGGAACGGGCCGACCAGCAGCGCCAGCGCGGCCGTCACGATGTGGACGTAGAAGGTGACTTGGACGGCCGTCGGGCGCTCGGCGTAGGTGGCGGACACGCCGCCCTCCGACGCGGCGATGGGCAGGCCGGCCTGGGCGTACGTCCCCACGGCGTACCCGACGATCGCGAGCGAGGTCAGCAGGACGACGGCCCAGCGGACGCGCCCTCCCCTCCTGCTCGTCGGGGCGGGGGCGGTCGCGGCGCGGGCGGCGGTACTGGTCATCGGTGACCCCGATCGGCTGGAGGTGGGACGGCATCACGTGCACGGTGCGCGTCGCGCGGTCGGCCGGCGCTCTGCTCGCGGCGCCCACCACCACCCCGGAACTGGGGCCTACCACCACGCTGTTCGAACCGCAGCCAGTGTGGCCGGGCCCGCGGCCCCGGGCCATGGAGCGGCCCCCCGGGCCGGGAGGGGGGTTACCCCCACGACCCGACGCGACGTCAACCGGACGGCCTCCCACCGCACGGGCACCGCCGCCGCCAGCTTGACCGCAACGGGCCCCGGGGTTCGTTACGCAGCCGATGGGCGGCCGTGACACGACCGGCCGGGGACCGCGACACGGGCCTCCTACCGTCATGGACGACGCACCGGCCACCCCGGCCGGGAGGCGTCCATGACGAAGGAGAACACCGTATGAGCAGGAGCCGTACCCACCGCTCCCCCGCCCGCCGCGTGCTGGCCGTCTGCGCCCTGACCGGCGGCGCGCTGCTGACCGTCGTCACCGGCGGACAGGCCTTCGCCGACGGGACCCCGTCCGCCGCGCCTGCTGCGGGTGCCGGCGTGTCGGCCGCCCCCACCTCTACGCCCACCCCGGCCCGCCCCGCCCCGGCCGCCCCCTCGGTCGCGGGCAAGGACGCCTCGACCACGCCCACGGCGAAGCCCAGCGCGCAGCCCGCCGTCAGTGGCGCGCCCACGGCGCAGCCCGCCGCCGGCGGCGCCGGAGTCTCCAGTGACGGCAAGGCCCAGGTCCGTGAGGTGCCCAAGGGCGCGGCCCAGGCCGGCGACGGGTCCGGCGAGACCGACAGCAACGGCCTGATGCTGGCCGGTGGCGGGGCCGTCGCGGCCGTCGGCGCCGGTGCGCTGGGCTTCGCGATGCTGCGCCGCCGCTCCGGCCGAGCACCTCGACCGCGATGGCGGTGGCGACCGGGGCGAAGGTGATCCCGCAGATGGTGATCACCACCTGTGCCACCCGCTGCC
>NZ_JBFBIR010000031.1:0-91488 GCF_040685715.1 Kitasatospora sp. NPDC088264
CGTCCGACCAGGATGACGGCGGTGCGCACCACGCCCGAGGCCTTGACCTGCCCGGCGATGTCGGCGAGGGTGCCGCGCAGCACCAGCTCGTCCGGCCGGCTGGCCATCGCGACGACGGCGGCCGGGCAGTCGGCGCCGTAGTGCGGGAGCAGTTGCTCGACGACGTCGTCCACGTATCCGGCGGCCAGGTGCAGTACCAGCAGGGCGCCGCTGCGGCCGAGGGTGGCCAGGTCCTCGCCCTCGGGCATCGGGGTGGCGCGCTTGGCGATCCGGGTGAGGATGACGGTCTGGCCGACGGTCGGGACGGTCAGCTCCCGCTTGAGCGCGGCCGCTGCGGCGGCGAAGGCGGGCACGCCGGGGACGATCTCGTACGGCACGCCGGCCGCGTCGAGGCGGCGCATCTGCTCGGCGACGGCGGAGAAGACGGACGGGTCGCCGGAGTGCAGCCGGGCCACGTCCTGTCCGGCCTGGTGCGCGCGGACCAGCTCGGCGATGATCTGGTCCAGGTTGAGCTGCGCGGTGTCGACGAGGCGGGCGCCGGGCGGGCATTCGTCGAGCAGTTCGCGCGGCACCAGGCTGCCGGCGTAGAGGCAGACCTCGGCGCGGGCCAGGAGGCGCTGGCCGCGCAGGGTGATCAGGTCGGCGGCGCCGGGGCCGGCTCCGATGAAGTGGACGGTCACGACGCGTTCTCCTGAGGGGTGTTGGGCTTGACGGCGGACCACTGGGTGACCGGCATGGCCTGCCGCCACCCGGTGAAGCCGCCCACCGGGACGGCGTGCGCGACGGCGAGCTTGACGAGCTCCCCGCCGTGGCGCCGGTACCACTCGGTGAGCAGCGCCTCGGATTCCAGCGTCACGGTGTTGGCGACCAGCCGGCCGCCCGGCCGCAGGGCGGCCCAGCAACTGTCCAGCAGACCGGTCGCGGTGAGGCCGCCGCCGATGAACACCGCGTCGGGGGTGGGGAGTTCGGCGAGCGCGGCGGGGGCCGGACCGGTCACCACGCGCAGTCGTGGCACGCCCAGGGCGGCGGCGTTGCGGGCGATCCGCTCGGCCCGCACCGGGTCGCGTTCGATGCTGACGGCCCGGCAGTCGCGGTGCGCGCGCAGCCACTCGACGGCGATCGAGCCGGAGCCGCCGCCGACGTCCCAGAGCAGTTCGCCGGGGGAGGGGGCGAGGGCGGCGAGGGTGGCGGCGCGCACGTGCCGTTTGGTGAGCTGGCCGTCGCTCTCGTAGGCGGCGTCGGGCAGGCCGGGGACGAGCGAGCTGCGGGGGCCGTCGCCGAGGTCGACCGCGATGACGTTCAGGGGGTCGCCGGGCGGGTGCGGCCAGCCGTCGGCGGTGCCGTCGAGCTGTCGTTCGGTCGGGCCGCCGAGCTGTTCGAGCACGCGCAGGCGGGCGGCGCCGTAGCCGCGCGCGGTGAGCAGCGCGGCGACGGCGGCCGGGGTCGTGGCGTCGGCGCTCAGCACGAGCAGGCGGCGGCCGGGGTTCAGGGCCAGGGCGAGGGTGTCCAGCGGGCGGCCGACCAGGCTGACCACCTCGGTGGACTCCAGCGGCCAGCCGAGTCGGGCGCAGGCGTGGGAGACGGAGGAGGGGTGCGGCAGGACGCGCAGTCGCCCGGCGCCGACCGTCTCGGCGAGGGTGCGGCCGATGCCGTGGAACATCGGGTCGCCGCTGGCCAGGACGGCGACCCGGCGGTCCGCGTGCGCGGCGAACAGTCCGGGGACGGCCGGGCGCAGGGGGGACGGCCACGGGACGCGCTCGGCGGCGACCTCGTCGTGGGGGAGGAGGTTCAGCTGCCGGGGGCCGCCGACGACCACCTCGGCTGCCCGTAGGGCGGCGCGGCCGATGGTGGAGAGGCCGGGCCAGCCGTCGGCCCCGATCCCGACGACGGTGATCGGGGGTGGCAGCTCGGGCACCGGGTGGCTCCTTGTCGTTCGGCGGGCGCCGTGAGTAGAGGGAACAACTGTCGGGGCAGCCTACCTGGCGGTATCCGGCCGGTCGTCTCCCGCCCGCCCCCCGCTACCGGTCCGCCCAGTCCCCCGAGTCGATCACCGCGGGCCGCTCCCGCAGCCGGCTCTCGACGACGGGCCCGGCGAAGTACACCCAGGCCTCCCGCACCTCGCCCGCCGCCGTCCGCACCGGCAGCCGCCGCCGTACGTACAGGCCGGTTCCGTCCGCCCGGCAGTCCTCCAGCCGGTCCAGCGCCGCGAGCGCTCCGGCGTACGCGCCGGGCCGTACGGTGATCAGCTCGCCCACGATCCGGCGCCCGGGCGTCGCGTCCGGCACCGCGTACGGGTACCCGGGGCCGTCGTGCAGCGTGGCGCCGTCCAGCACGGCCGGGCGGATGTCGGCGCAGCGTCCGGCCAGGTGGGCGGCGTGGTTGCGGCCGCCGCTGCGCAGGGTGCCGTAGACGAAGAACGGCAGGGCCTCCTCGGACACGGGTTCGACCTCTCGGCTTGGGGAGCGCCCACGGTACGTCCTCGTGCCCGCGCCGCGATAGCGCCTCTCGCCCCGTGTGTCCCGTGCCCCGCGCCCCGCGCGTCCGCCCCGTGGTGGGCGTCAGGCGGCGTCCGGGGTGGTCCGCGCGTAGGTGAGGACGACGTTGCCGTGCTCGAAGACGCGGCTGTCGGTGAGCGTGAAGGCGCGGGGCTCGAACTCCGCGCGGAACAGCGGGATGCCCGACCCAGCCACCACCGGGTACTGCTTGATGATCAACTCGTCGATCTCGGGCAGCAGCTGGCCGGCCAGGTCGGCGCCGCCGCAGAGCCAGATGTCGAGCCCGTCCTGCTGCTTCAGCCTGCGGACCAGGGCCACCGGATCCTCCGCGGTGACCTCCACCGCCGGGTCCGGGCCGGCACCGAGGGTGCGGGAGACCACGATCTGCCGCAGGTGGGCGTAGGGGCTCGTGAGGCCCACGGCCAGCCCCGGTGCGTAGGTGCCGCGGCCCATGACGACGGTGTCGAAGCGCTTGTTGGGCGCCTCCGCGATGCCGAACGCCGCGCGGCCGGGGGTGGGGATGGTCTCCGGGTACTCGGCGAAGAGCGCCGAGGTGTAGTCCTCGGTGAGGAACGGCGCGAAGAAGTCGAAGCTGTCGTCCGGGCCGGCGATGAAGCCGTCGATGGTGGTGCCGATGAAGTAGCTGAGCTTGCGCATGCAGGTCCTCTGGAGTCGGGAAGCGGCGCGGACCGCGCGGCCTGTCGCCTAACCACTCCGACTATAGTACTCCAGCCATAGTGGTTGCCGGGATGTTTTCAGGCCCGGGCGCCCCGGTCCCCGAAAACCCCGCGAGAGAGAATCGGCCCATGGTCCAGAACCCCGCCCGCCGCACCGCCCTCGCCGACGCCGCCATCGAGGTCCTCGCCCGCGACGGCGCCCGCGGCCTCACCTTCCGCGCGGTCGACGTGCAGGCCGGCGTCCCCAACGGCACGGCCTCCAACTACTTCGCCAACCGCGACCACCTGCTCCACCAGACCGCCCGGCACATCCACCACCGGCTCACCCCGGACCCGGCCGTCATCGCCGACCTGCTGCGGGCCCCGCGTGACCGCGCCCTGGTCACCGCCCTGATGCACGACCTGATCCGCCGCATCTCCGCCGACCGGGCCGGCTACCTCGCGATGCTCGAACTGCGCCTGGAGGCCACCCGCCGCCCCGGCCTGCGGGCCCAGCTCACCGGCACCATCCGCGAGCAGCTGGAGGCCAACGTCGCCTACCACCTCGACGGAGGACTGCCCGGCGACCGCGAGACCGTCCTCGTCCTCTACCTCGCGATGACCGGCCTGATCGTCGAACACCTCACCCTGCCCGAGGTGTTGGGCACCGACACCCTGCCCGCCCTGATCGAGACCATCGTCGAGCGCATCGTCCCCGCCACCTGACCACCCGGCGGGCACGGCGAGTTGGGCGGGCCGCCGGCCTCGCGTTCCGGCGGGCGAGGGGGCGGCTCTGCCGGAGGGGGTGTCAGAGGGTGTGCGGGGGCTTGCCCGTCCACCAGTTGCCGGGGGCGTCGGGGTCGCGGCTGGTCCAGAACTCGATGATCGCGCTGGTGAACTCGGCTGCGGAGAGGGTGCCGTCGCCGTCGCGGTCGAGGTGGCGGAAGGCCTCGTCGGCGTCGTCGCGGGAGAGGCCGGCGAAGTGGCCGCGCTGGAAGACGAAGAACTCGCCGGCGTCGACCGTTCCGCTGCGGTCGGTGTCGGCGACGGCGAGGAAGGCGTCGGCGAGTGCGCCGAAGCTGGTCCGCGCGGCCTCGGGGTCATCGGAGAGGGCGCCGGTCGAGCGGACGAACTGTTCGCGGGTGATCGCCTCGGTGCCGGCGGGCAGGTGGGCGAGGTGCAGGTCGTGCCAGACCGTCAGGTACGCGCGGACGATGACGGCCTCGGCCTCCGAGCCCTCCTGGTGGCCGAGCGAGCGGGCGACGGCGATGCCCATGAGGGCGTGGTCCCGTTCGGTGAGGAGCCCGTCGCCGTCGGCGTCGAGGTGGTCGAACCCGTGGTTGATCTTTGCTGTGAGCAGGTCGTCCGACAATGTGCCCCCTCGGTTGGCGATCACTACGACACGTCGCCAGCACGCTAGTGCCTGGAGTCGCGCTCGCGCAGCCGAACGACGGGCGAACGGCCACTCGGGCGACTCGAAGGCAGGGCCGCTAGCCGTCCTGGTGCTCGGCCCAGACGTACGCCTCGGGGAGCAGGTCGAGGATGGGCAGGGCGAGCAGCTCCGTTCCCCGCTTGACGATGACCTCGACCGTCGGGAAGTAGTCGAGCAGCACCTGCCGGCAGCGGCCGCACGGCGGCACGACGCCCCGGTCCTGGTCGCCGACCGCGACGACCGTGGTGAGGTCGTACGCGCCCTGGCCGGCGGCCGCGCCGATGAGGACGAGCTCCGCGCACGGGCCGCCGGTGAAGTGGTAGGCGTTCACGGCCGTGACGATCCGCCCGTCGGCGTTGCGCCCGGCGGCCGCGACGGTGTGGTTGTCGCCCCGGCAGTAGCGCCGGGCCACCGCCCGGGCGGCCTCGACGAGCTCGCGGTCGACGGCTGCGCGGTCTCCTGCGGAGTCGGGTTGATCGCTGGTGGACATATTCGCTGGGGCTCCTTGATCGCACATGACAGGCTTCGAGCATGGACCGACCGCCCCTGATCGTGCCAACGCTTTACGAGGGCCCCTTCATCCTTCGCCCCTGGCGCCTCACCGACCTCGCCGTGGTCCGGGAGGCGGGCACCGACCCGTACGTCCCGCTGGTCACGACCGTCCCGGCCGCCTCCGCCGGGTACGACGACGAGCGCCGCGACATGCGCCTCTACGCACTCCTCCCCACCGACCCCCGCGAGGCCACGGCCAGTCCCCTCACGGCCGCCGCCCCCCGCGAGGACCGGCGCCAGCGCTAGTGCACTGCGGCCAGCAGTTCCCGGGTGTACTCGGTGTGCGGCGCGCTGAACAGGCGGTCGCGGTCGGTGGACTCGACCAGCCGGCCCCGGTGCATCACGGCCACCCGGTCGCAGAAGTGCCGTACCACGGCGAGGTCGTGCGAGACGAACAGGAAGGCGACGCCGAGGCGTTCGCGCAGCTCCATCAGCAGGTTGAGCACCTGCGCCTGGACCGAGACGTCCAGGGCCGACACCGGTTCGTCCGCGATGATCAGGCGCGGCTGCGGGGCGAGGGCCCGCGCGATGCCGATCCGCTGGCGCTGTCCGCCGGAGAACTCGTGCGGGTAGCGGTCCAGGTGGGCGGCGGGCAGCCCGACCTGGTCCAGCAGTTCGGCCGAGCGCTCCCGCCGCTGCGCCGCGTCGAGTGAGGTGTGCAGGCGCAGCGGGGTGTCGAGGGTCTGGGCGACGGTGCGGCGCGGGTTGAGGGAGGCGTACGGGTCCTGGAAGACCAGCTGGATCTCCCGGCTGAGCCGGCGCCGCAGCTCCCGGCCCGGGCGGGTGACGTCCTGGCCGTCGTACAACACCGTTCCCGAGGTGGGCTGTTGGAGGCCGGCCAGGACGCGGGCGGTGGTGGACTTGCCGGAGCCGGACTCGCCGACCAGTCCGAGCGTCTCGCCGGGGGCGATCCGCAGTCCTACGCCCTCCACTGCCCGGACGGGCTCGGCGCGCAGGCTGGGGAGGCGGCGCCGTCCGGGGAAGTGGACGGCGAGGTCCGCCACCTCGACGAGCCAGCGCTCGGGGCGCCCGACAGCCCGGGGCGCGAATGCGGCGACGGGTGACGGATCGTCAACTGTCGGCAGTGGTGAGCCGGGTACGGAGTCCAGGGTGAGCGCCGCCCCGACCAGTGCGCGGGTGTACGGCTCGCGCGGCGCGGCCAGCAGCTCGGCGGTCGGCGCGGACTCGACCTGGACGCCGCCGCGCAGCACGAGCGTGCGGTCCGTCGTTCCGGCGACCACGCCGAGGTCGTGGCTGACCAGCAGCACCGCCGTGCCGTGCTCGCGCTGCAACTCGCTGAGCAGGTCGAGGACTTGCCGCTGCACTCGGGAGTCCAGGGCGGTGGTGGGCTCGTCGGCGATCAGCACCTGCGGGTCGTTCATCAGCGCCATGGCGATCATCACCCGCTGGCGCATCCCGCCGGAGAACTGGTGCGGGAAGTCACGCACCCGGGCGGCCGGGATGCCGACCCGGTCGAGCATCGCGGCGGCGCGTCGGCGGGCCTCGGCGCGACCGGCGCCGGGGTGGTGCAGCCGGTACATCTCGGCGAGTTGGGCGCCGACGCCGTGGAAGGGGCTGAGCGAGGTGAGCGCGTCCTGGAAGACCAGCGCGGCCCGGCCGCCCCGGACCGGACGCAGCGCTGACTCCGTCGCGCCCACCAGCTCCTGCCCGTCCAGCCGGATCGAGCCGGTGACGGTGGTGGTGCGCGGGTCGTGCAGGCCGAGGACGGCGAGTCCGGTGGCCGACTTGCCGGAGCCCGACTCGCCGACCAGGCCGAGGACTTCACCGGCGGCCAGGTCGAAGGAGAGCCCCTGGACGGCGGTCACGGGAGCGCCGCCGCGCGGGTCGGCGAAGGTGACGGTCAGATCGCGAACGCTCAGCACGGGCTCTGCGGCAGGCGCGGCACCAGGCCCAGGAACGGCCTCCGACACGGCTCCGGGCGCGCCCCCGGGCACGGACTCAACAGTGGACGTCATCGAACGGCTCCAGTCAGCTCAGGCGGATTCGCGGGTCGAGCCAGGCCACCACCAGGTCGGCCAGCGCGACGAACAGCACCACGAAGCAGGCGGCCAGCAGTACCGCGCCGACCACTGCGGGCAGGTCCTGCCCGGACACCGCCTGGGCGGCGAACCGCCCGACCCCGTTCAGCCCGAACACCGTCTCGGTGATGACCGCCCCGCCGAGCAGCACTCCGGCCTCCAGGCCGAGCAGTTGCACCAGCGGCCCGGCGGCGCCGCGCGAGGTGTACTTGAGGTGGGCGCGCAGCCGGCCGAGGCCCTTGCCGCGCGCGGTGCGGACGTACTCCTCGTTCATCGTCTCCAGCAGCTGGGAGCGTGAAAGCCGGGCGAACACGGCGGAGTTGACGAATCCGAGGACGAGCCAGGGGAGCAGCAGCCCGCCCGCCCAGGCCGCGAGGTCCTCGGTCGGCGGGGTGTAGGAGGGCAGTGGCAGCAGGCCGGTGGAGTAGACCAGTGCCCACTGGGCGACGTATCCGAGGAAGTAGATCTGCACGCTGGCGCCGACGAGGGTGAAGCCGGAGAGCAGCCGGTCGGTGCGGCCGCCGTGCCGTAGCGCGGAGACGAACCCGGTGCCGAGGCCGAGCACCAGCAGGACGGCGAGGGCGCCGGCGGTGAGCGAGAACGTGACCGGCAGGTGGTCGGCCAGGGCCTCGGTGACGGGCTGGTGCAGCCGGTAGGAGTAGCCGAGGCAGGGCGCGTCGCAGTGGATGACCGAGCCGTCCACGTCGCTGATGTCGCGCCCGGCGACGACCCCGGTGAGGTAGTCGGTGTACTGGGTGAGCAGCGGCTGGTCCAGGCCCATGCTCTGGCGCACCGCCGCGACTTGGCCGCTGTCGCAGCGCGGGCCGCAGGCGGCGCGGGCCGGGTCGGCGGGCGCGGCGTAGAAGAGGGCGAAGGCGGCGGCGGAGACCGCGACCAGGACGGCGAGGGCCTGGAGGGTCCGCCGCAGGGCGAAGGAGAGCATGGCCGGTCCGGGGTCGACGGGACGGGGAGGCGTACGCGGGGCAGGACTACGTGGAGTGCACGGGGAGTGCGGGAGTTCAGGGGCCCGCCCCCGCACCGACCGGCGCGGGGGCGGGTGCGGCGGTCAGGACTTCAGGTACAGCCACGCCAGGCTGACCGTGCCGTAGATGGGGTGGATGAACGCCCCTCCGACGTTGGAGCCGCGCACCTGGTTGACGTTCGCGTAGACGAACGGCAGCACCGGGACGTCCTGCATCACGGTCTTCTCCAGCGCGTACAGCTCCTTGGCCTTGGCGCGCGGCTCGCCGATCTGGTTGATCCGGTCGATCTCCTTGTCCACCGCCGGGTTGCGGTAGCGCGCGGAGTTGAGGTCGCTGCCGGCGCGGCCGTCGAAGGAGAACGGGATCAGCGTGGACGGGGTCGGCCAGTCGACGGAGGAGGTCTCCTCGAACAGGTCGTACGGGGAGTCGGCGCGGTGCACCTCGTCCAGGAACGCCTTGGGGTCGATCGGCTTGGGCACGATGGTGATGCCCGACTTGGCGAAGCCGTCCACCAGCACCTGCGCGGTGCGCTGCCCGTCCGGGGTGTTCTTGTACCCGTAGGTCAGGCTCGTCGGCGCCTGCTTGGCCTTGGCGAGCGCGGCCTTGGCGGCCTCCGGGTCGCCTTCGGGCTTGACCGGGTGGAGGTCGTACTTCTCCCAGTCGATCAGCGCCGGCGAGCTGAGCGTGGTGGCGAGCTCGCCGATCCGGGAGCCGCCCTGGACCTGGCGGGCCTGCTGGCGGGGGTAGCCGAGGTGCAGGGCCTTGCGGACCTCGACGTCCGGCACCCGCTCGTTGTTGATCACCAGCTGGGTGACGAAGGCGCCCTGGCGCCCGGAGACGACCAGGTCCTTGGCCTTCGGGTCGGTGTCGGCGGTCTGGTACAGCTCGGGGGAGAGCACGTCGGAGGCGGTGGTGGCGCTGGCGCCGCCGTCGCGCCCGGACAGGATCTCCTGGTTGATGTTGAGCGCCTCCTTGCCGAACGTGAAGACGAACTTGTCCGGGTACTGGCTGCGGATCGGGTCGGTCTCGGCCTTCCAGGCGGGGTTGCGCTCCAGCACCATGCGGGTGTTCTGGACGTGCTCGACGATCCGGTAGGGGCCGGTGGCGAACGGCTGCCGGTCGTAGTCCGTCCCGGTGTCCTTGTCCCGGCGCACCGGCGAGGACGAGGACTGCGCGGCCATGTACGGGACGTCGGCCTGCGGCTGCGGGAAGTGGAAGACGATGGTGTGCTCGTCGGGCGTCTCGATCGCGGCCAGGTCGCCGTCCTGCGGGCCGGCGTACTTGGCGCGCGCCGCCTCGTAGCTGGCCTCACCGGTGAGCCACTGCGGCCAGTACGGCGGGCCGACCTCGTAGCCCTTGCCGAAGCTGCGCTCGATGCCGTACTTGACGTCCTGGGCGGTGATCGGCTTGCCGTCCTCCCAGGCCACGCCGTCCTTGAGCTTGTACGTCCAGGTGCGCCCGCCGTCGCCGGAGGTGCCGGTGTCGGTCGCCAGGTCGCCGACCAGCTTGGCCTTGCCGTCGACGACCTGGTACTGCGTCAGCTGGCGGCCCCAGAGCAGCGAGGCGTTGTACGTCGCGCCCGCGTAGACCTTCTGCGGGTCGAGGTGGCGGAACTCGACGCTGTTGTACACGTTCACGGTGCCGCCCACGCGGGCGCCGGCAACGGCGGGGGCCGGTCCGGCGCTCTCCTTCTCGCCGCCGAGCGCGGCGGTCAGCGGGGACGTCTCCTTGGCGGCCGCCCCGGCGGGCGCCGGGCCGGTGCCCGCGCCGGCCGAGCAGGCGGTCGCCAGCAGGGCGGTGGCGACGACGGCGAGGGACGGTCTGGTCCAGCGCATGGCGAATCTCTCCTTGCCCCGGGAGCCGGGGCGGGTCGGGGCGGGCTTGGGGTGATGGACGGAGAAGGGCGGGGCTCAGCGGGCGGCGCGCGGGTCCAGCGCGTCCCGGACGGCGTCGCCGAGCAGGTTGAAGGCGAGCACGAAGAGCAGCAGGGCGACACCGGGGAAGACCATGTAGGTCGGATCGGCCTGGAAGACCTCGGAGCCGCGGGAGATCATCCGCCCCCAGTCCGGGATCGGCTCCGTGATGCCGACGCCGAGGAAGGACAGCACCGCTTCGGAGGCGACGAAGGTCGGCACCGCCATGGTGGCGTGCACCAGCAGCTGCGAGCGGACGTTCGGCAGCAGTTCGTGGACGACGACATGGAATCGGCCGGCGCCCTGGGCCCGGGCGGACTGCACGAAATCCCTTTCCCGGAGCGACCGCACGGTGGCCCGCAGGGAAAGCGCGAGCGGAATCCAGCCGAACGCGGAGAAGACCAGGATCAGCACCAGGAACTGCATCCACTCCGGTTCCGCGGTGCCCGGATCGACCAGTCGGGACTGGATGACGGGGCTCAGCGCGAGGAGCAGGAGCAGGGTCGGAAAGGCCAGCAGCACGTTGGCCAGGAAGCCGAACAGCCGGTCGGCGATCCCGCCGAGGTAGCCGACCGCGACCCCGGCCAGCACACCGAGCGTGGTGGTCACGGCGGCGGAGGCGAAGGCGATCAGCAGCGAGGTGCGGATGCCGTAGAGCAACTGGGTCAGGACGTCCCGGCCGAGCCCCGGCTCCAGGCCGAACCAGAAGTCGCCCGAGATGCCGCCGTTCGGCAGGACGGGCAGGCCGCTGTCGCTCAGCAGGCCGGGGGAGTTCTGGCCGTAGTGCTCGACCGGGTTCTTCCCGTACAGGGCGGCGATCAGCGGGGCGGCGAGGGCGAGCAGCAGGAAAAGCAGGACGACGGCGAGGGCGGCGGCGCCGACCCGGTCGCGCAGGAGCCGGCCGAGCAGCCTCGGCGCGGCGGGTGCGGGGACGGAGCCCGCTGCTGTTTCGACCACGGCCATGAGAGGCGTACTCCCCGAATTCTCCGCCGCCCTGTGGGTGAGGGTGCGCTGGTGTGCATTTCCGAACCGGCCCCCGGGGGTTTCCCGTCGGCCGTTCGAGCGCCATCAGACCGGATGCGCGGGGAGGTCCGCAAATCACCTCCGGCGGTTTTTCCCGGCATTGTTTCGGCGCGTATTGCGGCTTCATTCGGCGTCATTGCGCCGCAATACCGGCGTTGCGGAAGAACGGACATCGAGGGGCGAAACGGGCGTGCCGTCCCGAATCCTGAGATCTCCGCCACATCCCCCCGGGCATTGGTACGATCCCGGGGAGCCGCGACTGGCGCGCACGGATGGAACCGACCATCGGGAAGCGGCTCCGTGCACCCGCACGACAGTTGCCGAGCGCCTGGGCCGTCCGTACTCGTCCGTGCACCACGAGGAGACCGCCTTGGCCACCCCGCACACCCCTCATGCCGTTGAGGCCGCCCAGGCCCCGCACACCGCCGCCGGCGCGGCCGCCGACACCGCCTTCCGCAGCGCCCTCGACGTGGTCGCCGGCGTGGAGCCGCGGATCGCCGCCGCCATCGGCCGGGAGCTGGAGGACCAGCGCGCCTCGCTCAAGCTGATCGCCAGCGAGAACTACGCCTCCCCGGCCGTGCTGCTCGCCATGGGCAACTGGCTCAGCGACAAGTACGCCGAGGGCACCGCGGGCCGGCGCTTCTACGCGGGCTGCCGCAACGTCGACACCGTCGAGACCATCGCCGCCGAGCACGCCCGCGCCCTGTTCGGCGCCGACCACGCCTACGTCCAGCCGCACTCCGGCATCGACGCCAACCTCACGGCCTTCTGGGCCGTCCTCTCCCGGCGGGTGGAGAGCCCGGCGCTGGAGCGGGCCAAGGTCCGGGGCGTCAACGACCTCACCGAGCAGGACTGGGCGCAGCTGCGCCAGTCGCTCGGCAACCAGCGGATGCTCGGCATGTCCCTGGACGCCGGGGGCCACCTCACCCACGGCTTCCGACCCAACATCTCGGGCAAGATGTTCGACCAGCGCAGCTACGGCACCGACCCGGCCACCGGCCTGATCGACTACGACGCGCTGCGCGAGACCGCCCGGGAGTTCCGCCCGCTGATCCTGGTCGCCGGCTACTCCGCCTACCCTCGACTGGTCGACTTCCGGCGGATGCGCGAGATCGCGGACGAGGTCGGCGCGACCCTCATGGTCGACATGGCGCACTTCGCCGGCCTCGTCGCGGGCAAGGTGCTGACCGGCGACCACGACCCCGTCCAGCACGCCCAGATCGTCACCACGACCACCCACAAGTCGCTGCGCGGCCCGCGCGGCGGCATGGTGCTGTGCGACACCGAACTGGCCGAACACGTCGACCGCGGCTGCCCGTTGGTGCTCGGCGGGCCGCTCTCGCACGTCATGGCCGCCAAGGCGGTCGCCTTCGCCGAGGCCCGCCGGCCCGAGTTCCGGACCTACGCCCGCGCCGTCGTGGACAACGCCCGGGCGCTCGCCGAGGGCCTGCTGCGCCGCGGCGGCCGGCTGGTCACCGGCGGCACCGACAACCACCTCGTCCTCGCCGACGTCTCCGGCTACGGCCTGACGGGTCGTCAGGCGGAGGCGGCGCTGCTGGACTCGGGCGTCGTCACCAACCGCAACTCCGTCCCGCAGGACCCGAACGGCGCCTGGTACACCTCGGGCGTGCGCCTCGGCACCCCGGCGCTCACCACCCGCGGCCTCGGCACCGCCGAGATGGACGAGATCGCCGCCCTGATCGACACCGTGCTGCGCGCCACCACCCCGACCACCACCGCGGGCGGCGCCCCCTCCAAGGCCCAGTACCGCCTCGACGACGCCGTGCGCGACGGCGCCGCCAAGCGCGCCGCCGACCTCCTCGCCCCCTTCCCCCTCTACCCGGGCGTCGACCTCACCTGACCGGCCCCGCCCGACCGGCCTCGATGCCCGAACCCCCGGGCCCGCCGCCCCACGTGCGGCGGGCCCGGAGCCGGTGCCGCGGCCGGTACCCCGCTCGGCGCCGCGGTCAGTACTGGAGCGACTTGCACTGGAGGAACTCCTCCAGGCCGTGGCGGCCCAGTTCGCGGCCGAGGCCGGAGCTCTTGTAGCCGCCGAACGGCGCGAGCGGGTTGAAGCGGCCGCCGTTGAGGTCGACCTGGCCGGTGTCGAGGCGGCGGGCGAAGGCGGCGGCGGTGTCGGTGTCCGCGGCCCAGACGCCGCCGGCCAGGCCGTACTCGGTGTCGTTGGCGAGTTCGGCGGCGTGGTCCTCGTCCCGGTAGGGGAGGACCACCAGGACGGGGCCGAACACCTCCTCCCGGGCGATCGCCATGTCCCCCGTGACGTCGGCGAGCACGGTCGGGTGGACGTAGAAGCCGGCGGGCAGGCCGGGGACGGGCTCCGCGCCGCCGACGACCAGCCGGGCGCCCGCGGCGAGCGCGCCCTCGACGTAACCGCGCACCCTGGCCAGCTGCTTGGCGTTGACCAGCGGGCCGATCCGGGTCTGCGGGTCGGTCGGATCGCCCGGGGCGTACTTGGCGGCGGCCTTCGCGGCCGTCGCGACGGCCTCCTCGTACTGGTCCTGGTGCACCAGCAGGCGGGTCCACGCGCTGCACGTCTGGCCCGAGTTGGCGAACACGTTGGCGATGTTGACGTTGACCGCCCGGGCCAGGTCCGCGCCCGGCAGCACCACGTTGGCGGACTTGCCGCCGAGTTCCAGGGCGACGCGCTTCAGGCCCCGGCCCGCCGTCTCGGCGACCTGTCGGCCGACGGCGGTGGATCCGGTGAACGAGACCATGTCCACGCCCGGATGGGCGGCGAGCGCCGCACCCGCCACCACGCCCGTGCCGGTCACCAGGTTGAACGTGCCCGCGGGGAAGCCCGCCTCGTGCACCAGCCGGGCGAACAGCCGGGCCACCAGCGGGGTGTCCTCGGCGGGCTTGAGGACCACCGGGCAGCCGGCCGCCAGGGCCGGGACGGCCTTGGCGACGATCTGGTGCAGCGGGTAGTTCCACGGCGTGATCGCCGCGACCACCCCGGCGGGCTCGGCGAGCACCACCGAGTTGCCGATCCGTTCCTCGAAGGGGTGCTCGGCGAGCAGTGTCAGGTAGGAGGTCGCCACGGTCAGCGGCGCTCCGGCGTGCACGGCGGCGGCGAAGCCGACCGGGGCGCCGAGTTCGGCGACCACGGTGGCGGTGATCTCCTCCTGGGCGGCGGCGATTCCGTCCCGCAACCGGGTCAGCAGGGCGAGCCGGTCCGCGCGGGCGGTCGTCGCCCAGCCGCGGGCCGCCCGGCGGGCCGCGGCGACCGCGGCGTCGATGTCGGCGGGCCCGCCGGCCGGCACGGTGGCGAGCACCTGCTCGGTCGCCGGGTTCAGCACCTCGATCGACCCGGCGTCATCCAGGGAGGGCCGCCAGGCGCCGTCGATGTACTGGTCGCCGTACTCCGCGTGCTGCTGCACCGAGTGTCCTCTCATCCGGTCGGCCGATTGACCAACAGCGCTAGTCAAAGGGCCAGTCAAGGCGGCCCGGTCGGCCGCGCGCAAGAGCCAATCCGGCCCGGTGGGCCGACGGGTCACCCCGGGGCGAACCGCGCGGTGTACTCGTCGGACGGCTCGGCCCCGCGCCCGCGCGCCGCTCGTCCGACCGCTCAAGGGCCTCGCACGGCCACGGCACCGGGCCGCCCCTCACCGCCTCCGCCGTCAGCTCCACCGCCCGCCGTTGGACGTCCAGTTGACGATCAGCGTGCGGCGCGACCGGTCGCGCCGTGGTCCGCCGCCGCGGGACACCGGACGAACCGTCCCGAAGGCTCCGTGTTCACCCTCCGGCAGCGAAACGACGGTCCGCGAAAATCATTGCGCGAAAAGCTCCTCACGCCCGCGGGCACCGCTGTAGATTGCAGCGAACTCAGCGGTGAGGCACTACTGTTGCCAGTGGTTCGTAGTGGTGCACATGGTCCGGGACCAGCGTGTCCCACGGTCGGGCGGGGGCTGCCACCGGGCTGAGATCTGGCTCAAATCCGCAGGTCATCCGTACCGCATAAGGAGCATCCCGTGACCGATGCCGCGTTGAAGGACGAGTCGCAGCGGCCTGCCGAACCAGCCGTGCTGGACGACGTTCCGGGCTGGTTCTGGGAGCATGACCGGCACTCGTTCGACTGGTTCATGGGACGGCAGGAGAAGACCGGGGTCACCGGCGACCTGCTGGAGATGGGTGCGTACCTGGGCCGCAGCGCGATCGTGATCGGCGAGCACCTCCAGCCCGGCGAGTCCTTCACCGTCTGTGACCTCTTCGACTCGGACGCGCCGGACGACGAGAACGCGGCCGAGATGGACATCTCCTACCGGAAGTCGCTGACCCGCTCGGCCTTCGAGGTCAACTACCTCGCCTTCCACGAGGAACTGCCGGAGATAATCCAGGCCCCGACCTCCGTCCTGGCCGGCGGGCGGATCGCGGCGGGCACGTTCCGCTTCATCCACATCGACGCCTCGCACCTGTACGAGCACGTCGTGGGCGACCTCCAGGTGGCCCGGGTCGCGCTCCAGGACCAGGGTGTCGTCGTCCTGGACGACTACCGCTCGCAGCACACCCCGGGCGTGGCCGCCGCGACCTGGGGCGCGGTCTTCAACCACGGGCTCAAGCCGATCATGTTGACCGAGTGCAAGTTCTACGGCACCTGGGGGGATCCGGAGCCGTTCCAGCGCGACCTGCTCGACCGGGTGGACCTCGCCGAGGGCTGCTACCTCAGCTCCGAGACCCTGAACGGGCAGCAGGTGCTCCGGATGACCGGAAGCTCGGACGGGATCGACGCGTTCCGCCCCTCCCGCCACCACCGGCGGCTGACCTCCGAGGCGGCCCGGAACGAGGCCTCGCAGTCCCGCCGGGCGGCCCAGGAGGCCCAGGAGGAGGCCGCCCGCGACCTCGCCGCCCGCCGGGCCCGCGCCGCCGAACTGCGCCGCCCGGCCAATGTCGCCAAGCGCGCCGCCCGCGACCTGCTCCCCCCGGTCGTCACCGCCGTCATCCGCCGCGCCCGCCGCGGCTGACGGCCGACGGCCGACGGCCGACGGGTCCGACCGGGACCCGGCACCCCGCCCCGTCCTGTCCCATCCGGCCCCCGTCAACGCCGAAGGGCCGGTCGACGACTCGACCGGCCCTTCGGCGTTGCACGCTCCCTCAGGCCCGCGAGGCCTCCCGCGGCTCCCGACCGGAGCCCGCAGGGCCGTCGGCGCCCTCGCCGGCCGCGGCCTCCTCGGCCAGCTCGCGCCGGACGGCGGCCAGGGACGGGTTGGCCCAGGCGCTGGCGACGCCCCAGTGGTAGAAGGCCAGCGCGATGGCCGCGACGACCAGCAGGTCCCAGCCCTCGGGCAGGTAGCCCTGGCCACCGAAGTCGGTGCTGCCGGCCCAGGAGACACCGGCCATCACGAACAGGTACGCGACCATCCAGGCGCCCGCCTTCAGGTGCGGCTTCAGCTCGGCCCACGGCTTGCGCAGCTCGTACCAGGCCCAGATCGGCAGACCGGCGGCCATCAGCAGGATGACCTTGCCGGTGAGCGGCCAGCGGGCCCAGTACAGGACCAGCGAGCCGAACACCATCGCCACGGGGGCGATGACCGGCATGGCCCGCAGCCGGACCGGCCGGGGCAGGTCCGGGGCGAGGCGGCGCAGTGCCATCACGGCGACCGGGCCGGTGACGTACGAGATCACGGTGGCGACCGAGACGATCTCGGCCAGCGAGCCCCAGCCGCGGAAGACCGCGAGGAACAGGAAGGCGACCACCAGGTTGAGCACCAGGGCCGGGCGCGGGATGCCGGTCTTGGCGTCGACCTTGCCGAAGATCTTCGGCAGGTGGCCGTTCTCCTGCACGCCGTGGATCATGCGCGAGGTGGTGGCGGCGTAGATCATGCCGGTGCCGCTGGGGGAGACGAAGGCGTCCGCGTACAGCAGCAGGGCGAGCCAGTTGAGGCCCCAGACCATCGCGAGGTCGGCGAGCGGCGAGGTGTAGGCGAGGCTGCTCCAGCCGTGCGACAGGTCGGCGGCCGGGATGGCACCGAGGAAGGCGATCTGCAGCGCGACGTAGATCACCAGGGCGATCAGGATCGAGCCGATGACGGCCTTGGGCAGCGACTTGCCGGGGTTGCGGGCCTCGCCGGCCAGGTTGAGCGGGGACTGGAAGCCGTTGAAGGCCCAGACGATGCCGGACACCGCGACGGCGGTGAACACGGCGCTCCAGCCGTTCGGCGCGAAGCCGCCGTGGTCGGTGAAGTGGGCGGTGTCGAAGTGGGCGAACAGCAGCGCGCCGGCGGTCAGGGTCGGGACGATGACCTTGAAGACGGTGATCGCCGTGTTGGTCTTGGCGAACATCGTGATGGCGAACCAGTTGAGGACGAAGTAGCCGACCAGCAGCACGCTGGCCAGTGCCACCCCGCTCAGGGTGAGTTCCTTGCCGTTGTACAGCCCCTGCGCCCAGCCGAAGTGCCAGGAGCTCATGTACTGGACGGAGGCGGTGGCCTCGCCGGGGATGACCGAGACGATGGCGATCCAGTTGGCCCAGGCGGCGAGGTAGCCGGCCAGCGAGCCGTGCGAGTACTGGCCGTACCGGACCATGCCGCCGGCCTTGGGGAACATCGACCCGAGCTCGCTGTAGGTGAGCGCGATGGTCAGTGCCACCGCGGCCCCGATCACCCAGGCCAGGATCGACGCGGGGCCGGCCAGCCGGGCGGCGCGCTCGGCGCCGAACAGCCACCCGGATCCGATGATGGATCCGAGCCCCACGGCGGTCAGGCTGATGGTGCCGAGCGATCGCCGGTAGTTCTGATGTGATGCCGTCGGAGACTCTGGCTCACTCAACGTATCGGTCCTCTCGCTCGGGGTTTCATCGGGTGGTGTCGTGGTTTTTGTGCTGGTTTCCGGACAAACGGAGACAGCCTATGGGGCCAAAAGGGGCGAATACCTCAAGGGAAGCTCAAACTGTCCGATCGTTGCCATCTCGTGTCCGCTTTCCGGGTCACGACAGCCGCAGAAGTCGCCTGGGTCACAGCGGTTGCGGGGGGTCGCGAGCGCCGCGGCGGCCACCCGGTCCGCAGGGAGAATCCGGGAGAACCCGCGAGAACCCGTGGACGGCGGCGGCGCGCCGGGAAAAAGAAATTCCCCGCGGGTTCCTTTCGGATCCCACGGGGAATTCGGTTGTGTCCGAGGGGGGACTTGAACCCCCACGCCCGATAAAGGGCACTAGCACCTCAAGCTAGCGCGTCTGCCATTCCGCCACCCGGACAGGGTGTGTGCTTCGGGGTTTTTCTCGCCCCCTCGGCGACAGAGAGAACATTACCAGGGTTCTGGAGTGCTTCTCACCTGCGTTTCCCCGGGTGGGGGGACGTCCGGGTCGGCAGGGGTGGTCGGGCTGGTTGGGATGGGTCGCCACGGTGCGCGAACCCCGGCCGAAGTGGTGGCGAGCGCGAAGGAAACGGTCGACCCCGGCGGTGGCTGCGGTCCGTTCCGGCCGGAAGCGGTCCGACACGGGCAAGTTGTCGACGGTGCCACGGTCCCGTCGGTGCCTCTCCTAGCCTCTGTGGATCGAGGGCGCCATGAGCGGAACGCCTGATTCCCGGGTCGCGGACACCCCCGGGTCGCGGACGAAGGGCGGCTGGACGTGGAGCAGATCAGCGGGGCGGCGAAGGCCGAGCCGAGACGCGCCGGGCCGGAGCGCGCACGCGCCGAGCCGAGACGCGCCGGGCCGGAACGCGCACCCGCCGGACCGGTCGAGGGCGTGTGGCGCTTCCCGGTGCCGGCCGAGGAGGCCTCGGTGCCGCTGACCCGGCACGCGGTCCGTGACCGCCTGCTGGCCCAGGGGATGGCCGGGGTGCGCTACCAGGAGCTGGTGGACGACGTGCTGCTGATCGTCTCGGAGCTGGTGAGCAACGCGGTGACGCACGCGGCGAAGCTGTCGCCGGAGGTGACGACCGAGCTGGCGGTCCGCCGGGGCTGGGTCCGGGTGTCGGTCGAGGACGGTGACCCGTACCGGCCGAAGGCGCTGGAGAGCGACACCGGGCGGACCGGCGGCCGCGGCCTGCTGCTGGTGAAGAGCGTGACGTTGCAGGCCGGCGGGGTGTGCGACGTGGAGCGGACGGGGGAGGGCGGCAAGGTCATCTGGGCCTCGCTGCCCGTCCCCCCGGAGACCGACGACTGAGCGCCGCGGGCCCGCCGACCGGTCCCGCCCGCCTACCAGTCCCGCCCGGCGATCTCCCGGATCCCCGGCAGCGCCGCCTCGAAGACCGTCTCGAACCACACCGAGAACGGCCGCTCGGCGCGCAGTTCCCGCAGCTCCTGCGCGGTCACGAAGGCGTAGTCGTCCACCTCGTCGGGGTTGGGCTCGACGGGCGCGGTCACCAGCCCGACGAACAGGTGGTTCCACTCCCGCTCGATCAGCCCGGAGGCCTCGTCCGGCAGGTCGTAACGGACCGTGCCCGCCTCGCAGAGCAGCGCCGGCGCGATGCCGAGTTCCTCGGCGGTGCGGCGGGCGGCGGCGACGAACGGCGGCTCGTCCGGGTACGGGTGGCCGCAGCAGGTGTTCGACCAGACGCCGGGGGAGTGGTACTTGCCGAGCGCCCGCCGCTGGAGCAGCAGCCGCCCCTGGCGGTCGAAGAGGAACACCGAGAACGCGCGGTGCAGGCGGCCGGGCTGCTGGTGTGCCCAGAGCTTCTCGGCGGTGCCGGTGGTGACGCCCTCGTCGTCGACCAGTTCCAGCAGGATCTCGGGACCGGCGCCGGCGGTCCCGGTCGAGGCCCCCGGGGCGACCGTCACGTCCGTCTCGACGTCGAGACCGGTGTCGATCTCGGAGTCGAAGTGTGTCGGGTTGGTCGGCAGGCTCTGGGGCATGGGGCCTCTTTCGGGAGGGGGGGAGCAACGGAAGCATCGGGGTACGTCCGGTACACCGGGTGCAGCGGACGCAGCGGGGGCACCGGCGCCGGCGTCGGGCTCCAGTCTGCCGTATGGGTGGCGGTGGGTACGGGTCCCACGCACAACCGGGCGGATCATGACCGTCGGCAGGTCGATTCCGGGCAGAGATGGGCCCGATACGTTCCCGGAAGGGTCATCGGAATAGCAGGACTGTTCGGTATCCGTTCCCCTCGCGTTCGATCGTTGCCTCGCCCGCGCGTTCGATCACTCCTTCGCCACCCTCCCGTCACCTCGCAGCCCCCGGCCGCGTTCGGGCCGGCCGCCCGGGTCGCCTACCATCGCTTACGGCACGGTGCCCGCACTCGCGGCGGCACCGGCGCGCCGATTCGCGGCCCGGCCGGACGGAAAGCCGGTGCCCCGGCACCCCGCGCGCACCGCCCCGCGCACCGCACGACGGATCAGGAGACCCCGCATGATCGGCCTCGTTCTGGCAGCCGGCGCCGGCCGCCGGCTGCGCCCGTACACCGACACCCTGCCCAAGGCGCTGGTGCCGGTCGACGGGGAGCGGACCGTGCTGGACCTCACCCTCGGCAACTTCGCCGAGGTCGGCATCCGCGAGGCGGCGATCGTCGTCGGCTACCGCAAGGAGGCGGTGTACGACCGCAAGGACGCCCTGGAGAGCAAGTACGGCGTCAAGCTCCACCTGGTCGAGAACGACAAGGCCGAGGAGTGGAACAACGCGTACTCGCTCTGGTGCGCCCGCGAGCTCTTCGCCGAGGGCCTGCTGCTGGCCAACGGCGACACCGTGCACCCGGCGTCCGTGCAGCGCACCATGCTGGAGGGCAACCAGCGCCTCGTCGAGGCCGGCACCGCCCCCGGCATCCTGCTGGCCCTCGACACGGTGAAGAAGCTCGCCGACGAGGAGATGAAGGTCGTCGTCGACCCGGCCGCCGGCATGCGCCGCATCACCAAGCTGATGGACCCGACCGAGGCCACCGGCGAGTACATCGGCGTCACCGTGATCAACCCCGCCGCCGCCGTCGACCTGACCGACGCGCTGCGCGCCACCTACGAGCGCGACCCGCAGCTGTACTACGAGGACGGCTACCAGGAGATGGTCAACCGCGGCCTGCGGATCGACGTGCAGCCGATCGGCGAGGTCTCCTGGGTCGAGGTCGACAACCACGACGACCTGGCGAAGGCGCGGGAGATCGCGTGCCAGTACTGACCCGGCTGGTTCCGTCGCCGCTGTTCGTCGAGGTCCGCCCGGGCGCGCTGGACGCGCTCGGCGGCATCCTCGCCGACCAGCGGCTGTCCGCCTCGGGCCGGATCGCGGTGGCGATCAGCAACGGCTCGGGAGCGGCGATGCGCCGGCGCCTGGAGCCGGCCCTGCCCGGCGCCGACTGGTACAACGTGGACGACGGCAGCCTGGACAGCGCGGTGCGCCTGGCCGAGTCGGTGCGCGGCGGGCACTACGACGCGATGGTCGGCCTCGGCGGTGGCAAGATCATCGACGCCGCCAAGTACGCCGCCGCCCGGGTCGGACTGCCGCTGGTCGCGGTCGCCACCAACCTGGCCCACGACGGCATCTGTTCGCCGGTCTCCACGCTCGACAACGACGCCGGCCGCGGCTCCTACGGGGTGCCCAGCCCGATCGGCATCATCGTCGACCTGGATGTGATCCGGCAGGCCCCGCCGCGTTTCGTGGCAGCCGGCATCGGCGACGTGGTCTCCAACATCTCCGCCTGCGCGGACTGGGAGTTGTCGCACGCGGTCACCGGCGAGCCGGTGGACGGCCTGGCCGTGGCGATGGCCCGCTCGGCCGGCGAGAACCTGCTGCGGCACCCAGGTAACACTCAGGATCAGGACCTCCTCACGGCCCTCGCGGAAGCCCTGGTACTGTCCGGCATCGCGATGAACATCGCGGGCAGCACCCGGCCTTCCTCGGGCGCCTGCCACGAGATCTCGCATGCCCTGGACGTGCTGTACCCCAAGCGTTCCGCCCAGCACGGCGAACAGGTCGGCCTCGGCGCCGCGTTCGCCAGCTTCCTGCGGGGCGAGCGCGAGCTGACCGGTCTGATCGTGGAGCGCCTGGCGAGCCACGGGCTGCCGGTGACCGCAGCTCAGATCGGCTTCACCGAGGCGGAGTTCACCGACGCGGTGCACTACGCTCCGAACACCCGCCCGGGGCGCTTCACCATCCTTGAGCACCTCGACCTCTCCCCCTCAGCAATCAGGGACGCGTACGCCGACTATGTCCAAGCCGTCAACAGCTGACCCCTCCACCGCGGGCGCCGAGCGGCCCCCGGTGGACCTGACCCGCCGGCCCTCGATCGAGGAACTGCGCGCGGTGATCCACCCGGAGGGCATGCTCCAGCGCCGCAGCGCCGAGCACTGGGCCGGGCGCCTGTACATGCGGCGGATCTCGCTGCGGATCACCCGCGTGCTCTCCACCGTGACGGCGATCACGCCGAACGGCCTGACGTACCTGATGATGTTCACCGGCGTCCTGGCCGGCGCCGCGCTGGTCGTGCCGGGCATCGCGGGCGCGGTCCTGGGGGCCCTGCTGATCCAGGTCTACCTGCTGCTGGACTGCGTGGACGGCGAGGTGGCCCGCTGGCGCCGGCAGACCTCGCTCACCGGCGTCTACCTGGACCGGGTCGGCCACTACATGTCCGAGGCGGCCCTGCTCACGGGGCTGGGCCTGCGCGCCACCGACCTGCTGCACCGCGAGGGCGGCGGCTCGCACTGGGAGTGGGCGTTCCTGGGCACGCTGGCCGCGCTCGGCGCGATCCTGATCAAGTCCGAGACGGACCTGGTGGACGTGGCCCGGGCCCGCAGCGGCCTGACGGCGGTCGAGGACAGCGCCTCGGTGCCGCGCTCGTCCTCGGTGGCCAAGGCCCGCCGGGCGGCCTCCTTCCTGAAGTTCCACCGACTGGTCGGTGCGGTCGAGGCCTCGCTGCTGATCCTCGCGGCCGGGATCGCCGACGCCGTCCACGGCGGGCTGTTCTTCACCCGGGTCGCGGTGGTGGCGCTGGCGGCGATCGCCATGCTGCAGACCGTGCTGCACCTGCTGAGCATCGTCCTCTCCAGCAGGCTGCGATGAGCGCCCCGACCAGCGCGGAGAGCTTCCGCCTCGGAGCCGTCATCATCACCATGGGCAACCGCCCCGAGGAACTGGCCGCCCTGATCGAATCGGTGCGCGCCCAGGAGGGCGCGGCGGTCGAGCTGGCCGTGGTGGGCCAGGGCGCCCAGCTGCCGCCGCTGCCGGAGGGCGTGCGCAGCGTCGAGCTGCCGGAGAATCTCGGCATCCCGGGCGGGCGCAACGTCGGCATCGAGCTGTTCGGCCGCGACGGCCGGGACGTGGACGCCGTCCTCTTCCTGGACGACGACGGGCACCTGCCGCGCACCGACTCGGCCCGCCTGCTGCGCGAGGCCTTCACCGCCGACCCGGAGCTGGGCATCGTGGCCTTCCGGATCGCCGACCCCGACACCGGCGTGACCCAGCGCCGGCACGTCCCCCGGCTGCGCGCCAGCGACCCGCTGCGCTCGTCCCGGGTGACCACCTTCCTGGGTGGCGCGACCGCCGTGCGCTGCGCGGTGTTCGAGCAGGCCGGGCAGTTGCCCGCGGAGTTCTTCTACGCCCACGAGGAGACCGACCTCGCGTGGCGCGCGGCGGACGCCGGCTGGGCCATCGACTACCGCGCGGACGTGGTGCTGCACCACCCGACGACCTCGCCCGCCCGGCACGCCACCTACTTCCACAACATTGCCCGTAACAGGGTTTGGCTCGCCAGACGGAACCTTCCGGCCCTGTTGGTGCCTCTCTATCTGGGAACCTGGTTCCTGCTGACCCTGGCCCGCCGCCCCTCCTCGGAGGCGCTGAAGGCCTGGTGGGGCGGGTTCCGGGCGGGCTGGCGCGAACCCTGCGGTCCGCGGCGGCCCATGCGATGGCGTACCGTTTGGCGATTGACCAGGCTGGGCCGGCCACCGGTCATCTGATCGAATGATCGATCGCTGCGGCCGGTGACCACACACCGGCCGGACTCTCCCCGTGATCCAGTGGATCCCCATCGGCGCAAGGCCGGCGGACCCCCGTCGACCGGCCGCCCCGACCGATCCCGCGTGAAGGACGAATGTGTCGACAGTGAGTGAACCCGTCAGCCTCTCATCCCCCAGGGGGGTGGACGCGGGCCTGACCCCCAAGCAGCTTGCGGACAAGTACGGCCTGGCCGTGAGCGGCAGGCGGCCCGGCCTGATCTCCTACACCAAGCAGCTCTGGGCCCGGCGCCACTTCATCTGGGCCTTCGCCACCGCCCGCCTGGTGGCCCAGTACACCGACGCCAAGCTCGGCCAGCTGTGGCAGGTCGTGACGCCGCTGCTGAACTGCGCGGTGTTCTACCTGGTCTTCGGTGTGATCCTGAAGAGCAAGGACAACTTCCCGCCGGACACCTACATCGCCTGGCTCTGCATCGGCGTCTTCGTCTTCCAGTTCACCCAGAACGCGGTGCAGTCCGGCACCCGGGCGATCGCCGACAACCTCGGGCTGATCCGGGCGCTGCACTTCCCCCGGGCCTCGCTGCCGATCGCGTTCACCGTGATCCAGCTCCAGCAGCTGCTGATCTCGATGGTGGTGCTGGTCGGCACCGTGCTGGTCAGCGGCATCAAGCCGGGCCGGACCTGGCTGCTGATCATCCCGGCCCTGCTGCTGCAGATGATGTTCAACACGGGCATCGCCCTGGTCATGGCGCGGCTCGGCTCCAAGACCAGCGACATCTCCCAGCTGATCCCCTTCGTGATGCGGGCCTGGATGTTCCTGTCCGGCGTGATGTTCAGCATCGAGGACAAGATCAAGGAATGGCCGGACTACATCCAGACGCTGATGTCCCTCAACCCGGCGTCGGTCTACATGGACCTGCTCCGGCACGCCTTCGCGCCGATCATCTACAACCCGCACCAGCCCCAGCACCAGGTACTTCCGCACCACCAGTGGACCTACGCCATCGGGTGGGCGGTCGTGATGTTCGTGATCGGATACGTCTTCTTCTGGAAGGCCGAGGAGGAGTACGGCCGTGGCTGACGTCGAACTGAGCAAGCTGGACACCATCCGGGACGCGGACGTCGCCCGCGAGCCCACCGTCGTCGTCGACGACGTGCACATCGTCTACCGGGTGCACGGCGCCGGCTCCGGCAAGGGCAGCGCCACCTCGGCGCTGAGCCGCATCATCAGCCGCAAGCGCTCCGCGGGCGTGCGCGAGGTGCACGCCGTGCGCGGCGTCAGCTTCACCGCCTACAAGGGCGAGGCGATCGGCCTGATCGGCTCCAACGGCTCCGGCAAGTCGACCATGCTGGCCGCGATCGCGGGCCTGCTGCCGACCGAGAAGGGCGGCATCTACACCAACGGCCAGCCCTCGCTGCTGGGCGTGAACGCGGCGCTGATGAACGAGCTCACCGGTGAGCGCAACGTCATCCTCGGCTGCCTGGCGATGGGCATGGCGCCGGCCGACGTGCGCAGCCGCTACCAGGACATCGTCGAGTTCTCCGGCATCAACGAGAAGGGCGACTTCATCTCGCTGCCGATGCGCACGTACTCCTCCGGCATGGGCGCCCGCCTGCGCTTCGCCATCGCCGCCGCGAAGACCCACGACGTGCTGCTGATCGACGAGGCGCTGGCCACCGGCGACCAGGCGTTCCAGCAGCGCAGCAAGAAGCGGATCGACGAACTGCGCAAGTCCGCCGGTACGGTCTTCCTGGTCAGCCACGACAACAGCTCGATCCGCGAGGTCTGCGAGCGGACGATCTGGATCGAGGCCGGCGAGCTGATCATGGACGGCCCGACCGAAGAGGTCGTCGGCCGCTACGAGCGCGGCGAGCGCCCGTAACCGCAGGCCGTCCAGGGGGCCGGTTCCGGGGTTTCCGGGGCCGGCCCCCTGTTCGTGCGCCCCCGCCGGTACCCCGGGTGGCCCGCCGCCGCGGGGGTGAGCGCCCCCGTGCGCCGGGCGGGGCGCTCTTCTCCGGCGCGCCCCGTGGTGTCAGGCTGTATGCGCGGGGGCGGTGTGCCGGAGGTGGCGCCCCCGCTCGGACGCGTGTCCGAGTCGGGCCGGTGATGCCCAGCGGTGTAGAACGGGGGAGTGACAGCAGTGTCGGCTTCGGCCCAGCCCAGAGATACGTCGGTGAACCGCTCCGCGGGGGAGACCCTGGACAAGGCGGGCGCGGAGAACTTCCCGGTCGCCCCGTTCTTCCTGCCCGCGGCCTGGCGCGACGACCTGATGGCCGTCTACGGCTACGCCCGGCTGGTCGACGACGCCGGCGACGGCGACCTGGCCGATCCGGCCGCCACCGCCGCCCTGCTCGGGGTCGAGGCCACGCCTCCCGCCACCCCTTCGGCCCAGTCCGGCCCGCCGACTCCGCGGCAGGTCGCCTTCCGCCTCGCACTGCTGGACGGACTGGAGCACGATCTCGACCGGGTCTTCGAGGCGGCGTTCCACCCGGGAGCCGCCGAGGGCCCCCGCCACCCGCTGCTGCGCAGCCTCGTGCCGCTGGTCGACCGGCACGGGCTCACCCCGGAGCCGTTCCGCCGCCTGATCGAGGCCAACCGGGTGGACCAGACCACCACCCGCTACGCCGGCTACGACGACCTGATCGGCTACTGCACCCTCTCCGCCGACCCGGTCGGCCGCCTGGTGCTGGCCATCGCCGGCGTCTCCACCCCCGAGCGGATCGAGCTGTCCGACGCGATCTGCAGCGCCCTCCAGGTGGTCGAACACCTTCAGGACGTCGCCGAGGACCTCGCCCACGGGCGGATCTACCTCCCCGCCGAGGACCTCGCCCGGTTCGGCGTCACCGAGGCGGACCTCGCCGCTCCCACCGCCGGCGGCCCGGTGCGCGAGCTGATCGCCTTCGAGGTGCAGCGGGCCCGCACCCTGCTCGACCGCGGCGCGCCATTGGTAGGTACGGTTCGGGGGAGGCTTCGACTGCTCCTGGCGGGATTCACCGCCGGCGGGTACGCGGCCCTGGCGGCCATCGAGGACGCCGGGTACGACGTGCTCGCGCAGCAGGCGAAGCCTGACAAGCGCCGCCTCGCAGCGAAGGCGGCGGCCATCTTCGCGAAGGGAAGGTGAACGCCCGAGTGGCGGCATCACCACTGGCGTCGGCCCAGGTCATGGCGGCGTACCGGTACTGCGAGGCAGTCACCGGACTTCAGGCACGCAACTTCAGCTACGGCATCCGGTTGCTGCCCGAACCCAAGCGGCTGGCCATGTCGGCCCTGTACGCCCTGGCCCGCCGGGTCGACGACATCGGCGACGGGGACCTCCCGTCCGACCGCAAGGCCGAGGCGCTGGTGCGCACCCGGGAACTGGTGGACGAGGTCCGCGCCGGGGCGGTCGCCGAGGACGACACCGACCCGATCAAGGTCGCCCTGGCCGACGCGGCCCGGCGCTTCCCGATCCCGCTCGGCGGCTTCGACGAACTGATCGACGGCGTCGAGATGGACCTCAAGGGCGCCGAGTACCAGACCTACGAGGAACTGAAGGTCTACTGCCGCTGCGTGGCCGGCTCGGTCGGCCGGCTCTCGCTCGGCGTGTACGGCTGCGACGACCCCGAGCGCGGCGCGGGCTACGCGGACACCCTGGGCCTGGCCCTGCAGCTCACCAACATCCTGCGCGACCTGCGCGAGGACGCCCTGAACGGCCGCACCTACCTGCCCGCCGAGGACCTGGCCCGGTTCGGCTGCGAGCAGGGCTTCGCGCTGCCCAGGCCGCCGGTCGGCGCCGACTTCACCGGCCTGGTGGCCTTCGAGGCCGCCCGCGCCCAGGCCGCCTTCGAGGAGGGCCTGCGGCTGCTGCCCATGCTCGACCGCCGCAGCCGGGCCTGCACCGCCGCGATGGCGGGGATCTACCACCGGCTGCTCGGCCGGATCGCCGCCGACCCCGAGTCCGTACTGCGCGGCCGGGTCTCGCTGCCGGGCTGGGAGAAGGCGTACGTCGCGCTTTCCGGGCTCGCCGGGGGGCGTTCTTGATTCTCACCGCAGTTCTGTCACGCTGTGTCAGCGGGGAATCACAAGCGGGCAGGGCAGTGTTGACCACGACCGGGCCGGTCACGAGCGTGCCGGCCGGAGCGACCGCCGCAGGGCGGTCCAGCAATCGCGAGGGGGAGGGCCGATGACCGGGCGAGCCGATGCCGCGCGCCCGGCCGCCGTTGTGGTCGGCGGCGGCCTGGCCGGGATCACCGCCGCGCTGCGGCTGGCCGAGGCCGACCACCGGGTCACGCTGGTCGAGGGGCGGCCCAGGCTCGGCGGGCTGGCGTTCTCCTTCCAGCGCGGCGAGCTGACCGTCGACAACGGCCAGCACGTGTACCTGCGCTGCTGCACCGCCTACCGCGGCCTGCTGGAGCGGCTCGGCGCCGCCCGGCTGGTCCACCTGCAGGACCGGCTGGACGTCCCGGTGCTCTCCGTCTCCGGGCCGGACGCGGCCCCGGTGCGCACCCTCGGGCGGCTGCGCCGGGCCGGCCTGCCCGTCCCGCTGCACCTGGCCGGCAGCCTCGCCCGCTACCCGCACCTCGGGCCGGCCGACCGCGCCCGGGTGGTCCGCGGCGCGCTGGCGCTCCAGGGCCTGGACCTCGCCGACCCGGCACTGGACGAGATCTCCTTCGGCGAGTGGCTGCGCCGCAACGGGCAGAACGCGAACACCCTCGCCGCGCTCTGGGACCTGGTCGGCGTCGCCACCCTGAACGCCCGGGCCGACCAGGTGTCGCTGGCGCTGGCGGCGATGGTCTTCAAGACCGGCCTGCTCTCCGACCCGGGCGCCTCCGACATCGGCACGGCCGCCGTCCCGCTCGGCGTGATCCACCACGACCGGGCGCTCGCCGAGCTGGAACGCGCCGGCGTGAAGGTGCTGCTGCGCGCCCGCGTCGCGGAGCTCAAGCCGGCGGTGCCCCAGCACGCCGTCCATCTGGAAGGCGACGCGGAGCCGCTCGCCGCCGAGACCGTCGTGCTGGCCGGCGCCCAGGACAGCGCGGCCGCCCTGCTGCCCCCGAACGCCCTCCCCGGCCAGGACCGGCTGGCCGACTTCGGCACCGCGCCGATCCTCAACGTGCACGTGGTCTACGACCGCAAGGTGCTGCGG
This sequence comes from Kitasatospora sp. NPDC088264, assembly GCF_040685715.1. Classification (NCBI taxonomy): domain Bacteria; kingdom Bacillati; phylum Actinomycetota; class Actinomycetes; order Kitasatosporales; family Streptomycetaceae; genus Kitasatospora; species Kitasatospora sp. NPDC088264. The sequence continues at coordinate 29,048 of NZ_JBFBIR010000031.1, forward strand.
CGGCCGTTCTTCGCCGCCCTCGGCTCCCCGGTGCAGTGGGTCTTCGACCGCACCGCGCACTCCGGCCTGGCCGGCACCGGGCTCGGCCGGGCCCACCCCGGAGTCCAGTACCTGGCGCTCTCGCAGTCCGCCGTCCAGGACGAGATCGACCTGCCGGTCGCGGAGCTGCGCCGCCGGTACCTGCCGGAGCTGGCGCGACTGCTCCCGGCCGCCGCCGGGGCCGAGGTGCTGGACTTCTTCGTCACCCGTGAGCGCACCGCCACCTTCGACCCGGCGCCCGGCAGCGCGCTGCTGCGCCCGTCGGCCCGCACGGACGTCCCCGGCCTCTTGCTGGCCGGCGCGTGGACGGCCACCGGCTGGCCCGCGACCATGGAGGGGGCCGTGCGCAGCGGCCACGCCGCGGCCGACGCGGCGCTCGCCGCGGCCGGCAGCCGGCTCCCGGTGGACCGGGGCGACGGGAGGTGGCCCCGGTGACGGCGGGCGCCGCCGGGGACCCCGCCAGAGCCGGCGGGCCTCCCGTCGACCGCGGCGGGAACGACACCGGCCGCACCGGCGGCACTGACAGCGGTGACACCGGCACCAGCCGCACCGACCCGAGCCGCACCGACACCGGCCACATCGACACCAGCCGCACCGACAGCGCAAGCACCCGGCAGCCCCGGGCGGTCCGGCACCACGAGGGAGAGGGAACGCACGTGGAGTCACGCACCGGCAGCGCCGTCGGAGGCACGGCGCACGCCGAACCGGTCTCGGTGCCGGAGCTGCTGGCCCGCAGCCGCACGCTCTGCACCCCGCCGCTACGGTCCGCCGTCGCCCGTTTGGCCGCACCGATGGACACCGTCGCCGCGTACCACTTCGGCTGGATCGACCGGGACGGCACTCCGTCCAAGGGCGACGGCGGCAAGGCCGTGCGCCCCGCCCTGGCCCTGCTCTCCGCCCGGGCCACCGGCGCCGCCGCCGAGGTCGGCGTGCCGGGCGGGGTCGCGGTTGAACTGGTGCACAACTTCTCCCTGCTCCATGATGATCTGATGGACGGTGACGAGACCCGGCGGCACCGGGCCACCGCCTGGACGGTCTTCGGTCCGGCTCAGGCGATCCTGGTCGGCGACGCCCTGGCGACGCTCGGCACGGAGGTGCTGCTCGACGCCGCGGTGCCCGGCGGTACGAGCCCCACCGACGCCGCGCGGGCCGTCCGGCTGCTCACCACGGCGACCCGCCGACTGATCGACGGCCAGGCCATGGACGTCGCCTTCGAACAGCGCGACAGCGTCACCGTCGCCGAGTGCCTGGAGATGGAGGGCGGCAAGACCGCGGCGCTGCTGGCGGCCGCCTCGGCGATCGGCGCCGTCCTGGCCGGGGCCGACGACAAGGTCTCCGAACCGCTCGAGCGCTACGGCCACCACCTGGGCCTGGCCTTCCAGGCGGTGGACGACCTGCTCGGCATCTGGGGCGCCACCGAGGTCACCGGCAAGCCGCACTGGGGCGATCTGCGCCAGCGCAAGAAGTCCCTGCCGGTCGCCGCCGCGTTGGCCGAGGGCGGCGCGGCCTCGCGCCGGCTCGCCGAGCAGCTGGCCGACCCGAAGGGCCGCGGCGAGGAGGGCGAGCCCGAGCTCGCCGCCCGGGCCGCGCTGATCGAAGAGGCCGGCGGCCGCGCCTGGACCCAGGAGGAAGCCCGCCGCCAGCACACGACTGCCCTCGCCGCCCTGGACGAGGTGCCCATGTCCGACGAGGTGCGCGAGCACTTCGTCGCACTCGCCGAATTCGTGGTGGTACGAGAGAGGTGACGTTACGTTGACAGCAACCGCGGACGGCCGGCTCGACCCTGAGTACGATTCCGAGCCGGTCGCGGTGGGCGACCGCCCCCCGACCCTGCTGGGCGCCGGGCGGTGGCAGCCCGAAGACACCGACCAGCTCCGGCCGGCCGGTGAGGCGGACCTCGGAGCGGCCGACGCGCAGGAGGCCCTGGCCCGTGCCACCACCCACCTGCTCTCGCTGCAGAGCTCCGAGGGCTGGTGGAAGGGCGACCTGGAGACCAACGTCACGATGGACGCCGAGGACTTACTGCTGCGGCAGTTCCTCGGGATCCGGACCGAGGACCAGACCAAGGCCACCGCCGAGTGGATCCGGTCCCAGCAACGGGAGGACGGCACCTGGGCCACCTTCCACGGAGGGCCGGCCGAACTGTCCACCACCGTCGAGGCGTACGTCGCCCTCAAACTCGCCGGCGACGACCCCGAGGCCCCGCACATGGTGGCCGCCGCGCGGTACGTCCGCTCCGCCGGGGGCATCGCGGCCGCCCGGGTCTTCACCCGGATCTGGCTCGCGCTCTTCGGCTGGTGGCCGTGGGAACGGCTCCCCGAGATGCCGCCCGAGATCATCTTCCTGCCCAAGTGGCTGCCGCTGAACATCTACGCCTTCGGCTGCTGGGCCCGCCAGACCATCGTCCCGCTGACCGTCGTCTCGGCCCACCGCCCCGTCCGTCCGGCGCCCTTCCCGCTCACCGAGCTGCACACCGACCCGGACCACCCCTACCCCGACCGGCCGCTCGCCCCCGCCACCAGCTGGGACGGCCTCTTCGAGCGCCTCGACAAGGTCCTGCACGCCTACCACCACCGCGCCCTGCGCCCGCTACGCCGGCTCGCCGTCTCCCAGGCCTGCCGCTGGATCGTCGAACGGCAGGAGGCCGACGGCTGCTGGGGCGGCATCCAGCCGCCGGCCGTGTACTCGCTGATCGCCCTGCACCTGGAGGGCTACGAGCTGGAGCACCCGGTGATGAAGGCCGGACTCTCCTCCTTCGACCGCTTCACCGTGCACACCGAGGACGGCCGCCGCTGGCTGGAGGCCTGCCAGTCCCCGGTCTGGGACACCTGCCTGGCCACCATCGCGCTGGTCGACGCCGGGCTGCCGGCCGACCACCCGGCGCTGGTCTCGGCCGTCGACTGGATGCTCGGCGAGGAGATCCGCAAGGACGGCGACTGGTCCGTCCAGCGGCCCTCGCTGGCCCCCGGCGGCTGGGCCTTCGAGTTCGAGAACGACACCTACCCCGACATCGACGACACCGCCGAGGTGGTGCTCGCGCTGGGCCGGGTCGACCACCCCGACCCGGCCAAGGTCGATGCGGCGATGGACCGCGGCGTGCTCTGGAACCTCGGCATGCAGTCCAAGAACGGGGCCTGGGGCGCCTTCGACGTCGACAACACCAGCACGCTGCCCAACAAGCTGCCGTTCTGCGACTTCGGCGAGGTGGTCGACCCGCCGTCCGCCGACGTCACCGCCCACGTGGTGGAGATGCTCGCCGAGACCGGCCGGGCCCGCGACCGGCGCACCCGGCGCGGCGTCGAGTGGCTGCTGCACAACCAGGAGGCGGACGGCTCCTGGTTCGGCCGCTGGGGCACCAACTACATCTACGGCACCGGCTCGGTGCTGCCCGCCCTGGTCGCGGCCGGCGTCCCGGACGAGCACCCGGCGATCCGGCGGGCCGTCCGCTGGCTGGAGGACCGGCAGAACACCGACGGCGGCTGGGGCGAGGACATGCGCTCCTACGAGGACCCGGCCCGCTGGGCCGGGCGCGGCGACTCCACCGCCTCGCAGACCGCGTGGGCGCTGATGGCGCTGCTCGCGGCCGGGGAGGGCCCGGACGGCCGGCCCAACCCGGCGGTGGAACGCGGCGTGGACTGGCTGGTGCGCACCCAGCTGCCCGAGGGCACCTGGGACGAGCCGCAGTTCACCGGCACCGGCTTCCCGTGGGACTTCTCCATCAACTACCACCTGTACCGGTTGGTCTTCCCGGTCACCGCGCTCGGCCGCTACCTGCACGGCAGCCCCGCCTTCGGCGGCAGGAACGGCGACACCCCGGCGATCGGGGCGGCGCGGTGACCACCGCACCGCTGCTGGTGCTCTGCGCGCTGGGCCCCGAGGTCTGGGCGCTGCGCGGCGGCGACTGGCGCGGCGCGGCCGGCGGGCCGCCGGTGCTGGTGCGCACCGGCATGGGCCGGCGGCGGGCCGCGCTGACCGTCCGCCGGCTGCTCGGCTCCGCCCCCGGCGGCTACGGCGCGGTCGTGGTGGCCGGCTTCGGCGCCGCGGTCGGTCCGGGCGTGCTGCCGGGCGACATCGTGGTCGCCGACGGCGTGCGCGACGCGGAGGGGCACCTGTACCCCGTCGACTCCGGACCGGAGCTCGCCAGGGCCCTCAAGGAGCTCGGCCTGACCGCGCACGCCGGGGTGCACCACACCGCCGACCACGTCGTCCGCGGCCTCGAACGGCGGGCCCTGCACCTCCAGGGCGCGCTCGCCGTCGACATGGAGGCCGCCGCCGTGCTGGCCGCGCTGCGGGAACGGCGGCCGACGCTGCCCGCCGCCGTCCTGCGGGTGGTCGTGGACACCCCCGAGCGCGAACTGCTGCGGCTCGGAACCCTCCCGGCGGGGGTGCGTGCCTGGCGGACCCTGCGGGCGGCGGTACCCGCCCTGGTCGACTGGTACCGGCAGGAGTCCCGGCCCGGCCCCGCGGACCTGAACCACCCCACATCCTCGACGCTCCCCCAGGAGGCGAGCTAGCCATGGCCATGCCGTTGCGCCAGACCGTGCGGGTCGGCACCTACCTCATGCAGCAGAAGCTGCTCAAGCGCCGGGACAAGTTCCCGCTGATCGTCGAACTGGAGCCGCTGTTCGCCTGCAACCTCGCCTGTGAGGGCTGTGGCAAGATCCAGCACCCGGCGGGTGTGCTGAAGCAGCGGATGCCGGTGGCCCAGGCGGTCGGCGCGGTCCTGGAGTCGGGTGCCCCGATGGTCTCGATCGCCGGCGGCGAGCCACTGATGCACCCGCAGATCGACGAGATCGTCCGCCAGCTCGTCGAGCGCCGCAAGTACGTCTTCCTCTGCACCAACGCGCTGCTGATGCGCAAGAAGATGGACAAGTTCAAGCCCTCGCCGTACTTCACCTTCGCCGTGCACATCGACGGCATGCGCGAGCGGCACGACGAGTCGGTGGCCAAGGAGGGCACCTTCGACGAGGCGGTGGCGGCGATCAAGGAGGCCAAGCGGCGCGGCTTCCGGGTCACCACCAACAGCACCTTCTTCAACACCGACACCCCGCAGACCATCATCGAGGTGCTGGACTTCCTCAACGACGAGCTCAAGGTCGACGAGATGATGATCTCCCCGGCCTACGCCTACGAGAAGGCCCCCGACCAGGAGCACTTCCTCGGCGTCGACCAGACCCGGGAGCTCTTCCGCAAGGCCTTCGCCGGCGGCAACCGGAGCCGCTGGCGGCTCAACCACAGCCCGCTCTTCCTGGACTTCCTGGAGGGCAAGGCCGACTTCGAGTGCACCCCCTGGGGCATCCCCAACTACTCGCTGTTCGGCTGGCAGCGGCCCTGCTACCTGATGGCCGACGGCTACGTGCCCACCTACCGCGAACTCGTCGAGAAGACCGACTGGAGCAAGTACGGCCGCGGCAAGGACCCGCGCTGCGCCAACTGCATGGCGCACTGCGGCTACGAGCCGACCGCCGTACTCGCCACCATGGGCTCGCTCAAGGAGTCGCTGCGCGCCATCACCGAGACCATCGGCGCCAACCGCGGCCACTGAGCCGGTCGTTCGACCGCGCCACCGCTCCCGAGGACACCCCGTCCGGCCCGGGCCCCGCGCCCGGGCCGGCCCCGCTCCCGCCGGGCGGCGGCACCACCGCACCACTCCGAGTCGTGAGGTGTACCCATGTCACTGCTCTCCAGCGTCACGTCCCCGGCCGAACTGCGAAAGCTTCCGGCGGTCGAACTCCCGCTGCTCGCCGACGAGATCCGCGCGTTCCTGATCGACGCCGTCACCCGCACCGGCGGACACCTCGGGCCCAACCTCGGCGTGGTCGAGCTGACCATCGCCCTGCACCGGGTCTTCGACTCCCCGTACGACCGGATCGTCTTCGACACCGGTCACCAGAGCTACGTCCACAAACTGCTCACCGGCCGCCAGGACTTCTCCCGGCTGCGGATGAAGGGCGGGCTCTCCGGCTACCCCTCGCGCGGCGAGTCCGAACACGACCTGGTCGAGAACTCGCACGCCTCCACCGCCCTGTCCTACGCCGACGGCCTCGCCAAGGCCGCCCGACTGCTCGGCCAGCACGACCGGCACACCGTCGCGGTGATCGGCGACGGCGCGCTCACCGGCGGGCTCGCCTGGGAGGCGCTCAACAACATCGCCGAGGCCCGCGACCGGCCGCTGGTCATCGTCGTCAACGACAACGAGCGCTCCTACGCCAGGACCATCGGCGGCCTCGCCAACCACCTGGCCACCCTGCGCACCACCCAGGGGTACGAACGCTTCCTCGCCCTCGGCAAAGGTGCGCTGCAGCGCACCCCGCTCGTCGGCCAGCCGATCTTCGACGCGCTGCACGGGGCCAAGAAGGGCTTCAAGGACGCCTTCGCGCCACAGGGCATGTTCGAGGACCTCGGGCTGAAGTACCTCGGGCCGATCGACGGCCACGACCTCGGCGCCGTCGAACAGGCGCTGCGCCAGGCGCGCAACTTCGGCGGCCCCGTCATCGTGCACTGCCTCACCGTCAAGGGACGCGGCTACCGGCCCGCCGAACAGGACGAGGCCGACCGCTTCCACGCCGTCAACCCGATCGACCCGTACACCTGCCTGCCGATCTCGCCCAGCGGCGGAGTGTCCTGGACCTCGGTGTTCGGCGACGAGCTGGTCGCGCTCGGCGCCGAGCGGCCCGACCTGGTGGCGATCACCGCGGCCATGCTCCAACCGGTGGGCCTGGCCCGCTTCGCCAAGGCCTTCCCGGAACGCACCTTCGACGTCGGCATCGCCGAGCAGCACGCCGTCACCTCCGCCGCCGGCCTCGCCACCGGCGGCCTGCACCCGGTCGTCGCCGTCTACGCGACCTTCCTGAACCGGGCCTTCGACCAGGTCCTGATGGACGTCGCCCTGCACCGGCTCGGTGTCACCTTCGTCCTCGACCGCTCCGGGGTCACCGGCAGCGACGGCGCCTCGCACAACGGCATGTGGGACATGTCGATCCTGCAGGTCGTCCCGGGCCTCAGGCTCGCCGCCCCGCGCGACGCCGACCAGCTGCGGGCCCAGCTGCGCGAGGCCGTCGAGGTCGCGGACGCCCCCACCGTGGTCCGCTTCCCCAAGGCCACCATCGGGCCCGCCGTGCCGGCCGTCGAGCGGATCGGCGGGATGGACGTCCTGCTGCGCACCGGCCGGCCGTCGGAGATCCTCCTGGTCGCGGTCGGCACCACCGCCGCCGCCTGCCTGGACGCCGCCCGGCTGCTGCTCGCCGAGGGCTTCACCGCGACCGTCGTCGACCCCCGCTGGGTCAAACCGGTCGACCCGGCCCTGCCGGAACTGGCCGCCGCCCACCGGCTGGTCGTCACCGTCGAGGACAACGGCCGCACCGGTGGCGTCGGCGCCGCCGTCGCCCAGGCGCTGCGCGACGCCGACGTGGACGTGCCGGTGCGGGTGCTCGGCCTGCCGCAGGAGTTCCTCGGCCACGCCGCCCGCGGGGAGATCCTGGAGGAGACCGGCCTGACCGGCACCGGAGTCGCCGCGCAGACCGCCGTCTTCGCCAAGAACCTGCTACCGAACCGAGGAGCGAACCAGCGCCATGCCGGCTGACCCCGACCGCACCGCCGCCGCCAGCTTCGACCTCGCCGCGCTGATCGCCGAACGCGGCGCCGAGCGGTACGAGCTGCACGGCCGCCACCTCAACCCGCAGCTGCCGCGCATGCTGCACACCATCGGGTTCGACAAGTACTACGAGCGCGCCAAGGGCCCGTACTTCTACGACGCCGAGGGCAACGAGTACCTCGACATGCTGGCCGGCTTCGGCATCTTCGCGCTGGGCCGCCACCACCCGGTCGTGCGGTCGGCGATCCAGCAGGTGATGGACCTCGACCTGCCGGACCTGGTCCGCTTCGACTGCTCGCCGCTGCCCGGGCTGCTCGCCGAGCGGCTGCTCTCGTACGCGCCCGGGCTGGACCGGGTGTTCTTCGGCAACAGCGGCACCGAGGCGGTGGAGACCGCGCTCAAGTTCGCCCGGTACGCCACCGGCCGCAGGCGCGTCCTGTACGCCGACCACGCCTTCCACGGGCTGACCACCGGCTCGCTCTCCGTCAACGGGGAGAGCGGTTTCCGCAAGGGCTTCGACCCGCTATTGCCGGACACCGCCATCCCGCTCGGCGACCTCGGCGCGCTGGCCAAGGAGCTGAAGCGCGGCGACGTCGCGGCCCTGATCGTCGAGCCGATCCAGGGCAAGGGCGTCCTGGCGCCGCCGCCCGGCTGGCTGCGCGCCGCGCAGGCCCTGCTGCACGAGCACAGGGCGCTGCTGATCTGCGACGAGGTGCAGACCGGGATCGGCCGTACCGGCGAGTTCTTCGCCTACCAGCACGAGGAGGGCGTGCTGCCCGACCTGGTCTGCGCGGCCAAGGCGCTCTCCGGCGGCTACGTGCCGGTCGGGGCGACGCTCGGCAAGAGCTGGATCTTCGAGAAGGTGTACTCCTCGATGGACCGGGTGCTGGTGCACTCGGCCAGCTTCGGCGCCAACGCCCAGGCGATGGCGGCCGGCCTGGCGACCCTGGAGGTGATGCGCGAGGAGAAGGTGGTGGAGAACGCGCGTCAGGTCGGCGACCAGTTGCGCGAGCGGCTGGCCGCGCTGGTCGACCGGTACGAGCTGCTCGCCGAGGTGCGCGGCCGGGGGCTGATGATCGGCATCGAGTTCGGCCGGCCCAAGTCGCTCAAGCTGCGCACCGGCTGGACGGCCCTGCAAGCCGCGCGCAAGGGGCTGTTCGCCCAGATGGTGGTCGTCCCGCTGCTCCAGCGGCACCGGATCCTGACCCAGGTGTCCGGTGACCACCTGGAGGTGATCAAGCTGATCCCGCCGCTGATCATCACGGAGCGCGACGTCGACCGGTTCGTGGACGCCTTCACCGACATCATGGATGACGCTCACCGGGGGAGCGGGCTGATGTGGGACTTCGGGCGGACGCTGGTGAAGCAGGCGGTCGGCAGCCGCTGAGCCGGTTCCGGGCCGGCTCTGGGTGGGTGCTCGGTGGCGGTGCGGAAGTGTTGCGGAAGTGCCCCGGGAGTGGGAAGTCGGCCGGGCCGACTTCCCACTCCGTGGGAGACACCGTGTCAGAGCTCGGTCCGGCGGCGCCGGATGACCACGATGAGATCGACGGTGGCGAACAGGGTGAGCAGACCGCAGGCGACGGCGAAGCCGGTCAGGGTCCCCTGGCTGGGGGCGCCGTTGGCGGGGGAGGCCGCCGCCCAGATCGCGAAGCCCGCCGTCGCGAGCGCGAACAGCGGTGTGAAGGTGAGCGACAGCAGGTAGCGGAGCTTGAGGTCGCTGCGGGCGGTGGCCGGCTCGGTGCCGCTGCGCCACGGCCGTCGCGGGGTGGTGGTGCGCATGGCCGTTCACCTCCGGGCCGCGCGGGTGGGGGCTACGATTCCAGCGTACGTCCGTGGGGGAGAGCGGGGGAGACGCGATGACGGGGTCGGACGCGGCGGCGGACGCCGAGGGCTACGCGGGGCTGCGGATCGAACGGGCCCGGGAGCTGGCCCGGCGGCACGGCTGGGCCTCGGTCCGGGTTCTGGAGCCGGGGGCGATGATGACCATGGACCACCGTGAGGGCCGGCTCAACCTCGCGGTGCGCGACGGCGTGGTCGAGCGCAGCTGGGAGGGGTAGGGCCGTCCTCCCGGTGGTCTTGGCGTGCGGGCTCAGTGGCCCGGCCGCCGGGCCAACCGCTGTTCGGCGGCGACGACCATCGGCTCCAGCAGCGGCAGCGAGAGCAGCACCAGCAGTCCGGCGGCCCAGCCGGCCAGCACGTCGGTGACCCAGTGGGTGCCCAGGTAGAGCGTGGTCAGGCCGATCGAGCAGGCGGTGGCGGCGGCGATCACCGCGCCGGTGCGCCGCCAGCGGACCGCGAGGTAGGCGAGCACGCCCCAGGTGACGACCGCGTTGGCGGTGTGACCGGACGGGAAGATGGTGCCGCCGGAGAACAGTTCGGGCGAGCCGACGTACTGGGCGTAGTGCGGGCCGAGCCGGCCGGTGACGATCTTGACCGCGCCGACCGTGACGTTGAGCAGCAGCAGCGCGACGGCCATCACCAGCAGCGGGCGCAGCCGCCCCAGCCGGTGCGCGCGCCAGCCGAGCCAGACGAAGGCGGCGATGGCGGAGGGGCCGCGTTGCCCGGCGACCACCCAGGTGTCGAGCAGCGGTTCCAGGCTGGGCCAGTGGTCGTAGGGGCGGAACAGCCGGACCGACCAGTCGAGGTCGACCAGGGCGGTGTTGAGCAGGACACCGGCCAGGACCAGCAGGTAGGCGACGCAGGTCACGGCGAGCAGGGCGGCCTGTCGGCGGCTCATCGGCGGCCAGCCGGGCTCGCGGCGGTGGACTCGTTCGGGGCTCGGGCGCTCGCGGTGGGTGGTGGTGAGCTGCTCCGGCCCCTGGTTGGGATAGGGCGCGGGGGTACTCGGGGCTTGCACGGGGGTGACCTTACCCATCCGGCCGGGGCTATTCCGGAGGGATTTGTCATTTTCCCGTGAAATCGACAATTGGCGGGGAGAGGTCCGCCCGGGGAGTGATTTCCGTGATTCTCGGATCGAATGCCAGTGTGGTGTTCGAATGATTCTGCAAAAGCCCCGGTAAAGAAAACGGAGTGGGAGGTCGGTGCGGCCGGCTTCCCACTCCGTGGTAACCCTGTGTAGGTTCCGTGCTCAGTCGAGGGGGCCGCCCGCGACGTAGATCACCTGCCCGGAGACGAAGCCGGCGCCCTCGCTCGCGAGGAAGGAGATGGTGTGGGCGACGTCCTCAGGCAGGCCGACCCGCTGGACCGGGATCTGGGAGGCCGCAGCCCGCTTGAAGTCTTCGAAGTCCATGTCGACCCGGGCGGCGGTGGCCGCGGTCATGTCGGTGGCGATGAAGCCGGGCGCCACGGCGTTGGCGGTGATGCCGAACTTGCCCAGCTCAATGGCCAAAGTCTTGGTGAAGCCCTGCAGACCGGCCTTGGCGGCCGAGTAGTTGGCCTGACCGCGGTTGCCCTGGGCGGAGGAGGAGGACAGGTTGACGATGCGGCCGAAACCGGCGTCCACCATGTGCTTCTGCACCGCGCGGGTCATCAGGAAGGCCCCGCGCAGGTGGACGTTCATGACCGTGTCCCAGTCGGACTCGGACATCTTGAAGAGCAGGTTGTCGCGGAGCACGCCCGCATTGTTGACCAGCACGACGGGGGCGCCGAGTTCGGCGGCCACCCGGTCGACGGCGGCCTGCACCTGGTCGGCGTCCGAGACGTCGGCGCCCACGGCCAGGGCCCGCCCGCCGGCCGCGGTGATCCGGTCGACGGTGTCCTTCCCGGCGGTCTCGTCCAGGTCGAGGACGGCCACGGCGTAGCCGTCGGCGGCCAGTTGCACGGCGGTGGCGGCGCCCAGGCCGCGGGCGGCGCCGGTGACGACGGCGACCCGGGGGGCGGTGCTCTGCTCGGTCATGCGCGCTCTCGTCTCTCTCGGGGTGGTCTCCGCGGGGAGCGCCCCGGGGAGGGTGGCCACACCCTACCCGCGAGTAGGGAGGGCGAACAGGGTCGGAGAGCCGCACGTGACGGTCGGTAAGGACCGACCGGTCGGCTTTCTACTGAGAACGGGTTACCGAGAGGGCGTGGCGGCCGCGTAAATATGCCAATGTTGCCGAACCTGCGTCTACTATCCGCCCCTGCCTGCCAGCAAGGGCCCGCCGTTTGTATAGTGTCCGCCAGCAGCCACCGGCTGCACGGCTGGAGCGCCCTCCCTCATAGCTGGACGCCCACTCGCCGTTACTGCCCCACCCGGGTGTCCCACACACACCGGGTGTGACATCGGGACGGATACATGGTGCTGGGGGAGATCCCGACGACCCGCGTGTCCGCGCGACTGCAACAGTCGCCCGGACACCTGATTCGCGTTGCACAGCAGGTTCACACCAGGCTGTGGTCCGAGCATGTCGGAGCCGATCTCACGGCTCCGCAGTTCGCCGTTCTGCTGGTCCTGGCCCTCGAACCGGGTGCCGACCAGCGGACGGTCGGCGAGCGAGCCTCGCTGGACAAGGCGACGATGGCGGAGATGGTCGCGCGGCTGGTCCGCCGCGGCTTGGTGCTGCGAAGGCGTGACCCGGCCGACGGCCGGCGAAAACTGCTCGCGCTCTCGCAGAGCGGTGCCCAGGCGGTGCGTGAGGCCACCGGTGGTGTGGTCCGCGTGCAGCGCACCCTGTTCGAGCCGCTGACGGCGGAGGAGCAGGTGGAGATCGTGCGGGTGATGGCCAAGATAGCCAGGCTGGAGCCCGCCGCGGTCGCCGTGTTCTCCGACGCGCGGCCGACACTGGACGCGCAGCGGGCGATCGGCTACCTGATCAGGGTGGGCCAGCAGGTGCACACCAAACTCTGGTCGGAGCACGTCGGTGCGGAGCTGACGGCTCCGCAGTACGCGGTGCTGGACGCGCTGGAACTGGAGCCGGGCGCCGACCAGCGTACGGTCGGTGAGCTGGCCTCGCTGGACAAGGCGACGATGGCCGAGATGGTCAGCCGGCTGGTGCGCCGCGGTCTGGTGCAGCGCCGGCGCGACCCCTCGGACGGGCGCCGCAACCTGCTGTCGCTCTCGCCGGCGGGCCAGGACCTGCTGCACCGTTCGACGGCCGGCGTGGCCGAGGTCCAGCGGCTGCTGCTCGCCCCGCTGGACGAGGGTGAGCACGGGCCCGCGCTGGCGCTCCTCGGCAAGGCGGCGCGGCTCTAGAGGGATCCTTTGAGCGCCAGCCAAAACGATTCGCCAACGTACGGAAGGCCCGGTGTGTTGAGGGCTTGAGGCGTTGGTGGTTCAAGGAGTTGGCGGCTCAAGGCGTTGGTGGCCTGACCCGCCGGAGGCCGTTGCTCGTTGGCGCCGGCGGATCGTGGCACACCGAAGACCGCCCACCCCTGATCGGGGTGGGCGGTCGTTCGACATGACCGCTCGTCAGAGAAGTCGGACGGCGGGTGCCGTCAGTTCCAGTCGAACTCCTGCGGGTCCGGACCGATCCGCGTGCCGGTGGCGACACCGGCGATCGCGGCGAGGTCCTCGGCGTCCAGCTCGAAGCCGGCGACGTCCAGGTTCTCCCGGATGCGGGCGGGGGTGACCGACTTCGGGATCGCGATCACGCCGCTCTGCAGGTGCCAGCGGAGCACCACCTGGGCGACCGTGCGGCCGTGCTTCTCGGCGATCTTCGCCAGCGCCGGCTCGGCGAGCAGCTCCTTGCCCTGGCCCAGCGGGCTCCAGGCCTCGGTGGCGATGCCGTGCTGGGCGTGGAAGGCGCGCAGCTCGGTCTGCGGGAAGTACGGGTGCAGCTCGACCTGGTTCAGCACCGGGACGACCGAGGTCTCGTCGAGCAGCCGGGTGAGCTGCTCGGGCCCGAAGTTGGAGACGCCGACCGACTTGACCCGGCCGTCCGCCTTCAGCTGCTCGAAGGCCTTCCAGACGTTCAGGTAGCTGCCGTGCTTCGGGCGCGGCCAGTGGATCAGGTAGAGGTCGACGTAGTCGAGGCCGAGCTTGGCCAGCGACGCGTCGAACTCGCGCAGGACGGCGTCGCGGCCCTGCTCGCCCGACCAGTCGCGGGTGCCCGAGTTCCACAGCTTGGTGGTGATGTAGAGGTCCTCGCGGGCCACGCCGCCGGCCAGGGCCTCGGTGATCGCCTGGCCGGTGCCGGCCTCGTTCTCGTAGATGGCCGCGGTGTCGATGGAGCGGTAGCCCGCCTCGATCGCGGTGCGGACGGCGGCCGTGGCCTCGTCGTCCGGGACCTGCCACACGCCGAATCCGAGCTGCGGGATCTGCGCGCCGTCGTTCAGCGTGACGTTGGGGATGTTGCTCACGGGAAGGGGTGCCCTCCTGGTCGTCCGTGTGATTCCAGAAAGGGGCAACTGGCACCCGGGCGGGATTGTTCCCGCCGTTCGGGGGAATCTTGCGGGGCCGGAGGCCCGCTGCGGCGGGGATTCAGGGGCCGGGTAGCCAAAAAACCTGTTGCGCGGATCACATCGGGGTTGGCAGGCTCGCGGCCATGACCTCCTGAGATCCGGGCCCTTCATGCCCTTCCCGCCTACGCCCGGCCGTCCCGTCCGGCGCCGCTCCGGACGCGCCGATGCCGCCGGGGCGAGGTGCCGCGCTGTCGCCCGCCGCCGTCCGGCTTCCGTCGTTCGCGCGAGCCGGGCCCGCCGTGCCGCGAGACCCGCGCCTCCGGCTCGTGACCTTCTCCCGGCGTGTCCGCTCACGCCTGTTCGCACCCTCCAGCACCCTCCAGCACCCTCCAGTGCCGTCCCGCACCCTCCTGTATCGGAGCGTCATGCTGCTCACCCCCCTGCCGTTGGCCGACCCCGGCAGTCCCGACCTCTCCTCACCCCTGGCCTTCCTGCGCTGGCTCCAGCGCGGCCAGCGGCGCGGGCAGGTGCTCGCCACCTGCTGGGCGCTGCTGGAGATGGGCGGCCAGGCGGCGCTGCCGATACCGCTCGGGTGGGGCGTGCAGGCCGCCGTCGACGGCGAGGCCGCCGGGATCTGGCGGGCCGGCGCCCTCGCGGTGGCGCTCGCCGTGCTGTCCGCGCTCGGTGCCGTGCTGCTGCACCGCCAGGCGGTCTGGAACTGGATCCACGCGGCGTGCCACGTGCGGCAGCTGGTGGCCCGGCAGGCCTCGCACCTGGGCGCCGGGCTGTCCTGCCGGATCGCCACCGGCGAGGTCGTCGCGGTCGGCAGCGGGGACGTCGAGCGGATCGGCTGGTACGTCGAACTCGTCGCCCGGGTCCGGGCCGCGGTGATCGTCTGGCTGGCCGTCAGCTCGGCCGTGCTGGTCGTCGAACCGGTGCTCGGGGTCGGGGTGCTGCTCGGCATCCCGGTGCTGGCAGCCGCCGTCTGGCCGCTGATCGGGCCGTTCGAGCGGCGGTACGAGCAGCAGCGCACGCTCGGCGGCAAGGCCACCGAGCTGGCCGCCGACACCGTGGCGGGGCTGCGGGTGCTGCGCGGCATCGGCGGCGAGGAGCTGTTCCTCGACCGGTACCGGGCCGCCTCCCAGAAGGTCCGGGCCGCGGCCGTCCGATCGGCCCGGCTCTGGTCGCTGATGCAGGCCCAACAGGTCCTGTTGCCGGGCCTGTTCGTGATCGGGGTGACGTGGTACGGCGCCCGGCAGGCGGCCGCGGGCGAACTCGCCGTCGGCACCCTGATCGCCGTGTACGGCGCCACCGCCTTCCTCGCGGCGCCGCTGCGGATCCTGGGCGAGGCCGCACACGCCTGGAGCGTCGCCCGGGTCTCCGCCGGGCGCGCCGTCCGGGTGCTCTCGCTCAGCCGTACCAGCGGCGTGGCCGAGGCCTCGCTGAACAAGCCGGGGAACGCCGACCTGTTCGACCCGGCGACCGGGCTGACCGCGCGGGCCGGGGAGCTGACCGCAGTCGTCTGCGGGGACCCGGACTTCGCCGGGGCGCTCGCCGGGCGGCTCGGCGGGCACGTCCCGGCCGCCGGCGACGAGCCGGAGCAGCCCTCCGTCCGGCTCGGCGGGACGGAGCTGGACGCGGTACCGCTGGCCGAGGCCAGGGCGGCGGTGCTGGTCCACGACAAGGAGCCGGTGCTGCTCTCCGGCACCCTGGCCGGGCTGTTCGACATCCCGTCCTCGGGGCGGGTCTCGGTGGCCGAGGCGCTGGCCGCCGCCCGGTCCGACGACGTGCTGGAGGCTCTGGTGGACGGCTCGCCGGAGTGCGAGGGCGACGCGATGCTCGCCCGGATCACCGAGCGCGGGCGCTCGCTGTCCGGCGGGCAGCGCCAGCGACTCGCCCTGGCCCGTGCGCTGCTGGCCGACCCGCCGGTCCTCGTCCTGGACGAGCCGACCAGCGCGGTGGACGCCCACACCGAGTCCAGGATCGCCACCGGACTGCGGGACACCCGGGCGGGGCGCACCACGGTGCTCTTCGCGACCAGCCCGCTGCTGCTCGACCAGGCGGACCGGGTGGTGCTGCTGCGCGACGGCCGGGCGGCCGTGGCCGGGCGGCACCGCGACCTGATGCGGACCGAGCCGGCCTACCGGGCCGTGGTCACCCGCGAAGAGCAGCCGGAACCGGTGGGGGAGCCGGTATGAGCGGCCGCGTGGGCACCCGCGCCGTCCGTCCCGCCCGACCCGCCGCACACCTGAGGAGCACGTCATGAAGCCCCCCGTCCATGAGGAGCAGGGGCCGGCCACCACCCTGCCGGTCGGCTCACCGGCGGCCGTGCGCGCCTACCTGCGCCTGCTCGCCCGGCGCCACCGCGGCGGGTTCTCCGCGGTGGTGGGGTTGCACTCGGTGGCCACCGTGGCCGGGCTGGTGGGCCCCTGGGTGCTCGGCAGCCTGGTCGAGTCGCTGGCCACCGGCACCGCCGAGGCCACCATCGCGGTCGCGGTCGGCTGGTACCTGCTGGCGCTGGTGGTGCAGTCCGCCTTCACCGGCTGGTCCCGGATGCGCGGTGCCGTCCTCGGCGAGCGGGTGCTGGCCGACCTGCGCGAGGACTTCCTGGTCCGCTCGGTCGCGCTGCCCACCGGCGTGCTGGAGCGGGCCGGCACGGGGGACCTGGTCTCCCGGGGCACCACGGACATCGACCGGCTGGACAAGTCGGTGCGCGAGGCCGTGCCCGAACTCGCCGTCGCCATCGTGTCGTTGCTGCTGGTGATCGGCGCCCTGCTGGTCACCTCGCCGCTGCTCGCGCTCACCTCGCTGGTCGGCCTGCCGCTGCTGCTGGTCAGCTCCCGCTGGTACTTCAAGCGCGCGCCGCAGTCCTACCGCAACGAGTCGGCCGGGTACGCCGCGGTGAACACCGTGCTGGCCGAGACGGTGGACGCCGGGCGGACGGTGGAGACGCTGCGCCTGGGCGACCAGCGGATCGCCCTGACGGACCGCAAGCTGGGAGAGTGGCTCGCCTGGGAGCGCTACACCCTGTGGCTGCGCTCGGTCTGGTTCCCGACCATCGACGCGTTCTACTCCTCGGCGGTGCTGGCCACCCTGCTGCTCGGTGGGCTGTTCACCCTCAAGGGTTGGATCACCGTCGGCGAGTTGACCACAGGAGTGCTGTACGCGCAGATGCTGACCGGTCCGGTCGACCTGATCCTGCGCTGGTACGACGAACTGCAGATCGGCCAGGCCTCGCTGGCCCGGCTGGTCGGCGTCCGCGAGGTGCCGGAGCACGAGGGTGACGAGTCCAGCCACCCGGACGGCCGCCGGGTCGAGGCCCGGGACGTCCGGTTCGGCTACCGGGAGGGCGCCGACGTCCTGCACGGCATCAGCCTGGACGTCGCGCCGGGCACCCGGGTCGCGCTGGTCGGGCCGTCCGGGGCGGGCAAGTCCACGCTGGGGCGGCTGCTGGCCGGGATCTACGCTCCCGGGCGCGGCAGCGTGACGCTCGGCGGGGCGGCACTGGCGCGGATGCCGGCCGAGCGGGTGCGGGCGGAGGTCGCCCTGGTGAACCAGGAGCACCACGTCTTCGTCGGCACCCTGCGGGACAACCTGCGGCTGGCCGCGCCCGGGGCCGAGGACACCGAACTGCGCTCCGCGCTGGACGCGGTGGACGCCGGCGGCTGGGTGGACGCGCTGCCGCACGGCCTCGACACCGAGGTCGGCTCCGGCGGCACCGTGCTGACTCCGCCGCAGGCCCAGCAGCTGGCGCTGGCCCGGCTGGTGCTGGCCGATCCGCACACCCTGGTGCTGGACGAGGCCACCTCGCTGCTGGACCCGCGCGCCGCCCGGCACCTGGAGCGCTCGCTCGCCCGGGTGCTGGAGGGCCGCACGGTCATCGCCATCGCCCACCGGCTGCACACCGCGCACGACGCGGACGTGATCGCGGTGGTCGAGGGCGGCCGGATCAGCGAGTACGGCAGCCACCCGGAGCTGGTCGCGGCCGGCGGCCCGTACGCGGCGCTCTGGCGCTCCTGGCGGGACGAGCGGTAGCGGGCCGGCGCCGTTGAACCCGTACGGCGCCGTTGACGCGTACGGCACTTCAAACCCGCACGGGGCCGGATTGCCCCGTGCGGGTTACTACCTCACCCATCAGGGCGCGTAACCGGGCAAATCGGAGCCCCGGCCCGCAGACTGCTCCGGTGACCAAGATTTCGGACGGCTCGTCCGGCTCCAAACGCAGCGAGATCGCTGGGATCCCCACCCGGTACATCGGGATCGGCGTCCTCGTCGTCCTCGCCGTGTGGTTCCTGTTCGCGAACCTCGACAAGGTGAAGATCCAGTTCTGGGTGTTCACCGTTACCGCGCCGCTCTGGATCGCACTGCTCGCCACGCTGCTCGCCGGCGGCGCGCTGGGCTGGCTGCTGAAGGGGCGTCGCGGCCGGTGACCAGCGCTCCCGGGCCGGCCCAGGCGGGGCCCTCGGCCTTCACGCCGCTGATCGAGGTGCGCGGCGTCAACAAGCACTTCGGGGACCTGCACGTCCTCCAGGACATCGAGCTGACCGTGGGCCGCGGCGAGGTCGTCGTGGTCATCGGACCGTCCGGCTCCGGCAAGTCGACGCTCTGCCGGGCGATCAACCGCCTGGAGCCGATCGAGGACGGCACCATCCTGATCGACGGCGAGCCGCTGCCCGAGGAGGGCAAGGGGCTGGCCCGGCTGCGCGCCGAGGTCGGCATGGTGTTCCAGTCCTTCAACCTGTTCGCGCACAAGACCGTGCTGCAGAACGTCTCGCTCGCGCAGATCAAGGTCCGCGGCCGGCCCCGGGCGGAGGCGGACGCCAAGTCCCGCGCCCTGCTGGAGCGGGTCGGGCTGGAGGCGCACGCCGACAAGTACCCGGCCCAGCTCTCCGGCGGCCAGCAGCAGCGGGTGGCGATCGCCCGGGCGCTGGCGATGGACCCGAAGGCACTGCTGTTCGACGAGCCGACCTCGGCGCTCGACCCCGAGATGATCAACGAGGTGCTGGACGTCATGCGCCAGCTCGCGCACGAGGGCATGACGATGGTCGTGGTCACCCACGAGATGGGCTTCGCCCGGGCCTCCGCCAACCGGGTGGTCTTCATGGCCGACGGCCGGATCGTCGAGGACCGCGCCCCGGAGGACTTCTTCAGCGCTCCGGAGAGCGAGCGCGCCCGGGACTTCCTGTCCAAGATCCTGAAGCACTGAGGCGGCGCCCGTGACGAGGAAGACCACGCCCGCCGCCCGGAGCCGGACGGTGCTCGCCGCCGTCCTGCTGCTCGCCGTGCTGGCCGCCGGCTGCGGCAAGCCCGGCACCCCGCCGCCCAAGGGCCCGCAGGCGAGCGCGCTGCCCAGCTACCAGGTGCGCGACGCCGCCTCCATCACCGGCTCGCCGACCCTGGACGCCGCCCGGAGCCGGGGCCACCTGGTGGTCGGCGCCAAGGAGGACCAGCCGTACCTGGGCGAGAAGAACCCGGCCACCGGCGTGTACTCCGGCTTCGACATCGAGATCGCCAAGATGGTCGGCGCCTACCTCGGCTTCCCGCCGGACCGGATCGAGTTCAAGACCATCGCCTCGGCCAACCGCGAGACCGCGCTGCAGAACGGCCAGGTGGACTTCTACGTCGGCACCTACACCATCAACGACAACCGGAAGAAGCTGGTCGGCTTCGCCGGGCCGTACTTCGTCGCGGGGCAGTCGCTGCTGGTGCGCAGGAACGACAACACCATCCACGGCCCGCAGGACCTGGACGGCAAGAAGGTCTGCTCGGCGGCCGGCTCGACCCCGTACCAGCGCATCCAGTCGCAGTACCCGAAGGCGAAGCTGATCGGCTACGACACCTACTCGGCCTGCGTGGACAACCTGATCACCGGCCAGGTGGACGCCGTCACCACGGACAACGCGATCCTGCTGGGCTACGCGGCCAAGGTGCCGGACGAGCTCAAGGTGGTCGGCCCGCTGTTCTCCCAGGAGCCGTACGGGATCGGGACTCCGAAGAACGACACCGTGCTGCGCCTGGCCCTGGACGACGCGCTGGCGCAGAACGAACAGAACGGCGACTGGAAGAAGGCCTACGACGCGACCCTGGGCCTGTCCGGGGAGCCGGCGCCGACACCGCCGCCGATCGACCGGTACTGAGAGGGCCGCGCCGTGAAAACGCTGACCGACAACTGGTCGACCTACTGGGACGGCTTCCTCGGCACGCTCTCGCTGTTCGCGGTGAGCGCCGTGCTGTCGCTGGTGCTGGGAGTGATGATCGCGGGTTTCCGGGTCTCGCCGGTCCGGCCGCTGCGAGTGTTCGGGACGGCGTGGGTGACGCTGCTGCGCAACACGCCGCTGACCCTGCTGTTCTTCATAGTGGTGCTGGGCCTGCCGCGCTTCAACATCACGCTGCCGTTCTTCGTCTTCGCGGTGGCCGCGCTCAGCTGCTACACCTCGGCCTTCGTCTGCGAGGCGATGCGTTCGGGCATCAACACCGTGCCGGCGGGGCAGGGGGAGGCGGCGCGCAGCCTGGGCATGAGCTTCGGGCAGACGATGAGCGTGGTGGTGCTGCCGCAGGCGTACCGGTCGGTGGTCGCGCCGATCGGCAGTGTGATGATCGCGCTGGCGAAGAACACGGCGATCGCCGGCTCGTTCAGCGTCACCGAACTGCTCGGCACCTACCGGACGATCAACGAACTGGGCTACAGCATCATCTGGACCTTCGTCTGGATCGCCGTCGGCTACCTGATCATCACCCTGGCCGTCAGCGCCGTCTTCAACCTGCTGGAACGACGAGTGGCGGTGTCGCGATGACCGTTGGATCCTCGGCGCTGTACGACATCCCCGGTCCGAAGGCGCTCGCCCGCCACCGGCTGTACGGCGGGATCGCGCTGCTGCTGATCGCGGCGCTGATCGGCTGGATCGTCTACATGCTGTTCCACACCCACCAGTTCACGTACCAGAAGTGGATGCCCTTCGAGTACCGGGGCGTCCAGGACCTGCTGCTGAGCGGGCTCGGCAACACCCTCAAGGCCTTCGGCTGGACGGTGCTGTTCGCGTTGCCCTTCGGCGCGCTGTTCGCGGCCGGGCGGCTGTCCGACCACAAGGTGGTGCGGGTGCTCTCCACGGTGGTGGTGGAGTTCTTCCGGGCCATGCCGCTGCTGGTGATGATCTTCTTCGTCTTCGTCGCGCTCAAGGTGCAGCCGCTGTGGGCGCTGGTGGCCGGGCTGGTGCTGTACAACGGCTCGGTGCTGGCCGAGGTCTTCCGGGCTGGCGTGCTCGCGGTGCCCAAGGGCCAGCGCGAGGCGGCCTACGCGCTCGGCCTGCGCAAGACCCAGGTGATGACGTACGTGCTGGTGCCGCAGGCCAACCGGGCCATGCTGCCGGCCATCATCAGCCAACTGGTGGTCGCGCTCAAGGACACCTCGCTGGGCTTCCTGATCACCTACGAGGAGTTCCTGCACGCGGGCAAGCTGATCGCCACCAACCTCGACTACGACCTGCCGTTCATCCCGGTGGTGATCGTGATCGCGCCGATCTACATCGGCATGTGCCTGCTGCTCTCCTGGCTCGCCCGCTGGGTCGAGCGCCGCAGTCGGCGCAGCCCGAGCATGCGGGGCGGGGCGCCGGTGGTCAAGGCCGGGGTGGCGATGGGGCTGCCGCCGTCCGCGCAGCAGTGAGAGGCCTGGTTCGATCCTGAACCATAGGTGTGGGTGGGGATAGAGCGGGCATCTCCAATTTCCTCTTATGATTGCGGAGGTTCGACGACGACGACCGGGGGAGGGCCATGGAGCCGGTATTCGACTCGCGGCACATCAGGACGTTCCACGAGGTCGTCAGGGCGGGCTCCTACTCGGCCGCCGCCCGCGAGCTCGGCTACACCCAGCCCGCCATCACCCAGCAGATGAAGGCGCTCGAACGCACCGTCGGCGTCGCGCTGTTCACCCGGGCCGGGCGCGGACTGCGGCTCACCGAGGCGGGCGAGGCGCTCTCCCGGCACGCCGAACTGATCCTCGGCAGCCTCTCCGCCGCCCAGCAGCAGCTCGCCGCGCTCGCCCGGCTGCGGGCCGGGCGGGTGCGGGTCTGCGCCTTCCCCAGCGCCAACGCCACCCTGATACCCGAGGCGATGGCCCGGCTGCTCGCCGAGCATCCCGGTGTGCGGGTCGAGCTGCTGGAGGCCGAACCGCCGGACTCCGTCCAGCGACTGCTGCGCGGGGAGTGCGACATCGCGCTGGCCTTCCGCTACCCCGGCGGCGCGACCGAGGTGCCCGACGGGCTGGACGAGATCCCGCTGATGGAGGACCTGCTCACCGTGCTGCTGCCGGTCGGACACCCACTCGGCCGTCGGCACGCCGTTCGGCTCGCCGACCTCGACGGCGAGCGCTGGATCGCCGGGTGCCCGCGCTGCCGGGCCAACCTGCTGAACGTCTGCGCGGAGGAGGGCTTCGCGCCGGACATCGTGTTCTCCACGGACGACAACCTCGCGGTGCAGAGCCTGGTCGCCGCCGGGGTCGGGATCGCGCTGATGCCCGCGTTGGTGCTCTCCTTCATGTGCCACCGCAAGGTCACCGGGCGGGCCGTCGAACCGCACCTGCGCCGGCAGGTGAGCGCGTACGTGCTGCGCGAGCACCGGCGGATACCGGCCACCGGGCTGGTGCTGGACCACCTGCGGCGGGCGGCGGCGAGCCGGATCGGGTGCTGAGTCGTGGCTCCGGTGGGTGCTCACCGGGGCGATTCATAAGCTGAAGTTGGGGGGAAGCTTAAGAACCATCGTTGGACGTGATAGGTCGGTGCAGCCGAACCTGCTGGCATGACACCCCCAGCCACGGTCGGCAGCGACCGGCTCACCGAGCGGATGACCGCCCTGATCGGCGAGATCCGTGCCGTCGTGGACCGCGGACTGCCCCCGGAACTCACCGCCTACCTGGTCGGCGAACGCCTCGCCCCGCACCTGCGCGCCGACCCCGACGGGCCCGACGCGCTGCTCACCCCCGCCCAGCGCGAGGGCGACCCGACGCGCTACCGCCAGCACGTCCTGCACGCCGAGGAGGACGGCGGCTTCTCCGTCGTCGCCCTGGTCTGGCTGCCCGGCCAGCAGACCCCGATCCACGACCACGTCTCCTGGTGCGTGGCCGGCGTCCACCAGGGCCAGGAGAGCGAGACCCGCTACCGGCTGGTCTCCGACGGCCGCACCGCCCACCTCGTCGAGACCGAGCACGTCGCCGGCCCGGCCGGCACCGTCGCCGCCTTCGCCCCGCCCGGTGACATCCACCTGGTGCGCAACGCCTGCAACAGCACCGCCATCTCCATCCACGTCTACGGCGCGGACGTCTCGCGGCTCGGCACCAGCATCCGGCGCGTCTACCGGCTGCCCGCCGACCAGCAGCAGTGAGGGCGGCGTGGCACTGACCCTCCGGGAGCGCGCCACGCGCACCCGCTCACTGCCCCCGCTCGGCGGGGACGCCCCCGGCCTGCTGCTCGCGGCGGCCGGGGTGGCCGCCGCGATCGCCGTCCACGCGGCCGTGCCCGCCGTGCCCAAGCTGACCGCAGCCGTCGTGCTCGGCATGGCGGCTGCCCACCTGCCCGCGCTGCGCCCGGTGGTGCGCGGGGTGGCCCGGCCAGGGCTGTCCATGGCCGGCAAGCGGCTGATGCGGCTCGGGATCGTCCTGCTCGGGCTCAAGCTCAGCCTGGACGACGTGCTCGGCCTCGGCTGGGCCACCGTCGCCATGGTGCTCGCGGTGGTCGCGGCCACCTTCACCGGAACGCTCTGGCTCGGCCGGCGGCTCGGCCTGCCGGGCGACCAGCCGCTGCTGGTCGCCACCGGGTACTCCATCTGCGGAGCCTCGGCGATCGGCGCGGTCAGCCAGGCGGCCGGCAGCGAGGAGGAGGACGTCGCCGCCTCGGTGGCCCTGGTCACCCTGTGCGGGACGCTGGCCATCGCCGTGCTGCCGCTGCTCCAGCAGCCGTTCGGGCTGGGCGACGTGGAGTTCGGGCGGTGGGTCGGCGCCAGCGTGCACGACGTCGGGCAGGTGGTCGCCACCGCGCAGACCGGCGGGGCGGGCGCGTTGCGGGAGGCCGTCCTGGTCAAGCTGATGCGGGTGGTGCTGCTGGCGCCGCTGGTCGCCGGGATGGCCGTCGCGGTACGGCGCCGGGCGCGACGGGCCGGGGAGGCCGTCGTCGGGGCCGGCCAGGAGTCGGGGGAAGGCCCTGCGAAGAACCCGGGCACCATCGGCAGCCGCCCGCCGATCGTCCCGCTGTTCGTGGCGGGGTTCCTCGCGATGATCGTGCTGCGGACCACCGGGGTGCTTCCGGAGCGGGCGCTCACCCTCGCCGGGGACGCCCAGGAACTGCTGCTGGCCGCCGCGCTGTTCGGCCTCGGCAGCGCCGTGCACCTGCCGACCATGGTCCGCACCGGCGGGCGGCTCGCCCTGCTCGGGCTCGGCTCCTGGGTGGTCGTCGCGGGCGTCTCCTACGCCGGGGTGCTGGTCACGACGTGACGGGCGCAGGGGCGGACTCGGCTATTGTCGGGCGGGTACTCGTCCGCCGGGACGCTCCTGCACCCGAGTCCGCTGAGGAAGCCGCATGTCCACCGCACTGCCCGAACGGGACGCTCACGAGGCCGTCGTCACGCTCGACCGGCGGGACGGCCCGTTCGGCGAGGTGGTGCTGCGCCGGCGCGGCCGGCACTTCGAGATCATCGCCAACGGCTGCTTCCTGATGGACACCGCCGACGGCCGCTCCGAACGCCTGCTGATCCAGGCGGCGCTGGACGAACTGGACCGCACCGGCGCCCCCGCGGAGCCCTCGGTGCTGATCGGAGGCCTCGGCGTCGGCTTCTCGCTGGCGTACGCGGCGGCCGAGCCGCGCTGGGGGCGGATCGCCATCGTCGAGCGCGAGAGCGCCGTCATCGACTGGCACCGGAGCGGGCCGCTCGGCGCCTTCTCCGGCGGCGCGCTGGAGGACCAGCGGGTCCAGGTCCTCCACACCGACTTGCTGGAGTACCTGGCGGCTGCCGACGGCGAGCGCTACGACGCGCTGTGCCTCGACATCGACAACGGCCCGGACTGGACCGTCACCGACTCCAACGCCGGGCTGTACGGCGCCGACGGGCTCGCGGTGCTCTGGCACCGGCTGCAGCCGGGCGGGGTGCTGGCGGTGTGGAGCGCGCAGCCTTCCGCGGACTTCGAGGAGGCACTGCGGGCGGCGGGCTTCTCCGACGTCGTCACGCACGAGATCCCGGTCAGCCGCGGCGTGCCGGACGTGGTCCACCTGGCCCGGCGCGCTGGCTGACGGCGTAGGGCCTCCCAACCTTCCTGTCGCGTCCGGGCGTTGTCCACAATGGCGGTCAACTGCCGGCTTTCGGCGTCGCGTTGTCGCGGCCTCCTGTCGATCCTGCGGTTGGATCCTGGCGGAGGGGCAGTGGTCGGGGCTCAGCCGAACGGCCTGGTCTCCGGGCCCGAAGCCTCCGCCGCGTCGGTCTCCGTCGCTTCGTCCGGGGTGGACGGGAGGCTTTCCGGGGCGAAGGGGTTGAAGTCCGGCGGAGGCACCATGACCGGCGTGCCCTTCCGCGGGGCGTCCTGCGCGGGAGCAACCTGCGCGGGAACGGCCGGCGGTGCGGAGGGCGGCGGTGGGACGGCCGGGCCCTGCGCCGCGAGCGTGGTGCCGAACGGGTCCGACTGGTCGGCCGTCACCGTGCCGAACGGGTCGGTGGCCGGGGCGGCCGCCGCCGGGGACGTGTCCGGGGTGGACGGGAGGCTTTCCGGGGCGAAGGGGTTGAAGTCCGGCGGGGGCACCATGACCGGCGTGCCCTTCCGCCTGGCCGGCGCCGCCTGTGGCTCGGCGTCGGCCGGGGAGGCCTCCGCGACGGGCGCGAACGGGTTGAAGTCCTCGGGCGGGAGCTGCGCCGGCGCCTCTTCCGGCTCCTTCTCGACGGGAGCGGGAGTGGGAGCGGCGGCAGGCGTGGCGGGCACGGGCGCGCGCACGGCGCCGGACACCTCCCCGTCCCAGCCGAACTGAACGCTCTTCAGCAGCTCCGCGAACGCCTGCGTGTACAGGTCCCAGTCCTCCGGCTGCGCCGTGGACAGCTGGACGCAGAGCACGGTGCCGCCGTCCGGCAGCGGGACGAAGGCCTCGACCGCCGAGGTGACCACCCAGCGCCGCTGCCCGTCGGCGGACAGCGGCCCCGGCACCGGGACGGTCCGTCCCTCGACCAGGACGGCGGCCGGCCCGGCCGGCAGCAGGACCGTCCACACCTCGGCGTGCCGCCGGACGGTGGCGAGCTCGGTGGCGAGCGCGGTGATCGGCAGCGGGTGCCGGGCGAGCGAGACGACCAGGGCGGCGTCGGAGGCCCGGCCGTCCACGTCCAGCGCGCAGACGCCGGCGTAGACCGTGCCGGCGTCGTGGACCAGGTCGGCGAGGGTGGCGGAGATGACCGCGAAGTCGCGGCGCTGCTCCGGACCGTCACCGCTGAACAGCTCCTCGGCGACCTCGGCCAGATGCCCGGTCAGTTCCTCGGCGGCCGCGGCGGTGGCCGGGTCGACGCCGTCCGCCCCGCCCGCCGGCGCGGGCACCGTACGGGAGCAGACCCCGGCGGGACCACCGGGGGAGGTCAGCGGGTGGAAGCCGGGCGGGACCACCAGCCGGACCTCGGCGCCCGCGCCGGTGGCCAGTTCGACCGGCTGGCGGGTCTGCTGCCCGGCGGCCAGCGCGGCCAGCGCCGGGGCGAACGGAGGGCGCAGCTTGGGGTCGGCGAATTCGCCGGTGACCGGCAGTTGGAACAGCGCGGCCGAGGTGGTGCCCCGGTCGGCGATCGCGCCGCGCACCGCCCCGCCGCCGTAGCGGGTGTGGAGGGCGGTGGTCACCCGGTCGGCGACCCGGGCGCCGGTACCGGGGCGGGCCGTGCCGGCGGTGAGCACCGTGCCGAGCCGGTCCACGGCCGCGTGCACCGGGCCGTTCGGGGCCAGTGGGAGGCCGAACAGCGCCTCTGAGGCGGGGTGTTCGGCCGGACGTAGGGCGCTGAGCGAGGCCGCCGGATGGCGGGAGGTGCGCTCGTCGAAGAGGGCGTCGGTGAGCGTGCCGAGGGTCGCGCAGACCTGCTCCGCCGCCGCGAAGGGATTGGCCTCCGCGCTGAACTGGACGTCCTGGGTCAACTGTTGAGCCCCCCGCTCTGCTGCGTCTGCGGTCCGCTGGTTCGGGTGGGTCCGCGCGCGCCGTGGCGGCGTGCCGTCGGATCCGTGCTCATTCCTATCAGAGCCCGCTGTCGGGACCGAACCGGCGGATCACCCGATGGGAGCCGCGGCCGTTTCGCCCGTGGCCTGCGGGGACGTTTCGCCGGACGGTGCGGTGGCGAGCGCGGTGACCGCCTCGGCGATCCCGGGGACGGCGAACAGTCCGGCGAGCTCCCGCACCAGGCGCCCGGTCGGGCCGTCAGGACGCTCGTCCGCGAAGAACGAGGCGAGTTCGGCGGCGAGCGCCGGCTCCCGGGCGGCGGTGAGGGTGAGGGAGGCGACGAACTCCTGCACCAGGTGCAGCTGCAGGTCCTCCAGCGGCACCGAGCGTTCGGCCAGCCACTCCAGCGAGGTGATCTCGGCGTTGGCGATCCAGGCCCGGACGGTCAGCCGCAGCCCGGGGCTCGGCGCGGGGATCGCCAGGTGGGAGAGGATCTGGTCGTGGGCGGCCCGCCGCACCTCGTCGATCACCGCCGAGGTGCCCGCGCTGGCCGCCACCGAGCCGCCGCGCAGCAGCGCCGCGAAGCCGGGCCCGTGGCTCTGCACGAAGTCCAGATAGCGGCCCATCACCCGGTACAGCCGCTCGGACAGCGGCCCGTCGGCGGCCTCCTCGAAGCGCGCCGAGAGCTCCCGCCCGGCCCGCCGCAGCGACTCCTCGTACAGCGCCTGCTTGCCGGGGAAGTAGTGGTACACCAGCGGCCGGGAGGCCCCCGCGGCGGCGGCGATGTCGTCGATCGACACCTCCTCCGGCGGGCGGCGGCTGAACAGCTCCAGCGCGACGGCGATCAGCTGCTCGCGCCGCTCGTCCACGCTGAGCCTGCGGCGCGGCCGCTCACCGGCAGCCGCCCGGGCCGGTGCCCGGTCCGGCGCCTGGCCCGCCGCCCGGGCCGGTGCCTGCTCCGGGGCGGGGGTCCGTGCAGCGCGGGCGGCCGTCGGCGACGGCGTACGGGAGGCCATGCGCGCCACCCTATCCGCCGTCCGGGGCGGGGCCTACGCGGCGTGGAGGTCCAGGTAGCGGCGGTAGGCCTCGCGGCCGTCGGGGACGAAGTGGTCGCGGGCGAGGCGGTCGGCGAGCTCGGCGGGGGTGAGCCAGGCGTGCCAGGCGACCTCGGACTCCTGCGGCTGGACCGGGCCGTCCCACTCGGCCTCGTACATGTCGCTCCACCAGGAGAGCCGGTCCTGCCGGAAGAGGAACTTGAAGAGCGGACGCGGGCTGATCCCGTGCACGCCGAGCTCCTCCTCGGCCTCGCGTACGGCGGCCTCGGCGTACGTCTCGCCGGAGCCGACCACGCCGCCGACGAACATGTCGTACGCGCCGGGGGCGAACAGCTTGGTGTCGGTGCGGCGGTGGACGAAGATCCGCCCGGCCGGGTCGCGGACCAGGATGAAGACGCACCGGTGGGTGAGCCCCTGCCGGTACACCTCCCCGCGCAGCGCCGTCCCGATCACCCGGTCGTGCTCGTCGACGACGTCCAGCAGTTCTTCGGCAGGGTTGGTCATGATGGACAGGTTAGGGTTTCGGGGCCCGCTTCGAACGCTTTTCGAGTGCGATCCGAGCTCGATTCGCATGTGATGCGCACTGTGATGCGCATGCGATTCGTGTGCGATCCGACGCGGGCGGGAACGCGGGAACCGGACAGGCTGAGGGCGGCGCGCGGTGGTGGAGATCTGGGGAGAGACGGCCGAGGGGTTCGAGCCCGTACGGGAGGCCTTCGCGCGGAACTTCCGCGAGTACGGCGAACTGGGCGCGGCCTTCGCGCTGTACGCGCGCGGCCGCAAGGTGGTCGACCTGTGGGGCGGTGACGCCCGGCCCGAGGTCGGCGGGCGGCCCGCGCCGGCGGTGCCCTGGACGGCGGACACCGCCCAGGTGCTGCGCTCGGTCACCAAGGGCCTGACCGCGGCCACCGCGCTGCTGCTGGCCGAGCGCGGCCTGCTCGACCTGGACGCCCCGGTGGCCTCCTACTGGCCCGAGTTCGCGCAGGCCGGCAAGGGCGGGGTGCCGGTGCGCTGGCTGCTGTCGCACCAGGCCGGGGTGCCCGCGCTGGACGTGCCGCTGCGGCTGGAGGACGTGCTGACCTGGGAGCGCGCGGCGGCCGCGGTGGCCGCGCAGGCGCCCGCCTGGGAGCCGGGCACCGCGCACGGCTACCACCCGTACACCTTCGGCTGGCTGGTCGGCGAGGTGGTGCGGCGGGTGAGCGGGCGCACGATCGGCCAGTACTTCGCCGAGGAGATCGCCCGGCCGCTCGGGCTGGACCTGTGGATCGGGCTGCCGGCCGGGGCCGCGCCGAGGGTCGGCCGGCTGGTCGACCTGCCCGCCCCGGAGGCGGCCCGGACCGGGCCGAGCGGGCTGCGACTGCGACCCAAGCAGTCCGTCCGGGACGCCTACCAGGACCCGGCCTCGCTGACCGCGCGGTCCTTCGCCTCGGTGCGCCCCGGGGTGGACCTCAACGACCCGGCGGTGCAGGCCGCCGAGATCCCCGGCGCGGGGGGCATCGGCACCGCCCGCTCGCTGGCCCGGTTCTACGCGGCGCTGATCGGCGCCGCCGACCGCCCGGACGGCTCCGGCGCGCTGCTGCCGCCGCTGCTCGCGCCCGGGGTGCTGACCCGCGCGGCCGGGCCCGAGGTGAGCGGGCCGGACCGGGTGCTGATCGTCAACTCCACTTTCGGCCTGGGCTTCTGGCGGCACGGCCCGACCGCCCCGATGGCCTCCCCGGCGAGCTTCGGCCACCCCGGCCGGGGCGGCTCGCTGGGCTTCGCCGACCCGGAGCTCGGGCTGGGCTTCGGCTACGTCACCAACGGCATGCAGCCGGGTGTCACCGGCGACATCCGCTCGCGCAACCTGATCCGCGCGGTGCGGGGGTGCCTGGGGCTGTCCGGGTAGCGGCGGGCCCGGTCCCGAGCCGTCAGGCCTGGCCGGTCTCGAAGCGGGTGATCTTGGGGCCGGTGAGGGTGAAGCGCCAGGCGGTGCGCATCTCGCCCCAGGTGTCGTTGGTGAAGTTGGCGATCAGCGCGTGGCCGCCGTCCGATTCGGTCTGGACGTCCATCCGGCCGCGGACGGTGAAGATCTCCTTGTCGATCCACTGGGGCAGGTCGCGGTCGGAGCCGTCGTCGGACATGGTCGCGTCCGGGGTGAGGGTGGCCAGGAAGGCGTCGCGGTCGCCCGCGTTGACCGCGGCGACGAAGGCGCGCACGGTGGGGTCGGAGAGCTTGGCGGGGGAGATGGTCATCGGGACTCCCGGGGGTGAGGGACGGGGAGTCCTGTTTACGGCGTTCGCCGGGTGTGTTCGGGCATGTCGGCGGCGCGTCGAGAAAATCGCGCATTCATGTGCTTAGATCCCGAAATGGGCGTTTTGCCCTACGGAGGGTTGCGCAGCGTGGACGTCCCAGCGGGCGTTCGCGGTGCGGCCACGGGGAGTGGCGGCGGAGCGGGAGGCCGGGACCGGTCTCCCGCTCCGTGTTTCGTGAAGGCCGTGGCCTAGAAGAGGCCGACCGCGTCCGGGGAGTAGCTGACCAGCAGGTTCTTGGTCTGCTGGTAGTGCTCCAGCAGCGCCTTGTGGTTCTCCCGGCCGATGCCGGAGTTCTTGTAGCCGCCGAAGGCCGCGTGGGCGGGGTAGGCGTGGAAGCAGTTGGTCCACACCCGGCCGGCCTGGATGGCGCGCCCGGCGCGGTGGGCGGTGTTGAGGTCGCGGGTCCAGACGCCCGCGCCGAGCCCGTACTGGGTGTCGTTGGCGAGGCTGATCGCCTCGGCGAAGTCCTCGAAGCGGGTGACCGAGACGACCGGGCCGAAGATCTCCTCCTGGAAGACCCGCATGCTGTTGACGCCCTCGAACACCGTCGGCGTCACGTAGTACCCGCCGGCCAGGGCGCCGCCGAGGTCGGCCCGCTCGCCGCCGGCCAGCAGCTTGGCGCCCTCGGCCTGGCCGATCTCGAAGTAGGAGAGGACCTTCTTCAGCTGTTCGGCGCTGGCCTGCGCGCCGACCTGGGTCTCGGTGTCCAGCGGGTCGCCCTGGCGCATCGCGCGCACCCGCTCCAGACCGTCGGCGAGCAGCCGCTCGTAGACCGAGGACTGGATCAGCGCCCGGCTGGGGCAGGTGCACACCTCGCCCTGGTTGAGGGCGAACATCGCGAAGCCCTCGACCGCCTTGTCGTAGAAGGCGTCCGAGGCGTCGGCGACGTCCGCGAAGAACAGGTTGGGGCTCTTGCCGCCGAGTTCCAGCGAGACCGGGATCAGGTTGTCGCTGGCGTAGCGGGCGATCAGCCGGCCGGTGGTGGTCTCGCCGGTGAAGGCGATCTTGCGGATGCGGTTGCTGGAGGCCAGCGGGGCGCCGGCCTCCTCGCCGAAGCCGGTGACGATGTTGACCACGCCGGGCGGCAGCAGGTCGGCGGTCAGCTCGGCCCACAGCAGCACCGAGGCCGGGGTCTGCTCGGCGGGCTTGAGCACCACCGCGTTGCCGGCCGCGAGCGCCGGGGCGAGCTTCCAGACCGCCATCAGGATCGGGAAGTTCCACGGGATGATCTGGCCGACCACGCCCAGCGGCTCGTGGAAGTGGTACGCCACGGTGTCCTCGTCCAGCTGGGACAGGCCGCCCTCCTGGGCGCGCAGCGCGCCCGCGAAGTAGCGCAGGTGGTCGACCGCGAGCGGGAGGTCGGCGGCCAGCGTCTCGCGCACCGGCTTGCCGTTCTCCCAGCTCTCCGCGACGGCCAGCCGCTCCAGGTTCGCCTCCATCCGGTCGGCGATCCGCAGCAGCACCTGGGCCCGCTCGGCGGGCGGGGTGCGGCCCCAGCCGGGGGCGGCGGCGTGGGCCGCGTCCAGCGCGGCCTCGATGTCCTCGGCGGTGCCGCGGGCGACTTCGGTGAACACCTCGCCGGTGACCGGGGTCGGGTCGCCGAAGTACTCGCCGCGCGCCGGCGGGGTCCAGCCGCCGCCGATCCAGTGCTCGTACCGGGAGCGGTAGGCGACGATGCTGCCGGGCGTGCCGGGGGGCTGGTAGACCGTCATGCTCTGGTGTCTCCTCGCGACGTCGGGCGCCGCCCGGACCGGGTGGCGGGGGCGGCGCGCCGGGCCGCGCCCGGCGCGGGGCGGCCCGGCGGGAGGGTGCGGACACGCAATTCGGGGCGGAGGCCCGCCGGGGCGTCCGCCGTCGAGCACGATAGCCACCCGGCGCGGGGCGCGGCTACGGTCCGTGCGCCCGGCCCGTACGGAGGGTGCGCGTTCCGGCCGTCGCGCGGGGGCGCGCACCGTGTCTCCGCGCTCCGGTCGGGACGGTGTCAGACCGCGTGGTAGCGGCCGGTGCGGGACTCCCAGTACAGGTAGCCGGCGAGCCAGGTGACCAGCCCGTCCGCGTACCGCTGGGCGATCGTCCGTTCGACTCGGGAGAGCCCCAACTCCCGGTAGACGTCCGGCAGTCGGCCGTGCAGGTCCCGGCAGCGCTCGACCATCAGCTGCGCCTCCTCCAGCACCACCGCGCAGGCCTCCTCGGCCGAGCAGCGGCGCTCGCGCTGGACGATCATCACCAGGTTGTTGACGTCGCCGCGCGGGGCTTCCAGCGGGAACGACCGGACGTCGTTGCTGAGCGAGGGGATGTCGGCGGCCAGCTGGCGCAGTTGACGCAGCACCGGGTGGTGCAGGACGGCGGCGGGGACCTCGAACTGGCCGAGGCGTTCGACCATGTCGAAGATGGTCTCCATCGCCGCGGTGCCTCGTCTGAGCACCAGGTAGCCGTCGCGGTCGGGTGGCCGGGTGGAGATGCGGCCGGCGGCCTCGGCGGGGTGACTGGCCAGGTACCACTCCCAGTTGTACGCGGCGCGGGCCTGCCAACGGGCGGGCATGCCGCGCACGCTGCGGTCCCAGAGGTCGGCGAAGGCGGTCTCGACCGGCGAGTCCTGGTCGGGGCGGGCGCCGTGCAGGACGGCGATCAGCCGCTCGCAGATGGGGGCGACCTCCGTCGGGCGGCGGCCGAGCGGGCCGTCGAACTGGTCGTCGAAGAGGAAGTAGAAGCCCATCAGGTCGGCGGCGAGGGAGAGTTCGTCCGGGCCGGTGTCGGGGTAGCCGAGGGCGGCGAGGTCGACCACCTCCCAGTGGGCGTACCCGGGGTGGTCGACGTCGGGGAGCAGCGGGTGGCGGACCAGCCAGTCACGGTGCAGTGCGGTGGCCTGCGGGCCGTGCGGGCTGCGGCGGTGCGGGAACGGAATCTGAAGTGAGGTGTCGTCAGACATCGGACTCCCGGTGCGGCGAAGGGTGGGGGCACTAGTGGTTCGAACGCTCGGTGTGGGGGGAGTTGACGCGGCGAGGCTTCCGGGGAGAGGGTGGTAGCGAAAGATCATCTTCGCCTCGCGGGCCGTAGGGTATCTGATGTAATGATCGGACGTTAGGGGTATAGGGCAATTGCCCTTGGCAAGGCGTCCGAACCCTCACCGTCCGCCCCAGCCTGCGCGAATGCCCCACAGTGAGTGCCACGCAGCGCTAACCTCGGCTCCACGGGCAGTGATGCGAGCAGCGACACGGGCTGTGACGCGAGTGGCGAGGCGGAGGCACGACGGTGACCGAGCAGGACAACGAACTTCGGACGGGATCAGGTTCCGGCCGGGACGGCGACAGCACCTCGCCGAGGGTCAGGCTGCGCGACCGCGACGCCGAACTGCGCTCCGTCGAAACGGCCGTCGACAAACTCTGCTGCGAATTCGCGGCCGGCGGCACCGAGATCGGCGAACTGCTCGCCTTCTCCGGCCGCCCCGGCATCGGCAAGACCAGCCTGCTGCACGAGGTCCGACGGGTCGCCAAACTCCGCGACCGCGCCACCGTGTTGTTCGCCCGCGGCGGCGAACGCCAGTTCAACGAGCCCTACCACGTGCTGCGCCAGCTCCTCCAACCCCTCCTCACCAGCCTGGAGCCCGACGAGTTCCGCCAGGTCATGGGCACCTGGGAGGAGGTCGTCGGACCGGCCATGGGCCTCAAGCGGCCCAAGGCCGGCGCCCGCCGCCTCGACCCCCAGGGCGTGCGCGACGGCCTCGACTACGTCCTCACCCAACTCGCGCCGCGCCGGGCCCCGCTGGTCATGATCGTCGACGACCTGCACTGGGGCGACCACGAGTCGCTCTCCTGGCTCACCCAGTTCGCCGTCCGCTCCCGCGAACTGCCCGTCCTGCTCGTCTTCGCCTTCCGCGAGGACGAGAACGACTGGCCGACCGAGATCCAGCAGCACCGCAAGGCCGTCCTCGGCCTCGCCACCAGCAAGCACGAGCTCAACCGGCTCTCGCTGGTCTCCGTCACCGACATGATCCGCGCCGAACTCGGCGACAAGGCCGAGGACGCCTTCTGCTACGAGTTCTGGAACGTCGTCAACGGCAACCCCTTCGAAGCCGTCGCCCTGCTCGACCAGGTCCGCGACCAGGACCTCGAACCGGTCGAGGAGAACTCCCAACAACTGCGCGAACTCGCCGTCGACGCCACCGGAATGACCCTCAAGAGCTGGATCGACCGGCTCGGCTCCGGCACCCTGCGCTTCGCCTGGGCCTGCGCGATGCTCGGCACCGACATCCGGGTCGACCTCGCCACCCGGATCTGCGCCCAGACCACCGAGGGCGCCCGCGACGCCATCAAGCAGCTGCGCAAGCAGCGCGTGCTCACCCAGACCCCCAACGGCAACCTGGAGTTCGTCCACCCGCTGATCGGCAGCTCGATCTACAACACCATGCCGGAGGCCACCCGCACCGGCATGCACGGCGTCGCCGCCGCCGAGATCGAGAACGCCGGACTCGGCCTGCTCGCCGCCTCCCGCCACCTCGTCGAGACCTTCTCCGGCGAGGGCGACGACAAGACCGTCCGCAAACTGCGCCGGGCCGCCGTCGAACACCTGCTGATCGGCGCTCCCGAAGCCGCCCAGCGCTGCCTGCACCGGGCCCTCAACGAACCCCCGGCCGACGACATCCGCGCCGAGGTCCTGTACGAACTGGGCTGCTCCGCGCTGCTCACCGACCCCGTCGCCACCGTCAACCAGCTCAAGCTCGCCCTCGACCCCGACGAGGGGCCGCTGCGCCCCGAACTGCGGGTCGACGCCACCTTCCGGCTCTCCGAGGTGCTCGCACACAGCGGCGAACTGCGCCAGGCCGCGGTGGTCTGCCAGGACGAGGCCGAGCAGACCGCCGACCCGGCCGGCCGACTCCGGCTCCAGGCAGCCTCGTTCATGTGGCACGCCTTCCGCAAGTCCGAGGACGACGGGCCCGGCCGCTCCACCCGGCTCGGCCTCATGTGCGACGGCCTCAGCACCCGCGACGCCGCCGACCGGGCCGTCCTCGCGATGCGCGCCTGGGACCTCACCCTGCGCGGCGCCCCCTCCGCCGAGGCTCTGACCTACGCCGACTCGGTCCTCGACGCAGGCCGACTGCCCAAGGGACTCGGCTGGACCAACAGCACCTGGGGCTTCGAACTGCCCTCCATGCTCGGCCTCACCTACACCTACAACGACCGCATCGCCCAGGCCGAGCGGCTGTTCGCGGACGCCATCATCCAGTTCGAGGTCGCCGGGTGGAGCGGTGCCCACCGGGGCTTCGCGTACTTCCTGATGGGCCTCGCCCGCTTCCGCCGCGGCCTGCTCGCCGAGGCCGAGGACTTCCTGCGCCGCGCGCTGCGACTGTCCGAGCGGATCGGCCCCAAGCTGCCGCTCGCCTGGGACGCCGTCGGCGTCCTGGTGGACACCCTGCTCGCCCGCGGCCGGACCGAGGAGGCCTGGGAACTCGCCGTCAAGTTCGGCTTCCACCCGCCGTACCACGCGACCGCGATGGTGCTGCCCGACGCGCCCTCGCTGTACGGCAAGCTGCTGATCGCCAAGAAGCGCTACGCCGGGGCGGCCGCCGCACTCACCGAGGCCGGCGCCCAACTGGAGGCCCGCGGCTGGCACAACACCGTATGGGCGCCCTGGGCCGGCCACCTCGCCATCGCGATCGCGGCCGACGAGCCCGACCGGGCCCGCGAGTACGCCCACAAGGCCGTCCAGGACGCCCGTACCTTCGGCACCGCCTCGGCGATCGGCACCGCGCTGCGGCTGAACGCCCAGATCGAGGACGGCCAGCAGGCGGTCGAACTGCTGGAGCAGGCCGTGATGTACCTCGGCCAGTCGCCGGCCGGGTACGAGCACGCCGTCGCGCTGGTCGACCTCGGCGCCGCGCTGCGCCGGGTCGGGCGGCTGGAGGACGCGCAGGAGTACCTGTACCAGGGCATTGAACTGGCCCAGCACTGCTCGGCCGAGGGGCTGGTCGACCAGGCGCGGCGGGAGCTGGCCAACTACGGCCTGCGGCCCAACCGGCTGGGGCTGCGCGACTTCCGGGAGACGCTCAGCCAGCCCGAGTGGGAGGTCGCCAACCTCGCGGTGCAGGGCGTGCCGCCGCAGCGCATCGCCGACGAGCTCGGCGTGCACCTCAGCCTGGTCAACCGTCGACTGGCCGCGGTCTACCGCAAGGCGGGCAGCGGGCCGGACGGCCTGGCCTCCGCCCTTGGGCTGCCGACGCAGCCGCGCGGGGCCACCCGGCCGGGGGCGGAGCCCGAGGAGGAGTAGCCGTGGCGGCCCGGGCGCGTGGGCGGCGGGCGCCCGGGCGGCGCGCGGAGGCACGGGAGCGCTCCCGGGGCGGTCGCCGTCGCTAGGCTGACGCAGACGTGGGGGTCGCCGCGGCGACCCCCTGGACGGACCCGGAACCGGGGCGGTCACGGCACCCGCGACCGCCAGTGAGGAGCAGGCCATGGCGAGCGAGGCCACCAGCGTGCGGCACGAACCCCTCGACCCCTCGGGCGTGGGCGCCGCGATCGAGCGCTGGACGCTCTCCGCCGGCCCGTACGAGGCGAGCGTGCTCACCCTCGGCGCCACCCTGCACACCCTCACCGGCCCGGACCGCGCCGGGCGCCCCGCCCAACTGCTGCTCTCCACCGACCAGCTGACGCAGATCCTCGGCCCGGCCCGGCACTACGGCACCGTGGTCGGCCGGTACGCCAACCGGATCGACGGCTCCAGGATCACCATCGACGGCGAGGAGCACCCGCTCGCCCCGACCGGCGGCGGTATCACCATCCACGGCGGGCCGGACGGCTTCGCGCAGCGGATCTGGGAGGCCGACGGGATCGAGGGCGGGGTGCGGCTGCGGCTGCACAGCCCGGACGGCGACCAGGGCTTCCCCGGTGCGCTGGACGTCACCGTCTCCTACACCCTGGACCCGGCCGGCGAGCTGGTGATCGCCTACCGCGCCGCCACCAGCAAGCCGACCGTGGTCAACCTGACCAACCACGCGTACTTCAACCTTGCGGGTGAAGGGAACGGCGACGTCCTCGGCCACCTGCTCACCCTCGACGCCGACGCCTACACCCCGGCCGACGAGCGGCAGATCCCGTACGGGCGGACCG
The DNA here is from genome assembly GCF_040685715.1 of Kitasatospora sp. NPDC088264. Lineage (NCBI taxonomy): Bacteria > Bacillati > Actinomycetota > Actinomycetes > Kitasatosporales > Streptomycetaceae > Kitasatospora > Kitasatospora sp. NPDC088264. The sequence continues at coordinate 66,551 of NZ_JBFBIR010000031.1, forward strand.
AACCGGTGGCCGGCACGCCGTTCGACTTCACGGTGGCCACGCCGATCGGCAAGTCGGTGCACGACGACCACCCGCAGCTGGCCGGGCCCGGCGGCTACGACCACAACTGGGTGCTCCGGGCCCGGCCGGCCGACGGCGGCCCGGCCCGGGCGGCGCTGCTGGAGGACCCGGTCAGCGGGCGCACCCTGGAGGTGCTGACCACCGAGCCGGGCGTCCAGGTCTACACGGCCAACAAGTTCCAGGGCGCGGTCACCGGCGCGAGCGGCGTCCCGTACGGGCCGTTCGCCGGGATCGCGCTGGAGACCCAGCACTTCCCGGACTCCCCGAACCACCCGGCGTTCCCGAGCACCGTGCTGCGGCCGGGGGAGGAGTTCCGCTCGACGACCGTGCTGCGGCTGGGCGTCAGCTGAGCGCTCCGGGCGCGTCCGGGGTGAGGTCCCGCTGGGGGTCCTGCCGGGGGTCCCGTGCGAGGTCCCGGCGCATGCAGAGCCGGGGCCAGCGGTCGAGACCGTGCTCGGCCTCCTTGCGGCGGATCTCCCGCAGGCCCGGGGTGAGCTCGTGGTCGGCGAGCGGGCGGAAGCCGCAGCGGGCGTAGTAGGGGGCGTTCCAGGGGACGTCGGCGAAAGTGGTGAGGGTGAGCGCGGGGGCGTCGGTGCCGGCCGCGAGGTGTTCGATCAGTGCCCGGCCGATGCCCCGGCGGGCGTGGTCGGGGTGGACCGACACCTGTTCGATGTGCAGGGCGCCGTCCACCGGCTCGGCGAGCAGGTAGCCGGCGATCGGACCGGGACCGGGCTGCTGGGGCAGGTCGGTCCCGTGGGGCAGGTCGGCCGCGTCGGGCAGGTCGGTCCCGTGGGGCAGGTCGGTCGCGTCGGGGACGGCGACCAGGGCGACGCCCGCGTCCAGGTAGTGGGCCAGCTCGTGCGGGGCCGGTGGTTCGTCGTCGGCGATCTCCGGCATGCCGATCGCGGCGAAGGGGGCCCCGGCGGCCCGCTCCAGTTCGCACAGCAGCGGTAGTTCGTCCCTCATGGCGGCTCTGATACGCATGCGTTCAGTCTGCTGCAAGCGGTTTTCGGCCAGGGATGGTGGTGCTCTCGGCCATCCGGTACCGGATCGAAACGGGTGAACCCGGACATTTGGTCGCACTGTCAACTACCGTGCGGCTACGTCCAGGACACGTGGGCGTAACGATCGCCGTTTCTTGCAGAAACTTGCTGCAAGGACTTTCCGTCGCTATTGCACCGCTGTTAACTTCCTTCCGAGCCCGACGGCAGCAACGGTGCAGTCGGCACGAGGCAGCCATTATGCGCCTGTCTCCGAAGATCTCGGGCACCCCCACCCTCCCAAGGAGTTCTCATGCGGCGTGGCATCGCGGCCTCTGCCCTCGTTGTGGCCCTCGCGGTCTCGATGGCTGCCTGTGGCAGCAGCGGCTCCAGCTCAAACGGCAAGGCCGACGGGCCGGTCACCCTCACCTACTGGGACACCTCGAACGCCACCAACGAGGCGCCGAACTACCAGGAGCTGGTCAAGAAGTTCGAGGCCGCCAACCCGAACGTCAAGGTCGACTTCGTCAACGTCCCGTTCGACCAGGCGCAGAACAAGCTCCAGACCGCCATGGGGGCCAAGGGTGCTCCGGACGTGTTCCGCTCCGAGGTCGGCTGGACCGCCGCCTTCGCCAAGGCCGGCTACCTGGAGCCGCTCGACGGCACCCCGGCCGTCGCCGACACCTCCGCCTTCCAGCCCAGCCTGATCCAGCAGGCCAAGTTCGACGGCAAGCTGTACGGCGTGCCGCTGGTCACCGACACCCTGGGCCTGCTCTACAACAAGGAGCTGTTCGCCAAGGCCGGCATCACCGACGCCCCCAAGACCTGGGACGAGCTGAAGACCGACGCCGCCGCGCTCAAGGACAAGGCCGGTGTCGACGGCTTCTGGCTGAAGGCCGCGGACGGCTACTACGCGATGCCGTTCCTGTTCGGCGAGGGCACCGACACCGTCGACGCCGCCGGCAAGAAGATCACCGTCACCTCGCCGGAGGCCGTCAAGGCCATCGAGACCTACAAGACGATGTTCACCGCGCCCGGCATGGCCAAGGCCGACGTCACCACCGACGCCTACGCGCACATGATGGACGCCTTCAACAACGGCAAGGTCGCGGCCATCGTCCAGGGCCCGTGGGAGATCACCAACATCTACAAGGGCGCCGCGTTCGCCGACAAGAACAACCTCGGCATCGCGCCCGTCCCGGCGGGCTCCAGCGGCAAGTCCGGTGCGCCCACCGGCGGGCACAACATCTCCGTCTACGCCGGTGCCGACCAGGCCCACAAGGCCGCCGCCGAGAAGTTCGCCGCCTTCATGACCTCGGCGGAGAGCCAGGCGTTCATCGCGCAGAAGAACTCCACCCTGCCGACCCGCTCCGACGCCTTCACCGCCGACGTCAAGGCCGACCCCGGCATCGCCGGCTTCCAGGCCGTCCTCGGCAGCGCCAAGCCGCGCCCCGAACTGCCCGAGTACAGCTCGCTGTTCTCCTCGCTCGGCACCAACCTGGGCAAGGCCGTCCAGGGCACCGGCACCCAGGACGCGCTGAACACCGTCGCCACCGACTACGCCAAGCTGCTGCCGGGCTTCGCCAAGTAGTCGCCGTCGGCCGTCCGGGCCGCCGCCGCTCTCGCGGCGGCGGCCACCCGGCGGGCCCGGCGGCCGGACCCGCTCTCCCCGAGACTTCCCCCCGAGAAGGTGTCAATCGATGTCAGTCGCCGTGCAGGGCGCCACCGGCAAGGGCAGCCCGGAGCGCGAGCAGCGTCCGGGCCTGCTGGAACGCGTCAAGCGCTCCTACGCCAAGCACTGGTACGCCTACGCGATGATCGCCCCCGTGGTGCTGGTCCTCGGTGCGCTGGTGCTCTACCCGCTGGTCCAGGGCCTCTGGCTCACCCTGACCGACGCCAACAGCCTCAACGTCGCCCGCAAGATCGGCGTCAACGAGATCCCGGCCAGCTACAACTTCGTCGGCTTCCACAACTACGCCGACATCCTGTGGGGCCCCGGCTCGTACGACCGCTTCTGGTCCCACTTCGTCTGGACCATCGCCTGGACGGCCATCTGCGTCCTCCTGCACTACACCCTCGGCCTGGGCCTCGCCCTGCTGCTCAACAAGAAGCTGCGCGGCCGCGCCGTCTACCGGATGCTGCTCATCCTGCCCTGGGCCGTGCCGACCTTCGTCACCGTCTTCTCCTGGCGACTGATGCTGTCCGACGGCGGTGTCGTCAACAGCATGCTCTCCTTCCTCCACCTGCCCGAACCCGGTTGGCTCACCGACCCGTGGGCGCAGAAGTCCGCCGCGATCCTGGTCAACACCTGGGCCGGCGTGCCGTTCATGATGATCTCGCTGCTCGGCGGCCTGCAGTCGATCCCGGCCGAGCTGTACGAGGCCGCCGAGATGGACGGCGCCACGCCGTGGCAGCGCTTCCGGTACGTCACCCTGCCCGGGCTGCGGGCCGTCTCCTCCACCGTCGTCCTGCTCGGCGTGATCTGGACGTTCAACCAGTTCAACGTCATCTTCCTGCTCTTCGGCACCGGTGCGCCCGACGCCCAACTGCTGGTCACCTGGGCCTACCGGCTCGGCTTCGGCCAGATCCCCCGGGACTACGCGCAGTCCGCCGCCTACGGCGTGATCCTGCTGTCCATCCTGATCGTCTTCACCGCCTTCTACCGGCGCTGGCTCGCCCGCAACGAGCAGGCCAACGGCTGAGGCCCCGGACCCAGTTGACCCACGAAGGCAGGTACCCCCGATGAGCACCACCACCGAACTCCCCACCCCCGCGACGACCGTGGCCCCGGCCGCCCGGCCGGCCAAGGTCCGCCGGCGCGGTGAGAGCAGCCTGCTGGCCAGGGCGCTGTCCCACGGCACCCTGATCGTGGCCGGCCTGATCGCGCTGTTCCCGGTGGCGTGGATCCTCTTCGTCTCGCTCGGCCCGGACAAGACCGACTACCTCCACCCCGGCGCGATCCTCGACAAGCTCACGCTGTCGAACTACCACCACGTGCTGTTCGACACGGACTTCTTCACCTGGTTCGGCAACGCCCTGCTGGTCTCCGGCGTCACCACCGTGTTCGGCGTCCTGGTCGCCGCCACCACCGGCTACGCCGTCTCCCGGATGCGCTTCCCCGGCCACCGGCCGCTGATGTGGTCGCTGCTGGTCACCCAGATGTTCCCGATCGCGGTGCTGATCGTGCCGATGTACACGATGCTCTCCGACCTCGGCCTGCTGGACAGCTACCTGGGCCTGATCCTGGTCTACTCGACCACCACCGTGCCGTACTGCGCGTGGCTGCTGAAGGGCTACTTCGACACCATCCCGGTGGAGATCGACGAGGCCGGCCGGGTCGACGGGCTCAGCCCGTTCGGCACCTTCTGGCGGCTGGTGCTGCCGCTCGCCCGCCCGGGTCTGGCGGTGGCCGCCTTCTACTCCTTCCTCACGTACTGGGCCGAGGTGCCGTTCGCCTCCACCTTCATGCTCAGCTCCGACAAGTACACGCTGGCCGTGGGCCTGCAGACCTTCGTCAGCGAGCACGACGCCCAGTGGAACCTGATGGCCGCGACCGCCGTGCTGATCGCGATCCCGTCGGCAGCCTTCTTCTACCTGGTGCAGCGTCACCTGGTCACCGGTCTGACCGCCGGTGCCTCCAAGTCGTAACGCTCCTCGCTCCTCTAGTCCCCAAGGGATACCGTCCATGACCCAGAACCTGGCCGACACCTCCCGGCCTGCCGCCGACGCCGCCGCCCACGAGGCGGTCACCCCGGCTCCTGCGACTGGCGGCGCGTCCAGAGGCTGGTGGCGGGACGCGGTCATCTACCAGGTGTACCCGCGCAGCTTCGCCGACTCCAACGGCGACGGCATGGGTGACCTGCCCGGCATCCGCAGCCGCCTGCCGTACCTGCGCGACCTCGGCGTGGACGCGGTCTGGCTGTCGCCGTTCTACGCCTCGCCGCAGGCGGACGCGGGCTACGACGTCGCCGACTACCGCGCCGTGGACCCGATGTTCGGCAGCCTGCTGGACGCCGACGCGCTCATCCGGGACGCCCACCAGCTGGGGCTGCGGATCATCGTCGACCTCGTCCCGAACCACTCCTCGGACCAGCACGAGTGGTTCCAGCGCGCCCTGCGCGAGGGCCCCGAGTCCCCGCTGCGCGAGCGGTACCACTTCCGCCCCGGCAAGGGCGAGAACGGCGAACTGCCGCCCAACGACTGGGAGTCCATCTTCGGCGGCCCGGCCTGGACGCGCAGCGAGAACCCGGACGGCACCCCCGGCGACTGGTACCTGCACCTGTTCGCCCCCGAGCAGCCCGACTTCAACTGGGAGAACCGGGCCGTCGCCGACGAGTTCCGCTCGATCCTGCGGTTCTGGCTCGACATGGGTGTCGACGGCTTCCGCATCGACGTCGCCCACGGCCTGGTGAAGGCCCCCGGCCTGCCCGACCTCGGCGGCTCCGACCAGCTCAAGCTGCTCGGCAACGACGTCATGCCGTTCTTCGACCAGGACGGCGTGCACGAGATCTACCGCAGCTGGCGCAAGATCCTCGACGAGTACCCGGGCCAGCGGATCGGCGTCGCCGAGGCCTGGACCCCGACCGTCCAGCGCACCGCCAACTACGTGCGCCCCGATGAGCTGCACCAGGCCTTCAACTTCCAGTACCTGGGCACCGGTTGGGACGCCGCCGCGCTGCGCGAGGTGATCGACGTCTCGCTCGACTCGATGCGCCCGGTCGACGCCCCGACCACCTGGGTGCTGTCCAACCACGACGTCACCCGGCACGCCACCCGCTTCGCCAACCCGCCCGGCCTCGGCACCCAGATCCGCACGCCCGGCGACCGCGAGCTCGGCCTGCGCCGGGCCCGCGCCGCCACCCTGCTGATGCTCGCGCTGCCCGGCTCCGCGTACATCTACCAGGGCGAGGAACTCGGTCTGCCGGACGTCACCGACCTGCCGGACGAGGTCCGCCAGGACCCGTCGTTCTTCCGCAAGGCCGGGCAGGACGGCTACCGCGACGGCTGCCGCGTCCCGATCCCGTGGTCCGGCACCGAGGCCCCGTACGGCTTCGGCCCGGTCGCCGGCGGGCCGTCCTGGCTGCCGCAGCCGGCCGAGTGGGCCGCGCTGAGCGTCGAGGCGCAGACCGGCGACCCGGCGTCCACCCTGGAGCTGTACCGCAGCGCGCTCGCCGTCCGCCGTTCCCAGGACGACCTCGGCGCCGGGACGGCCGTGGAGTGGCTGGAGGGCCCCGAGGGGACCCTGACGTTCCGCCGCGGCTCCTTCGTCTGCACCGTCAACGCCACGGACGAGCCGGTCCGGATAGCGGCGCCCGGAAAGCTGCTGCTCTCCTCGGTGGAGCTGGTGGTCGACGGCGGCGAGACGGTGCTCGCGCCGGACAGCACCGGCTGGTGGGCGGTCTGACGTGGTTGCAATAGGCTCTGGGACCGTGACTACGGCGCGACTCTCAGACATCGCGGCGCAGGCGGGGGTCAGCGAAGCCACCGTCTCCCGCGTACTCAACGGCAAGGCGAACGTCTCCGCCGCCACCCGGCAGACCGTGCTGGCGGCGCTCGACGTGCTCGGCTACGAGCGGCCGACCCGACTGCGCCAGCGCAGCGCCGGCCTGATCGGGCTGATCACGCCGGAGCTGAGCAACCCGATCTTCCCCGCACTGGCCCAGGTGATCGAGCAGGTGCTCAGCCGGCACGGGTACACCCCGGTGCTGTGCACCCAGACACCGGGCGGGTCCACCGAGGACGAACTGGTCGAGATGCTGGTCGACCGGGGCGTGGCGGGCATCGTCTTCGTCTCCGGGCTGCACGCCGACTCCACCGCCGACCACGACCGCTACGCCCGGCTGACCGGGCGAGGGGTGCCGTTCGTGCTGATCAACGGCTACAGCGAGCGGATCGACGCGCCGTTCATCTCGCCGGACGACCGGGCCGCGATGTGGATGGCCGTCCAGCACCTGGCCGAACTCGGGCACGAGCGGATCGGGCTGGCGGTCGGGCAGCGGCGGTACGTGCCGGTGCTGCGCAAGATCGAGGGCTTCACGGCGGCGATGCGCGAGGTGCTGGGACGGAGCCAGGAGGAGGCCGAGGAACTCGTCCACCACACGCTGTTCAGCGTGGAGGGCGGGCACGCGGCGGCCGGCGCGCTGCTGGACAAGGGCTGCACGGCGATCGTCTGCGGCAGCGACATGATGGCGCTCGGGGCGATCCGGGCGGTGCGGCAGCGTGGGCTGTCGGTGCCGCACGACGTCTCGGTGGTCGGCTTCGACGACTCGCCGCTGATCGCCTTCACCGAGCCGCCGCTGACCACGATCCGCCAGCCGGTCGAGGCGATGGCGACCGCGGCGGTGGACGCGCTGCTGGAGGAGGTCGGCGGAAACGCGGTCCAGCGCGGGGAGTTCATGTTCCAGCCGGAGCTGGTCATGCGCGGGTCCACGGGGGCCTGCGCGCGCTGAGGACGGTCAACGGACGGGCCCCGGAGAGCAGTTGCTCTCCGGGGCCCGTTGTGTGCCGCCAGGGTGCCGGGTCAGCCGTCAGTTGTCGGCTGTCACCCGTCGGTCGTGCTCAGACCCGGCCGGCGAAGTCCGGCGCCCAGTTGGCGACGGTCTGCAGGCGCACGCCCGAGCTCGGGTTGGCGGCCTCGACGTACTGGCCGCCGCCGATGTAGATCGCGACGTGGTAGACGCCGGAGTTCTGGCCGTTGTTGGACCAGAACAGCAGGTCGCCCGCCTGCAGGCTGTCCAGCGAGACGCGGGTGCTGGCGGCGGCCTGGTCGGCGGCGACGCGCGGGACGGAGACGCCCGCGGCGCGCAGCGCGGCCTGGGTCAGGCCGGAGCAGTCCCAGCCGCCGTTGCCGGTACCGCCGTAGACGTACGCCTGGCCGACCTTCGACTGGGCGAAGGAGACCGCGGCGGCCATGCTGCCGGTGGCGGCCGGGGTCTGAGCCGGGGTCTGAGCCTGGGCGGCCGGCTTGGAGTCCGGCTTGGTGGCCGGGGCCTGGGGCTGGGCGGCCGGCTTGGCGCTCGCGACAGCGCCGTTGGAGGTCTGGCCGGACTTCTGCGAGCGGTCGAACCAGGTGAAGTCCGAGCCGGACGTGGCCGACGAGCCGGAGCCGGACCGGTCGGCCTGAGCCGACTGCTGGGCCTGGCCGCCGTCCTTGAACGAGAGGCGCTGGCCCGGGTAGATGGAGTCCGGGCCCTCGGTCAGGGTGCCGCGGTTGAGTTCGTACAGCCGCTGCCAGCCGCCCTGGAGGTTGTGCTTGTCGGCGATCGAGGACAGCCAGTCGCCGGAGGCGACGGTGTAGTCGTCGGCCTGGGGCTGGGCGCTGTTCCGGGCCTGGCTCTGGCCCTTCTGGGCCGAGGTGCCGTTGGTGGAGTCGGCGGGGGCCTGCGCCTGGTCCTGGGCCGGTGCGGCCGGCTTGGCGGGCTTCGCGGCCGGGGCCGGGGTCTGGGTCTGCGCGGGCTTGGCGGCCGGGGCGGCCGGCTTCGCGGCGGGCTTGGTGGCGGTCGAACCGGCAGCCGAGCCGGTGGTCGAGCCGGCCGAGGTGTCGACGGCGGCCGGGGTGCCGCCCTTGGTCAGGCCGGCCTGGACCGAGCACACCGGCCAGGCGCCGGGGCCCTGCGAGGCGAGGACCTTCTCGGCGACGGCGATCTGCTGGTCCTTGGTGGCCTGGTTGGCCTGGGGGGCGTAGGCGGTGCCGCCGAAGGCGGCCCAGGTGCTGGAGGTGAACTGCAGGCCGCCGTAGAAGCCGTTGCCGGTGTTGATGCTCCAGTTGCCGGTGCTCTCGCACTGGGCGACCTTGTCCCAGGTGGCGACGGAGGCGGCGGAGGCGGTGCCGGAGGTGAGGCAGGGGATGGTGAGGCCGACGCCCGCGACGCCGACGGCGGCGATCACGCGTCGGGTACGACTGGACAGACGGGTGCCGTTGGTGGGCAGCATGAAGACGCAGTCCTCTCCCACGCCTGCGAGGTGAGCTGTCGGATTCGGGCTGGAGTTGCCCGGCCGCGCTGTGGGCGCGGCTTCACCCCTAGCCCTGGATCGTTCCGGGGAACGGTCCGGGGCGACTTACCTGTGGGTCCCCCGCTCCTGCCGTGGTGCGTTTTCGCGCTGCCAGGACATCCGACGGCAGGACTCGGCGTCGCGGATGAACTGGGTTCGTGTGGCCACGAACGGGGAGCACGTTAAGCAGACTTAAGTTCAAACTGCAAACACCTGTGACGCGCATCACGGTTTGGCGAGAACGGTCGTTCCCCTCACTTGTCATGATCGGAAATGACCGATTTCCGGCAACGCCGCGAAGGGTGCGCGCAACTGTCTGCGTTTCAGGAGGCGGGTGACGGTGGGTCGGGTCGCCTGGGGGCCCGCCCGTCGGGAGAGCGGCGTGTCCGCACTGTGGCCGTCGGGGGGTGCGTCGAGCGATGGTGAACAAATGCGGATAGAACGGACATCACACCTATTCGTCCTTTAACTCCCTTACGGGACAAGCGGGAAGGGCCCGGAACGTAGCCGTTCCGGGCCCTTCACACGTGCGGTGACCGCTACTACTGGCCGGCCGACTCCTCGGCGGCGGCGTGAGCGGCGTGAGCGGCGCGACCACCCCGGCCGGAGTGGTCGGCGTGGGTGCCCTCGGCGGCCTCCGCCGCCTCGGCCTCGGCCCGCGTCAGGGCCTCGGGGGAGGGCGCCGGCAGCGCGGCCAGGTAGGTGGAGGCGATCAGCTGGCCGACCGTCGGGTAGGCGCCCAGCGGCGCCGCGGACGGGCAGCCGGTCTCCTCGGCGGCCGTGGCGAGCAGCTCGGAGTCGGCCTCCGGCCCGATCACCAGCGGGGCCAGCGCCGGGCGCTGGGAGCCGGTCTCCTTGAGGTGGTTGACGGCCGCGGCGACCGAGCCCGGCACGTCGAGCGCGGCGGGCACGACCGGGACGGCCAGCCGGGCCGCCAGCAGGACACCGGTGATGCCGGCAGCGGCAGCGGCCTCCTCGCCGCCGACGGTGGTCAGCACGACGCCGTCCGCGGCGGTCGCGATGGCGAACAGCCGGGCCCGGTCGGCACGCGCCAGGCCGGCCTCGGACAGGCGCACGTGCACGGCCTCGGCGAGCAGCGGGTGCGGGCCGAGCACGTCGGTGACGGGGGCTCCGTACTCGGCGGCGAGGGCGTGGAGTTCGGTCAGGAATCCGTGCGGGCCGGGTACCAGCGGCACCAGGACCGGCGCGGGCAGGCCGGCCTCGGCGGCCATGGCCAGCAGTTCGGCGACGGTGCGGTCGTCGCTGTCGGCGCCCTGGGCGGCTTCGCCCGGGAGGTAGCCGACGGCGGTCTGGATGTCGCCCTGCTCGCTGCGGACGATCGACAGCAGCTCCTCGACGACCGAGCGGGACTCGGGCCCGGCGGTCGCGGGCACGGCGAGCACCAGGGCCGGGGATCCGGCCGGGATCTCGGGGCGCTCGGGGCGACGGTGGCGCCCCCGCGCACGGGAGCCTGGAGTGCGGACGGGCAGTGGCGCGCCCGGGATGGCTGCGGTGCTCATGCCGGAGATCGTAGGACATCGGCCCGTCAGGCCTGCATTCGGCTGCCGTTCGAGTTTCACGTGGTCATGGCGGGTGCGCCGCGCTCCCGTCGTGTCCGTCCGGGCGGTTTGCCCGCAATCCGGACATATCTCACCCAGCCTTCGAGCGATCACCGCTGGTTGCCCTGACGTGTCCGACGGGGCGTCGAGTTGCTTCTGTGGCGCGTGAGATGTCTCACAGCCGGGAGGTCGCCTGACGGAGGGTCACGAAGGCGCGACTCCGGGCGTCTGAAGATCAACATTCAGCGGGGAATCGCTCACGGCCGGTTATCGAGAATCTGGCGATTCACTCGGCTATGTCCGTTTACGTACCGTCAGGAGAAGGGTCCGTGAAGAGTTCAGAACTGCCGGTGAAAGGCCTCGTGCACCTGCAATGTCCCGTGCTGATGCACGTGCACAGCAGCTATCATCGCGTCAAGTGAGGCGTTGTGCCGGGCCGGTACGGGGCCGGTCCGTTCGTTCGGCGGGTGCCGGGAGCGCCGCGCTGGACGACCACTCCGGAGCTCTTCGGGAGATTTCTATGCACGACTCGCAGGACACGTACGGCTCGTACGACACCTACAACGGGATGGCGGCCGCCGACCTCAAGGGGGTTGTCTGGCAGAAGAGCCTGCACAGCAACTCCCAGGGGAACTGCGTCGAGTTCGCGGCCCTGCCGGGGGGCGATGTGGCGATGCGCAACTCGCGCTTCCCGGAAGGTCCGGCGCTCATCTACACCCGGGCCGAGATCGCCGCCCTGCTGCTGGGGGCCAAGGACGGGGAGTTCGACCACCTGGCGGTCTGACCGGCCGCCGTCCTGCCATCGGGGGGCCGTCGTGGGTGCTGACACCGCGACGGCCTTTGTCTTGTCCGGGGCCGGTCCGGGGCCACATGGCGGGCGCTCTCGTGGCGGCCGTTCTCGCGGCCGACCGCGCGCAGGTGTGGCGGGTGGTCCCGCGCACGGCTGGGGGCCCGGACGTGGACGGGAGTCGGGCCGCCGGGGTGCCCGGCCGTCGGTCCGGCCGGCTCGTCCGGGAGACAGGCCCGGGAATCGTCGTGGAAATCGCCCTGAGGGCTGGGCCGGAGCCCGTGGCGCACCTGTGCCAGGCCCGCCGATCCGCTCCGCGGAGCCCGGGGTGCGGTCCTCCCGGGGCCTCCCTCGGCCGGCCGCGCGCCGCCTGGCGCTAGGCCGAGCGCCGGTGCCGTCCACCGAGTTCGGAACCGGTGGCCGGCTCCGCCTCGAACAGGGCCCAGACCACCTTGCCGCTGCCCAGCGGGTGCCAACCCCAGGAGCGGCTGAAGGACTCCACCAGGTGCAGTCCGCGGCCGGACTCGGCGACGAAGTCCGCCTCCCGGGCGACCGGGCCGATGCAGCTCGGGTCGCTCACCGCGCAGACCACCTGGGGGGAGCGGTGGACCAGGCTTATTCGGATCGGCAGCCGGCCCTCAGGGGTCGGCTGTATGGGAAAGTCGTACTCGCCCTGGACGCCACCCGCAGGGTCGGGCCGTGCGCCGATCGCATGCCGCAGTGCGTTGGTCACCAGCTCCGAGGCCACCAGCGCGACGTCGTCGAACAGCTCCATCAGGCCCCAGCGCTGAAGAGAGGTTCTGGCGAAGTCGCGCGCGGTTCTGACGGCTTCGAAGCGAGGAGCGAGCGTACAGGTGACCACATGGGGGTCAACCGCCAAAGCCGTACCGGTGCTCATGAAGAGCTCCTCCCATAAGGGGGCGGACACGGCTGGACCCGCCGGGGTCATGCCGGTCACCTCCGACTCGCTCGGCCGCTCGGCCGCCCCCTCGACCAGCGCGCGCGCACACGAACCCCCGGTGGCGCGGGGGAACGCTGCCGGGTCGGTGCACGGAGTCGCGCGTGGGGTCGACGCGGAGCCCGCGGGAATGCCAGGGATGTGCAGGTGCACGTGCACCATGGTGGTGTGCGCTCACTGCAGATGCAAGAGTCGATTCACGTGCAGTCGCACTATTGGCATATGCAAGCGCCGGATGCACGTGCATCCTGGTGTGTGGAGTGTGGAACTGATAGGAACATCCGTCAGTATCGGCACCGTGAGCGCTCAACTGATGGCAGACTGTGCGCTGTTTGCCCTAGGTGGAGGTTTCGACCGCATGACCACAGTTCAGCCGGGCGGCGGCTCGATGGTCCGCCGGATCCTCCTCGGTTCTCAGCTGCGTCGCCTGCGTGAGACGCGCGGCATCACGCGCGAGGACGCCGGCTACGCGATCAGGGCCTCGGAGTCCAAGATCAGCCGCATGGAACTCGGCCGCGTCAGCTTCAAGGAGCGCGACGTCGCCGACCTGCTCAGCCTCTACGGCGTGGACGACGGCCTGGAGCGGGAGGCACTGCTCGGGCTGGTCCGCGAGGCCAACAAGTCCGGCTGGTGGCACAGCTTCAACGACGTGCTGCCGGGCTGGTTCCAGACCTACGTCGGCCTGGAGGAGGCCGCCCAGCTGATCCGCACCTACGAGGTGCAGTTCATCCCCGGACTGCTGCAGTCCGAGGAGTACGCACGGGCGGTTTTCGGCCAGAGTCGGCCGGTCGTCAGCGAGGAGGAGATCGAGCGGCGGGTCAGCCTCCGCCTGCGTCGCCAGAAGCTGCTGACCGAGGGCGCCAGCCCGCGACTGTGGGCCGTGATCGACGAGGCCGCGCTGCGCCGCCCCGTCGGCGGGCCCAAGGTGATGCGCGGCCAGGTGCAGTACCTGATCGACGTCGCCGAGCAGGCCAACGTCGTGATCCAGGTGATGCCGTTCCGATTCGGCGCGCACGCGGGGGAGTCCGGGGCGTTCACGATCCTGCGCTTCCCTGAACAGGACCTCGCGGATGTCGTCTACCTGGAGCAGCTCACCAGCGCGCTGTACCTCGACAAGCGGGACGACGTCGACGCGTACATCCAGGTCATGGAGCGGCTCTGCGTGGACAGCCTCACGCCGGAGCGGACCGTGGACCTGCTGGCGTCGATCCTCAAGGAGCGCTGAGAGGAACTCCCGGCAGAGCGTACGGGTCCGGCTCCCGCGATCGGTCGCCCGGACACCGAGCCGCCGTCCACCCGCCGTCAGCCGCGGGCCGGCGGCCGTTCGCGTTCCGGCGGCAGTGCCTGCGGCGGGGTGCCCAGTTCCCAGGGCAGGTCGTAGCGGCGGAACAGGTCGGCCCGGATCAGTGCCAGCGGGAGTTCGGCGCCCGGCAGCAGCACCCCGATGCAGCCGCCCATCAGCGCGCTGCGCAGCACCGCGTGCTCGGCGGCCGGGTCCGGTGCGCCCCAGTCGAGCAGCAGGCCTTGGAGGATCGCGCCGAGCTGCTGCTGCTCCGGGTCCTGGACGAAGGCGCCGGAGTCCGGGTCCAGGATCAGCGCGAGGTGCGAGCGCATCACCCGCGGATGCTCCAGGGCGAGGGTGAGAACCGCGTCGATCGCGCGGGCCAGCCGGGCCGCCGGCGTGGCGTCCGGGGTCAGCTCGGCGAGCGCGCCGGAGAGCGACTGGTGCATCATCCGGTGCGTCGCCGACTGCATCAGCAGCCGTTTCCCGTCGAAGTAGTAGGAGAGCAGCCCGCGCGCGAGCCCGGCCCGCTCGGCGATGTCGGTCAGCGTGGTGCCCGCGTATCCGTGCCGGTCGACCAGTTCGACGGTGGCTCGCATGATGCGCAGACGGGAGCGTTGCCGCATCTCCTCATTGACCGAATCCCCGCGAGGTGCCATCGTGTCTGCTCCGAACGTTCGTTGGCTCCGGGCCAATATACTGGCGGAGCCGGTAGTCGCACCGTGAAACCGCGCGCCGGTGGGCGCCGCTCGGGCGCCCGGTACAGAAGACGGCCGGCTCCACCAAAACGGGGGTTTGGTGGAGCCGGCGCCATTGTCCGACGGCGGGGGCCGGGGGGCCGGCCCCGGGCGGCGGTCGACGGTCAGCGGTTGGTCAGGACTTCGGTCCGCGCCGTGCTCGACCCGACCGGGGGGTAATCGTAGTCCCGCACCGGCGCGGGAGCTGACGTCCGCCGCCGGTCGACCAGGGCGCCCACCGCGGCGATCAGCAGGCCGAACAGCGCGACCGCCGTGACGAACACCAGGGCCGGCCGGTAGCCGTCCAGCTGCGCCTGCGGGCTGTCGCCGCCGGCACTGCCGGCGGCGATCATCGCGGTCGCGCCGGCCAGGACCACCGCGGTGCCGACCTGGATCGCGGTGTTGACCAGGCCGGAGGCCAGACCCTGCTCCTCGTCGCCCACGCCGTCGGTGGCGGCGATGTTCACCGAGGGGAAGGCCAGCGCGAAGCCCACGCCGAGCAGCAGCATCGAGGGCAGGACCAGACCCAGGTACGAGCTGTGCTCGTCCAGCCGCAGGAACAGTGCGAACGCGCCGACCAGGGCCAGCAGGCCGATCGGCAGCAGCCTGCCGGTGCCGAAGCGGTCCACGATCGGGCCCATGAACGGTGCCGAGAGCGCGATGAACGCGCCGGCCGGCAGCAGCCCGAGGGCCATCTGCAGCGCCGACCAGCCCAGCAGGTGCTGCAGGTAGAGCGTGACGACGAACTGGAACCCGCCGTACGCGCCGGCCATGGCGAAGGCGATCACGTTGGCCCGGGCGACCGAGCCGTTGCGGAAGATGCCGAGTCGGACCAGCGGGTGGGCGGTGCGGCTCTCCACCAGCAGGAAGGCGGCGGCCAGTGCGGCGACCACGACCAGCGAGCCGACGGTGCGCAGGCTCAGCCAGCCGACGCCCTGCGCCTCGGTGACGGTGAACACCAGCAGCAGCACGGTCGCGGTGCCGGTGATCGCACCCAGCACGTCGTAGCCGCCCTTGGCGCGCTCCTCGGCGGGGCGGGGGAGCAGCCGGACCGCGAAGAGCAGGGCGAGCAGTGCGACCGGAACGGGCATCAGGAACGTCCAGCGCCAGCCGACCGAGGTGAGCAGCCCGCTGAGCACCAGGCCGAGCGAGAAGCCACTGGCGCCGCAGGTGGTGTAGATCGACAGCGCCCGGTTGCGGGCGGGGCCCTGGGCGAAGGTCGTGGTGATGATCGACAGGCCGGCGGGGGCGGTGAAGGCGGCGCTGACGCCCTTGAGGAAGCGGGCGGCGATCAGCAGCCCGCCGTCGTCGACCAGGCCGCCGAGCAGCGAGGCGGCGGCGAAGACGCCCAGGGCGACCAGGAAGACCCGGCGGCGGCCGAGCAGGTCGGCGGCGCGGCCGCCGAGCAGCAGCAGGCCGCCGTAGCCGAGCACGTAGCCGGAGACCACCCATTGCAGGGCGGAGGTGGAGAGGTGCAGCTCGGAGCCGATGGACGGGAGGGCGACGCCGACCATGGAGACGTCCAGGGCGTCCAGGAACATGGCGGCGCAGAGCACGATCAGGGTGCCCCAGAGGCGGGGTGTCCAGCTCAGCCCGCTGGTTGACGGGGCGTCGGGTGACGTGGCGGTCGCGGTGGTCATGGGGAGGACAGTACATGCGTGTGCATTCAATGCAAATGAATAAGATGTGAACACATAATTTTACGGCGCACGTGCTAGGGTGGCACCGTGGCTGATCTCGACTCCCCGGCGGAGGCCGGTCTCGTCGCGCAATGGCGCGACCTGCTGGCCCGGCATGCCGCCACGGCCTGCATGCTCGATCGCGAGCTGGGTGACAAGTGCGGGCTGGGCGTGAGCGAGTTCGAGGTGCTGGAGCGCCTGGTGGAGGGGTGCCAGGGCGGCGGTCATGCGCTGCGGGCGCAGGAGCTGGCCCACACCGTCCACCTCAGCCAGAGCGCGCTGTCCCGGGTGATCGCACGCTTGGAGAAGGGCGGGCTGGTCACCCGGGCGATGTGCGAGAGCGACCGGCGGGCCATCGTGATCACCCTGACCGGGACCGGTCGGGAGCGGTACGAGCAGGCCAGGCCGCTCCATCGCGAGGTGCTCGAACTGACCCTCGGCGCTCCGCTCGGGCCGCTGGGCGAGCCGCCGGCAAGCTGACCTGGTGTCAACTCGGTGGGCCGACGCCCGGATTGGACCTTTCCGAAGGGGTGCGGGCCTTCTCAGAGGAGCGAGGTCAGCCCCGGGGCGACGGCCAGCAGGACGGCCGCGGCAGGTGCGGCGAGGGCGACGACGGTGAGCCGCAGCCGGTGCGGGACGGACAGCCGAGGACGGCCCGCGAGCAGCCGGTCCACCCGCCGCGGGGACTGCGCCAGACCAGGCGGGCAGGAGCCGAACACCCCGCGGTCCAGGTTGAGTTCGGCCAGCGCGAGGGCGGTGGTGTGCCGGCCGTGCCGGCGCGCCGCCCGGTCGTCGGCCGCCAGCTCCACCAGCTCCTCCACCTGGGCCCGGAAGGCACTGAACACGCCGACCCCGGGGAAACCGGAGGCGAGCGCCTGTGCGCACTGCTGGAGCCAGTGGTGCCGGGCCCGGACGTGCCCGCGCTCGTGGCTCAGGACGGCGGCCAACTCCCGGTCGGTCAGCTGTTGGAGGGCGCCGGTGGTGACCACCAGGCGGGAGTCCGGGCCGGGCAGCGACCACGCCTCCGGGCGGACGTTCTCCAGCACCACCAGCCGCTCCCGGCGGCTGCGGGCGGACGCGATGGCCTCGGGCAACTCCGGAGCACGGACCGTGAGTTGAGCATGTCGGTGGTCGCGGATCGCCTTCGCGGAACGGACTTCGCGGGTGAGCGCCAGCACCGTCTGCAGGCCGCCCGCCGCCAGCACCGCGGCGCACAGTCGGCCCCAGCCCTCGGCGTCCTGGAGGCCGTACGCGGCCTCGACGCCGTGCGGGGCGCCCGAGAACACCAGGGCGCGCAGTTCGGGCAGCGCGGCGGAGGCGGCCAGCAGCAGGCCCAGGACGCAGCACAGCAGCACGGCCACCACCAGGCACTGCCACGCCAGCAGCGCCAGCACCGGTTCGCGCTCCGCCCAGCGGGCCCGGGCCAGCAGCCGGGGCGCGACGGTCGAGAGCAGCAGTCCGAGCAGCAGCAGGCCGATCAGGGCAGTCATCGCATGGGCTCCCCGAGTACGCACGGAACGCGACAACGCGCTCCCTGCCAACCTATGCGCTGATGACGTCCGGAGGAACGGCTTTCGACCGGCCAGTGACCAACGCCACGTCAGGGATGGGCTCTTGGATCGATCCGGGCTCACATGGTCAGGAGCATGGCGAACATGCCGATGCCCATGGTGAGCCGGCAGGCCCGGGGCAGCCCGGCGGTGCCGAGTGCCACGGTCCCGGAGGCCGTGTGCAGGAGCCGGGTGCCGGCCCACAGGGAGTAGGCGCCGAAGTAGAGCAGGAGGGAGCCGGTCAGCAGCGGCGTGCCCGCGTCGGCGGCGTGGTGGTGATGGCCGGGGGTGGCGGTCATCGCGAGCGCCATGTACGTCATGGCGAGCGCGCCGATCGCGTGGTGCAGCCGGTGTGCCCGGCGGGCCGGGGCGCGTACGGCGGCGAGCAGGAAGGTGGTGGCGGGGAGACCGAACACCCAGGCCCAGACGGTGGCCGGGACGGCGCCGCCGGTCACGGCCATGGCGGCCATGCCGAGCCCCATCAGGGCCTCGGCGGCGTCGGACTCCCGGGCGAGCAGGCGGCGGGCGCCGAAGTGGTGAGTGGTGTCGGCGGCGCAGGGGGAGTGGCGCAGCCGGGTGAGACAGTAGGCGCCGGCGGTGGCGGTGAGGAGCGCGAGCAGCCAGCTGATCAGCGAGGGTCCGTGCAACGGCGGCCTCCCGGGGCGGAGAGGGCGGGCGGCCGGCGGCGGTGCGGTGCGGCCCGCCACACCGTCGCCCGCCGACCGCGGTCTGGACGGTCGTCCAGTCCACGATCACCGCTGTGGCCGGGGCGCGGGCAGGGCGCGCACCGGGGCGCACAGTGGTGCCCCCGGTGTGCGGCCACCGGGCACACGCTCCGCCGCCCCGGCCGGTGCTCAGCCCGCGAGCCGCCCCGAGGCGACGACCCGGCTGAGGAACCGTCGCGTCCGCTCCTCCCGCGGATCGCCGAACACCTGCTCCGGCGGCCCCTGTTCGAGCACCACCCCGTCGTCCAGGAAGCAGACCTGGTCGGCCACCTCGCGCGCGAACCCCATCTCGTGGGTGGACAGGACCATCGTCATGCCCTGCTCCTTGAGGTCGCGCACCACCGAGAGCACCTCCCCGACCAGGACCGGGTCGAGCGCCGCGGTGATCTCGTCGAGCAGCAGCAGCCGGGGCCCGGTGGCCAGCGCCCGCACGATGGCGACGCGCTGCTGCTGTCCTCCGGAGAGCCGGTCCGGGTACTCCTTCGCCTTGGCCGCCAGCCCCAGCCGGTCGAGCAGCCCCAGCGCCTCCGCCTCCGCCTCGGCCCGCCCCCGTCCGTGCACCCGGCGCGGGGCGAGCGTGATGTTCTCCAGCACGGTCAGGTGCGGGAACAGGTTGTAGGACTGGAACACCACGCCGATCCGGCGGCGGACGGCGTCCTGGTCCGCGCGCGGGTCGGTGATCTCCTCCCCGTCCAGGAAGACCGCCCCGTCGTCGATCCCCTCCAGCAGGTTGACGCACCGCATCAGCGTGGACTTGCCGGAGCCGGACGCCCCGATCAGTGCCGTCACCGAGTGTTCGGGCACGGCGAACCCCACGTCGCGCAGCACCACCTGGCCGCCGAAGGTCTTGCGCACGGACTCCAGTCGGAGCACGTCCCCGCTCACACCGCACCTCCCTGGAACTGCCGACGGTTCGTCCGTGCGGTCAGCCAGTCGGCGAACCGCGTCAGCGGAATGGTCAGCACGATGAACACCAGTCCCGCCACCAGGTACGGCGTGAAGTTGAACGACCGGGCCGCGATGATCTTGGCCGCGTACACCGCGTCGATCGCCCCGCCGATCGACACCAGCCCGGTGTCCTTCTGCAGGCTGACCAGGTTGTTCAGCAGCGGCGGCACCACCCGCCGCACGGCCTGCGGGAGCACCACGTACCGCATCGCCTGCGCGTTGGTGAGCCCGAGCGACCGGGCCGCGGCCCGCTGGCTGGGGTGCACCGACTCGATGCCGGAGCGGAACACCTCCGACACGTAGGCGGAGTACGTCAGCACCAGCGCCGCCCCGCCGAGCACCAGCGGATCGGTGGTCACCCCGCCGAGCCGCAGCGCCGGCACCCCGGTGATCATCACCAGCAGGCAGATGATCATCGGCAGCCCGAGGAAGAAGTCCACGTACGCGGTGGCCAGCAGCCGCACCGGCAGGAACACCGGCCCGCGCAGCGTCCGCAGCACCGCGAGCAGCAGGCCGAACACCAGGATCAGGGCGCCGCAGCCGAGCATCAGCTCCAGGTTGAGCCGCAGCCCCTTCAGTACCTCGGGCAGCGCCTGGCGGGCGTAGTCGGCGTTGAAGAAGGTCTTCCGAGTCACCTCCCAGCCGGGGGAGTTGACGACCAGCAGGTAGAGCGCGACCGCCGTCGCCAGGGTCGACCCGGCGGCCATCAGCGCCGACCGGCGGGCCCGGCCGCGCCGGTACGCCTCGTGCGCCAGCCGCCGTTCGGACGGACGGTAGCCGTCGTCGTCCCCCTTGCCCCCGCCGCCGTCGAGGCCCTCCCCGTCGAGGTCACCCCCTTCGAGCCCCTTCCCGGCGCGGCCCTTCCCGGCGCGGCCCTTCCCGTCCCGGCCCTTGGCGACCGACGCCGGACCGGCCGCCACCGCGTCGCCGCTCACTTGAGCACCGGTGCCGAGACGGCGTCGGAGAGCCACTGCTTCTCCAGCCTCGCGAGCGTGCCGTCGGAGCGCAGCGCGTCCACCGCCTGCGACACGCAGCCGGTCAGCTTCGAGCCCTTGTCCAGCACCAGGCCGAACTGTTCGCCCTGCGTGGCCCCCGCGAACTGGCCGACCACCTGCGCCTCCGGCACCTCGGCGCCGGTGATGTAGAAGGCCGTCGGCAGATCCACCACGAGCGCCTCGACCTGGCCGTTCTTCAGCGCGGCCTTCGCGAGGTCGTTGGAGTCGAACACGGCCGGCTGGACGCTCGGCTTGATCGTGTCGGTGATGGTGTCGAGGCTGGTGGTGCCGACCTGCGCGCCCAGCTTGGCGCCCTTCAGGTCGGCGATGCTCTTCGCGCCCGCCGCCTTGGAGTTCTTCAGCGCGATGACGGCCTGGCGCACGTCGTAGTAGCCGGAGGAGAAGTCGACGGCCTGCTTGCGCTCGTCACTGATGGACACCTGGTTGACGTCGAAGTCGAAGTCCTTGGCCCCGGGCGAGGTGGCCTTGCCGAACGGCGCGACCACCCAGCTGACCTTCTCCTTGGGGTAGCCCAGCTTCTCCGCCACCGCGAAGGCCACGGCGGACTCGAACCCCTTGCCGTTCTCCGGCTTGTCCTCGGTGAACCACGGGTCGTACGCGGGCTTGTCGGTGCCGACGGTCAGCGTCCCCGCCGTCCGGGTCGCCAGCGCTCCCGGCGCGCAGCCCGCGGCGGTACCGGCCGCACCCGAGGAGCCCGAGGCGGCGGCCCCGTCGGACTTGGCGTCCTGCGGCGCGCACGCGGTCAGCGCGGCGGCCGCGGCGAGCAGTGCGGCGAGGGGCAGTGCGGCGGACGGCTTGCGGATGGTCATGGCAGGGCTCCAGTGAGGAAGGGCCGGGCGGGACAGGGAGGAGGCAAGGGCCGGGTGGGACAGGGGAGGCGACGGGCGGGCCGGGGCCGGCCGCGGGCCCGGCGGGTCACTTCCCCCCGGTGGCGGCGCCGGAACACACACGGCATGGTCGGCGTACGGGCCCGCGTCCGCGGCGCCCTCCGAGCCGGATCAGCGACAGCGGCGGCAGAGGCCGCGCACGCGACAGCAGGCGTGACAACAAGAGGGCGCCCGGAAAAGGCCGATGTGGCACTCGGTCACCGTGATCACCGCCGGGAGCATGGCGGGAGGTTCGCATTCCGACAGTGCGTCTGTCCAGAACATCCAGATCCCTGTCCACATGGCGGACGCCCGGCCGGCGGGCCCGCGCCCCGTGGCCCCACCAGGGTCTCGGCGGAGCCACGCCGAAGCTTTGTCGGTCGCGACCCCCTTGAACAGGAGAACCTTTCGTACTTATGGTGTCTCCGTTGAAATAACTCCTGTCGAAGTGAGTCCCCGATGCAGAATCTTTCGCCAAGGCTCGCTGCGGCGGCCGACGCCCCGGTCTCGACCCTCGCCGGCCACCCGGCCTGGCTGCGCCTGAAGGAGGCCGTCGAGACGCTGCGCCCGCTGCAGTCCAAGGACGGTTCGATCGACCTGTCCGCCGTCCAGCGGCACACCGTCGACCCGCTGCTGGCCACTGTCCGCGGCGCCGTCGAGGAGCTCGCCCCGCTGTTCCCGCACGACGCCGCCTACCTGGCCGCCGTCGACGCGGACCTGGCCAAGTGGGCCGACACCGGCTACCGGGAGCCCGACTTCCTGGACTCGCTGCTCGCCTTCCACCCCGCCGACCAGCGCGAGGACGGCCTGGAGCACCTCGTCGTCTTCCCGATGTACACGCAGAACGGCAACCCGGACCGCAACCTGGAAGCCGTCCTGCTGAGCGTCGTGTGGCCCGACTGGCTGGCCGAGCTGGAGCGGACCCGCTTCGACAACCCGATGTTCGTGCCGATCACCTTCACCGACTTCACGGCCGGCTACGACACCAACTCCGCCGTGCTCTTCCCCGAGACGGTGGCCGTGCGCAAGGCGCCGGAACGTTTCACCTGGGGCGGCATCTTCTGCGACCGCGAGGCCGCCCGCTTCCGCGCCGTCACCACCAGCGCCGTCCAGCAGCTCGGCCTGGAGATCCCGGCCGACGCCGAGGGCCTGCTCAAGGACCAGGACCGCGCGCAGGAGACCTTCGTCCTGTGGGACCTCGTCCACGACCGCACCCACAGCCACGGCGACCTGCCGTTCGACCCCTTCATGATCAAGCAGCGCAGCCCGTTCTGGATGTACGGCCTGGAGGAGCTCCGCTGCGACCTCACCACCTTCAAGGAGGCGGTGAAACTGGAGGCCGAGGGCAACACGCACGCCCGCGACGTCCAGTACGCGATCCTCTTCGACCGCCTGTTCCGCTTCCCGGTCAGCGGCGACCGCGTCCGCAACTACGACGGCATGGGCGGCCAGTTGCTCTTCGCCTACCTGCACAAGCACGACGCGCTGCGCTGGCGCGACAACCGCCTCAGCATCGACTGGGACCGGGCCCCGCAGGTCACCAACGCGCTCTGCGCCGAGATCGAGACCCTCTACCGCGACGGCATCGACCGGCCCAAGCCGGCCCACTGGATCGCCGCCTACCAGCTGGTCTCCCGCTACCTCACCCCGCACCCCGCCTCCACCTGGGCGAAGGGCTCCGAGGCGCTGCCGCTCGACATCACCGATGGCAAGGCCCTCAACAAGGCGCTGTGCGACGCGGTGCTCCCGGACGAGTTCCCGCTGAGCATGTTCTACGAGGCCCTGTCCAAGAAGCTCGGCGGCGTCATCGCCGCCACCGCCGGCATCACCGGCACCGGTATCCAGGGAGCCGCCGCGTGACCACGACCACCAAGTCCCCGCTGACCGGCAAGGTCATCGCCGTCGCCGGAGCCAGCGGCCCGGCCGGCCAGGCGGTGCTGCGCCGCCTCACCGCCGACGGCGCCACCGTGATCGGTGCCGACATCGACGCCCAGCGCCTCGAATCCGCGCTGGACGCCACCCGCATCGCCGTGCGCGGGGCCAAGGTCAGCGGACAGGTGATCGACCTGCTCGACCCGCAGGAGGTCCACGACTGGGCCGACCACCTGGAGGCCGAGCACGGCCATGTCGACGGTCTGTTCCACCTGGTCGGCGGCTGGCGCGGCAGCAAGACCTTCTTCGACACCCGCCTGGACGACTGGGACTTCCTGCACGACACCGTCGTGCGCACCCTCCAGCACACCTCGCTGGCCTTCCAGCCCGCCCTGGTCCGCAGCTCCGCCGGCCGCTACGCGATGATCTCCGCCGCCGCCGCGCACAAGCCCACCGCCGGCGGCGCCGCCTACGCGGCCGCCAAGGCTGCCACCGAGGCCTGGACCCTCGCCATGGCGGACTCCTTCAAGAAGGAGACCACCGCCCCCGACGGCGAGCCCACCGCAGCGGCTGCGATCCTGGTCATCAAGGCGCTGGTCAGCCCCGAAATGCGGGCCGAGAAGCCGGAGGCGAAGTTCGCCGGCTTCACCGACACCGCCGACCTCGCCGGACACCTGGCGGGCCTCTGGGACCGCCCCGCAGCAGAACTGAACGGACAGCACCTGTGGCTGACAGCCCGATGACCGACCTCACCCGTACGGACGCGGTACGGCGGCACGACCCCGCCGTCCGCGGCTTCGCCAGCGACAACTACGCCGGCGTGCACCCGGAGATCCTCGCCGCGATAGCCCTCGCCAACGGCGGCCACCAGATCGCCTACGGCGAGGACGACTACACGGCCCACCTCCAGGACGTCTTCCGCCGCCACTTCGGCGACAAGGCCGAGGCCCACCCCGTCTTCAACGGCACCGGCGCCAACGTGGTCGCCCTCCAGGCGCTGCTCCCGCGCTGGGGTGCCGTGGTCGCCGCCGAATCCGCCCACATCAACGTGGACGAGGGCGGCGCCCCGGAGAAGATGGGCGGCATCAAGCTGCTCACCGTCCCCACCCCGGACGGCAAGCTCACCCCCGAGCTGCTCGACCAGCAGGCCTGGGGCTTCGGCGACGAGCACCGCGCGCAGCCGCTCGCGGTCTCCATCACCCAGAGCACCGAGCTCGGCACCCTCTACACCGCCGACGAGATCCGTGCGATCACCGAGCACGCCCACCAGCTCGGCATGCTCGTCCACGTCGACGGCTCCCGCCTGGCCAACGCCGCCGCAGCGCTCGGCCTGCCGCTGCGCGCCTTCACCACGGACGTGGGCGTCGACGTGCTGTCCTTCGGCGGTACGAAGAACGGCCTGCTGTTCGGCGAGGTCGTGGTGGTGCTCAACCCCGAGCGGGTGCGGAACATCAAGTTCCTGCGCAAGACCTCGATGCAGCTCGCCTCGAAGATGCGCTTCCTCTCCGTCCAGTTCGAGGCGCTGCTCTCCGGCGACCTCTATCTGCGCAATGCCGGGCACGCCAATGCGATGGCCAGCCGGCTGGAGGCGGCCGTTCGCGGGATCGACGGCGTCGAGATCGTGCGCCCGGTCCAGGCGAACGCGGTGTTCGCGATCCTCCCGCGCGAGGTGAGCGAGCGGCTTCAGAAGCACTACCGCTTCTACTTCTGGAACGAGCACACCGGCGAGGTGCGCTGGATGTGCTCGTACGACACCACGGAGGCCGACATCGACGGCTTCGTGGCAGCCATCGCCGAGGAGATGGGCCGCGTCTGACGGCGCCTGAACATCGGATCGCCCCTGCCCGGGACCCCGGGCGGGGGCGATTTGCATGTGGCGGTCCTGTCCCCGTACAGTTCCGGAGTCGCCGCGAGAGAGCGGGGGCAA